>JAJDCM010000364.1 GCA_029260825.1 Planctomycetota bacterium | reverse complement strand
TCAGCCAGACAGCCATAGTCAGCAAGCTCTCTCCGCTCCACTGCTGAGTTATTTTTTCAGCTCTCGTCGGACCTCGTAAAATGCCGTTACCAAGCCGTGTTCACCGGGGGGAATTGTGACCTTTTCGAAGGCGTTCTTTCCGGTTCGCTTGTCAATGATAGAGAGAGCGCGAATAATCGGTTCATGCGAGGTGCGAGCATCCTCAATCGAGAGGTTTAGATAACTCTTCAGCGCCTCCAAGAAATCATCGACCCCACGTGCGCCAAGTTTTCGCGCTTCATTATAATAAACCGTGCGACCGAATTTTTCTTCACGCTTGATCACATCGTCCGGTTTGAAATAGTCCCAGAAATCAGTTGAGAATATTTCTTCTCCTTCAAGGGTCACCCAAAAGCGCCAATTTTTCCGTACGCCGTCTCCTCCCTCGTAGACAGTGTAATGGAGATCCACCGCCTTCTGGAGATCTGCCAGAAGTCGTTCGCGAATCAGTTTTCTGAGGTTCGACCAGCTACTCATGCATGAATGATAACGCAAGAAACCGGTGAAGCTCCCCTGTTTTGCTCCTCAAGCACGAGGTTTGCGGGGAATGTTCGGGAGATGGCAACTGTTTGGGTTGTCCTTTCGTCATTCTTCGTGCCAATCATGTCCGGAGGAGAGGTATTGCCGCGCCTTGGTTTGGAGTACGGAGTTGGTTTGGCTGGCGAAAGAGACTGCATCGCATGCTAGCCAGGAACTGTTTCGGTGTCTTCGGCCAGAACATCAAGATAGGCACGATAAGTGTAAATGCAGTCCCTTTTCTTTCCCGTGATTTCTTCGAGAACACCGGCGTTACGTAGTGTCTCCATGGCTTTTCCCACGGTTGGCTTCGTTGCTCCCAGTAACTCCCTCGTTTTGGCGAGAGTGAGGATTGGATGTTCTGGAAGGAGTTCGAATAAGCGAGCCGAGGTTACTGTGGCTGTTTTGTGATCGAACACCTTGCGGCGATCGGTGCCGACGAGGGCAAACAAACGACGAGCCGTGGTCACGCCGTCATCTGCCGCCTCACGAACGCAATCGAGAAAGAACGCCGTCCATCCTTCCCAGTCACCGGCCGATCTTGCGGCGTCCAATCGACGATAATACTCCTGCCGGTGACGCTTGAATCCAAGGCTGAGGTAGAGGAGTGGAGAAGGCAGGAGATTCCAGTGCTCTACCAAGAGAGAAACCAGCAAGCGTCCTATGCGACCGTTTCCATCCAGGAATGGATGGATCGTTTCGAACTGTACGTGAGCAAGACCAGCCCTTACCAGGGGCGGAAGAGGATCGTCGCTATGAATCCATTTTTCCAGCGCTGCAAGCGCCTCACCAACCTCCGTGTGGGGAGGAGGCACAAACCTTGCGTTTCCAGGACGGGTACCACCGATTTAATTCTGTGATTTCCGGATGACTCCGGGTTGCTTCTCGCTGACTCGCGCGCCTTTCTTGAGTCTTTCGTGAAGTGTGCGCAAAAGACGTGTACATAGCGGTAGGCCTTCCGGGCTCGAGAGTTCCTTCCGGGCGATGGTCAATGCGTCTACGTAATTGCAGATCTCTTCCACATCGGCTGGCCGGTCCGACTTCTGCGTCACTTCGTAAGTCACGACATCTTCGAGTGTCGCTTGGGTCCCTTCGATCTTCGATCTGAGAGGAGATGACGGCTTCCTTGCGAACGAATCCGTACAGGAACCAGTCTGGGCTGGGTACCATTGATCCTGCCACTTCCAGGCGAGTTGTAAATCCCTGGTGCAAAATGCCTTGCGATGTCAACGCTGGAGGATCCAATCAGGCCTCTCTATTCCACCTTCAGCACAACCGCATTACTGATGGATGCGTTCTCGGCGATTCGAGCGTTATCGTCTTGGATGATGGCCTGGAAGGTTACGGTGCGCGGATGGTTGAGGCCGCCAATGCTGAGTAGTTGGGTTGGGGCTGGACTGCTGGCGAAGTCAGGGTCTCCGAGGAGGGGGAAGTGCCCGAGGTTGTTCCAGATCGCAATGGGACTTCCGCCAGCAAACACGGGGGGAAAGGAGAAGCGTCCAAGGTCCTGTCCGAGTGGGGTCGCCGTTGAGACCGTAGGCTGTCCGAGGAATGCATAGAGGACGAAGCCTGCCGTCGTGCGGCTTGAAGGTGCCGCGACATCCAGCGTGAAGGGCGTTGCCACCGGAATGCAAACGATTCGTTGGTCGCCGACGCCGGCGCTCCCGTTGATCGTGATCACATCCTCGAGCGTGCCCGCCGCGATGTTCGTGTTGCCAAACCGGGAGTCGATGGCGTTCGAGATATATTCGAAGCCGTCTCGGAGAGCGCCTCCGCCTGCGGAACACTCGACGACGATGTCGTCCATGGATCCAACAACTCCACTTGGTGTCCTGATCACAATCCGATCAGGCTCCACCGAGAGCACGGTGCCGTAGCGCTCAAGGTCAGTGGTCCGGTCGAACCACACCACGGTGTCCGCTACGTTGGTAAACCCCGAGCCTAAAATGTTGACCTGACGGTCGCCACTCCCTGCAGCGCGATCCGGCGTCACGGAAGTGACCTGGACTGCAGAGGCGCGATTTCGCCAGAAGATGCGGCCCCGGCGGTCCGGGGTTTCCCGATGGAGGTTCAAGGCGGCGGAATCGAATGCCAGGATGTTCCCGTCGGTCGAAACGTGCACGCCAAGCATCGTGGAGGCGGAGTCCTGCTGTTCACCGTACGTGTTCGTCGTTGCCAGCTCGATGGAACCAGTCGCCACGTCTTTGACGAACGCGTCCTGTCCGTTGTTGCTGTCCCCCGGAACGAGCATGGAGGCGGTAGAGATGAACACCACCGTCGATCCGTCGCCGCTGATGTCGGGATCCCTGCTGCTGCTCCCGGCGGGCGTCTCGATGCCGGCGGCGTCGACGTTGACACGCTCGGTGATCCCTGTGGCTACGTAGCGGACGAAGATGTCGTTTTCGCCGTTGGTGTCGTTGATCACGAAGTTCGCAGAGCTGGACTGGAATACGAGGGTCTGACCGTCTTCCGAGATCGCTGCGGAGAAGCCCGCGTCGGCATCGCCCTGGACGCCTGCGGTCGACTGGCTCACGAGGATGTTTTCGTTCGTGTCGCAGTCGTGCCGGAAGAGATCTCGTTGGCCGTTCGTGTCCCCCGCGACGAGAGTTGTCGAGGTGCTTCCGAAGGCGACGTATCGGCCGTTGGCCGAGATCGCGGGAGTGATGCAGTTGCCGAGTACCTGGCTCCCGTTACTGTCTACGCTGACTCGGATCGTCTCTCCCGTTTGACGGTCGTGGCGGAAGATATCGACGTCGGTGTTGGTGTCTCCCGCAACCAGGTTGGTCGCAGAGCTGGAATACACAAAATAGCGGGAATCCAGACTGATCTGCGAACAGCCACTCGAGCCATTCCCTGGCGACCCCAAGGAGTCGACGCTGACGAGGGAGAGAGTGTCCGTGGCGCGGTCCCAGACGTAGATGTCAGCCACTGCGTTTGTGTCGGCGGCTACCAGAGCCTCCGTCGACCTGAACGCCACGTCCCCATCGTTGGCCACTGAATTCCGGTCCAGGTCACCGCCAAACGCGACGAAGATCGTCTGCTGTTCCTCACGGTCGCGCAAGTAGATCCATTCTCCTGCTCCGTGGCCGCCGTCACCCAGGTTGGCTGCGGTTTCAAAGCAGACGAAACGGCCGTTTCCCGAGACTTCGCATTCATAGCAGTTGGCCCGAGCCGGGGTTCCACCGGTGGAAATGCTCATCATTCGCGTCACCTGTCCCATCCCTGGGATTCCGAGAACGGTGACCGCGAGGGCGATTGCGGCAAAGCGGTGGAAGAAAGTCGACATGGAAGGGACTCCTGTGTTCTCTGATGAAACTTGCGCGTAGCGTGCCCGGTCTCGGACCGGCTGCATTTGTCTCTTCCTCAAGGACACGAGAGCACGATTTTCCTCGGTAAAAATCAGAGAAAAATGCGTGGGACTGTTTGGTAGGGCTATCCGGATGTTGGCTGAAGTCACTCTTTGAATGGGATGCTGTCTTGTTAATAGGAGTAATAGAAGGTAGTGGGGTGAGTCAGAAGTTGTGTGCAGAACTTTTGACTGACCTCACTAGCAATGAATCGAGTCCTCGAGCAGCTGGAGTCCCAGGGAGACCACGTCCCACTCGGCTAATTCGCCTAATCTGTTTAACGCGGTCCGAAGTGGTGCGCGATGCGACCTGTAACCTGCAACGCCTTGCTAGGCCGCTGCATCTTCCCTATCCCGGCACCAACGCCACGTACGCACCCACCGGATCCTCAACCACCGCATCTGTATACTCCCCATCGCTCCCCTGCGTCGCCTTGATAACTTTGCCCCCTTCCTCCCGTACGCGACGGAGACTCTCGGCGAGGTCGCCAACGGGGAGGGAGATCATCCAGATTGGTGGCAGACCCAGGTTCACGCCGCGCGCATGGCAGACCCCAGCCGCCGGATTACCATCGTCGCCAAGCAAGTTGTAGTCGGCGTAGCGCCCGTTGGTGTCCTCCATCTCGACGTCCTGCGACGACCAGTCAACGACCTGTCGATAGAAGTCACGAGTTGCCGAGGCGTCGGAGACCGTCAAGTTAAGCCAGCTGATGCGTCCCGCACGAGTCGTAGAGTCGTACGGTGATCCGTCTTCAGTTGGGGGGAGCGCGTCAGCAGAAACGACCGGGATGATCCCGAACGCCGCCCCATTCGGGTCGAGTAGCACCGCCCACTGGTTTTTTGGATCGAGCATGAGCTCTTTCCCGCCCAGGTCCAGAGCACGCTCCACACTGGCGGCAACATCGGCGACTTGAATGTGCGGCATCCATTGGAGCGGGAGATGAGCATACTCCGCGTTGCGCGCGCCCAAGCCGATGATCGGCTGGCCGAGGTTGTTCATCAGATCCTCGCGCCAGAGCGGGATCTCACCCGTGCTGAGTATACGTGAGTAGAAGCGTAATTCACGTTCGTGCTCGGGAACGGCGATGTCGGCGCTGATGACTCCGCCGACGCGCGGGAGAAAGGTGTCACTCATGGGTTGCGGCCTCATGTTGGGTGGAAGTTCGATTTGATGGGCATCGTGGTAACGGCGTCCTCACCGATGCCACGGAAGAATGGATCGAAGGATGAGGGCTGGTCACTTTGAACCCTTTTCGGCGGCGATCTGGATCAGGTTTCCGCACGTGTCGTCAAACACAGCGGTAACGACGGGCCCGTGGTCGACAGGTGGTTGCGTGAACTGAACGCCTTTCGACGCCAAGCGCTCGTACTCGGCCTGCACATCCGTGACCGCGAACGACGTCGCAGGAATGCCATCCTCTACCAAGGCTGAGGTGAAGGGCTCCACTGCCGGATGCTTGTTCGGTTCGAGAAGCAGCTCGGTGCCGTTCGGTTCCTCCGCAGATACGACAGTGAGCCAAAAATCCTCGCCGAGAGGTACTTCGTTCTTCTTCTCGAAGCCGAGCACCTCGGTGTAGAAACGCAGCGCTTTCTGCTGGTCATCGACGAAGACGCCCGTGATGTTGATTCTCATGATTTCTCCTTCCTGTCCGTCGGCACCGGCCAGCGCATAACGATGGCCCGCAGTGGAGCGCCATCGAACCAGTGGAGCTTGGACCTACCTCGACGCTCGGTGATAACCAATCCCGCGTCTTCCAGGACAGCGAGGTGCTGAGAGATCGACTGTCGGGAAGAGCTGATCCCGTGAGCCATCACTAGCCGGCTACACAGCTCAAAGAGCGTCTGGCCTTCGCGTTTGCACAGTTCGTCCAAGATGGTCCGCCTTGTCGGGTCAGCCAGCGCTCGGTATATGTTGTCCACAACAAGCCTCCATCTGCCCATAATAGGCAAGTCGTAGCTTGCATGTCAAGGGCGCTGATGGGGGAGAGTGAATAAAAATGTTCACCTTTGAAGAGCTAAGGGCTGTCCCTCCCGAAAATGTCATCCGGACAAATCGAAACCCAGCGCTAGCTCGCACGCTTTTTCGCCCCTGCCTCCGTCACCAGTCCGGATTTCTTCTACGGAAGAATCGAAAAGCTCTCACAGTTTGTCTGCTCGATTCCCTGATCAGTGATCACGACACCCTGGATCTGCTTGATATCGAAAAGTTGTCCCATTACTGGAAGGACCACTTGTGCTCGCCCGTTCGCCCCGAGGGTGAGCTCGTTGGGACGGACCACGAGCTCAAGGGGACGGCCGAAGCAAAACGTGCAGCACGGCCTGACGATCGTTCCCGGAGGCCCGACGGCAAATCCGGCTCTTTTTCCGGCCGGCCCGAAGATGTTGATCTTCACGTTGAAACCTAGACGGGGGTTTCCGAACCACTCGATGGCGACAGGGTTGGGAGTGTAGGTATAGCCATTGACCAGGGTGTCCTGCCCCGTTGCCTGAGAAACGGTGACGTCGACATCACCTTCAGCGAGGCCGTCTGGAACCTGCACGATCAACGTTGTAGCGGTGTTCATCCCCAGGACATCCCCCAGGATCCCATCAAAGGAGACATCCGCGTTTCCGAAGTTCTGCCCGGTCAAGGTGATCACGTTGCCACCGCGAACCGCGCCCGATGCAGGGTTCACACCGGTAAGGGTCGGCGGAGGGATCGCACCTTCTAGATCCCGTTCAAAGACGCCTCTTCCGTGGGTGAATGCCCGCAGCTTCCGATTGGAGGGAGAGATGTTCAGCTCGTGAACCAGGACCGCTTCGGTAAGCCCCTGATCAAGCTGAGTCCAGTTGGATCCATGATCAGAAGTGAAATAGACTCCGATATCATTGCCAACGTAGATGTGGTCGGGAAAGTCCGGATCGATGACTACTGCCGTGGTGGGAACGTCGGGGAGAATGCCCTGATCGATGTCGGTCCAGGTCGACCCGTAGTTCGTCGACCTGAAGACATGGGAAGATCCGAAGCCGGAAAGGGTCAGGTAGACCGTGGCCTCGTCGGTCGGATCAACTGCCAGGTCACCGGAATAGCGGTCCGGAAGATTTCCGGTGATCTCGGTAAACGTGGAGCCTCCATCAAGAGTTCGATGGACTCTTGCCGGCCCGACGAGTGGTACCGTGGTCATGTAGACCACGTCGTCATTCTGAGGAGCCACCGCAAGCAGGAGCAACGGATTGCCGTCAATCTCCGTTCCACCTTGACCGACGAACCAGTTCGAGCCGCCGTCGAATGATTTGAACAGGTAGCTACTTCCTCGATACAGAATGGAAGAATCGTTGGGAGCAATGACGAAAGGAGCCATGAACGCGACTTCCCCGCCAAGGTCGGGTGGGCTGATCTGGGAGAAGTTCAGGCCTCCGTCGGTGGACCGGGCGGTGAACCTGAACTGAGCCGTGGCGTAGACGATGTTCGGGTTTGTCGGGTCAATGCCGCACCACCCCCCGTCGCCGCCAAAAATGAACCGGCTCCAGTTTCCGTTTCCCCGGTAGATCGCGCTGGCATTGTCCTGAAGACCGCCCATGGCCAGGTCGGGGTTCGTCGCCGAGCAGTAGGATCCGTTATAGAACTGCTGGGATTGGTATCCTCCATTTGCGCCCGCATAGGTTTCCCCGCCATCCGTCGACCGGAACACTCCACCGTCATTCCCTACATAAAGTACGTTTCCATCCGTGGGATGAAACACCACGTCGTGGTGATCAGCATGGGAGTAGTTGGGAAGCCCTTCCGGCCCTCCCGGCGGAATGTCGCCGGTGAAGTTATTCTGATAGAATGACTTTTGAGTGAGGGTGTTTCCTCCGTCGACCGACTTCCAGATGTCGATCCCGATGCAGATGATGGTATCCGCATCCACGGGACTCACCGCCACATCCTGGGCGTACCAGCCCTGCCACATCGAGTAGTCGGTCGTGTTCCGGAGAGAGAGCGTGGCCCCGAAGTCATCCGAGCGCAAGAGCCAGGTGAAGTAGTCATTGGTCCCCTGGCATGGAGGATCATATCCGTTACCGATGCTCGCGTAAACCACATCCGGGTCGGCCGGCGTCACCCCGAACTGGACCTTTCCCAGAAAGTCGGCGGGAACCCCTCCGCCAGTGACCTGAGACCAGTTGTCTCCGCCATCAACGGTGCGGTAGATTCCGCGACCCGGACTTCCGAGGTTGCCGCACGCCGCAAGGACCGTGTCCGGGGTGGCCGGATGCACGACCAGGTCCGTGACCATCACAACCGAGAGTTTTTGAGTCCAGCTCCCCCCGGCATTTGTTGACTTGTAGACCCCATCGGTCGTGGCCGCCCACACCACGTTGCTGTCGAGAGGATCCACCCGAACCGCCCACACGCCGTGGCGCTGGTTGTACGACCAATCAAGGCTCTTGGTCCAGGTCGCACCTCCGTCCACCGTCTTCAGGATTCCGATCCCGTAACTTCCTCGGGTTCGCCGATCGGCCTCGAGATCTCCGGCCATCTGGTGGTTGTAGACTTCACCGGTACCGATGTACATCACGCTCGAGTTTCCCGGCTCGAAAGCGATGGTAGAAACGCCAAGAACGGGGTGCCCGGTATCGATCCGTTGCCACGCAGCTGCGCCGACCCCGCCGGTGGTGCTTCGCCAGAGACCACCGCTCGCCGCTCCCGCATATACCGTGCTCGGATTCTGGGGATCGAACGCAACAGCAAGGGTACGTCCTCCACCATTCTTCGGTCCGATGGCCTCCCAGCTCGCGCCAGTGCCCCGAAGATCCGGAGCTTCTCTGAGAGCTACTTTGGAGTATTCCCATCCCCGGAAAAACCCGGAGTCGGGGATGTCTCGCCCGGGATAGGCCCGGGAGTCGCCCCAGAAATTGAGTGCATTGTATGCTCCGGAGGCCTTGCTTCGGACCTCCTCCACATCAGTGATCCCGGTCGCTCCGAGCTGGAGCAACAAGAAGGGCAGGAGAATCAAGGCGGCGAGAGAGGTGATCTTTCTCATGGTGGCTCCTGTAGATGACCCCGATGAGGGATATTGCTTCGGTACTTGCGAGCCGTGAAGCCCACGGCGCGGGACCTGCCTTTGCACCGCTTTATTCTACCCGGGACCCCCGAGAACCTCACGAGTTTTGACCGGGGAGCGGTGCTTTCGTCCTTTCGTCATCAACTGTTGCTATGTGGGGAATCTGACCTCGAGCTGTCCGAAGAATCGACCGATGTCAGGTCCGGCAACGTGTGCCCGTCATAGAATGTTTCCCAGGAACTCAATTTCGTCGGACTTTCAAGGACTCATCCTCGATTCGAATTCGAACCAAGGACAGCTCGCGGGGTCAATTGCCGGTTTGACAGATCTTTTCGGGGGTGAATGGGTACAATGCTCGAATGAGATGGATGCTAATTGGGTCTGTGCTGCTTACGCTTCTCGGCGTGGAGTCGAGTCGAAAGACGAACCTCGGCAGCGCCATCGACTACCTGCCGATGGAGAAGGGGACGCGATGGTCGTACGAAGTCTTTGCTGGGGAGGTAGAGTTTCGGCTTGATACCCGACGTTATGGAGGGGATGTTCGTTTCGTAGAGGGCCGGGGAAGGGTTCCATACGACTTTGTCTTTGGGAAGAGACCGTCGGACAAGCACGGCCTTACGAAGAGCATTTATCAGGCGTCTCGGTATGGTTCTCGCCTCTTTTATTTTGACGCGTTCCAGTGGCGAGTAGAGTTTGAGCCTCCCTTGAAACTGCTTCCGAGGAATGTCTCCATTGATGCCAGGTGGAAGTGGAAGGGTGAAATCTCCGTCGACGGGGAGAAAGCTCAGTCTAGTGCCCAGTTGAAAGTCGTGGGTGTCGAAGAGATCTCGGTTCCCGCCGGGGTTTATCAGGCAGTTCACGTGACACAGGTGCACCAGAAGCCTGGCCTTACCATCCACCGCTGGTTTGCACAGGGAGTTGGGCTGATTAAGGAGGATCAGATTCTCCGGAAGAAAAAGGGCGAGGCCGCGCGACGCGGACTTCGCCTTTTGAGCTTCGCTTCGAAGTGATGCCGGGGTTGCGTATCAAGTGACCGCTCGTGCGCGCGCCAGCTCTCGACCCGACCGCAACCTCCAGACCCTCGCGGACTACTGTCTGCATTCGTTACAAAAAGGTGACATGACGCCACTTTGTTTGGGCTCACAGCCTGGTATGGTTGGTCGTTCTGCGGTCGAATGCGCGTGGTCTTGGCTAGGGGTTTTCCTTGAATTGGAGTAAGTCAGATGCGAGTGGTAGCACCTGGGTGGTTTCGTGGCATTGCCGCGGTTCTTGTCGCGTCATGTTTTGGTCTTTCGGCTGTTGCGGATTCTTGGCAGCAGTGGGGCGGGCCGAATCGCGATTTTTCAGTTTCTTCCCCGACCCTTGCTTCGAGCTGGCCTGCCGATGGACCGCCGAGTCTTTGGAGTCGCCCCTTGGGCGATGGATATTCGTCCATTGTTTCTGATGGAACCCTTCTGTTCACGATGTATCGACCGGGCTACATGTCCGAACGGGAGATCGTGGTTGCGTTAGATGCTTCTACCGGCAAGACGGTGTGGGAGCATGAGTACGAATCGAAACTACACAAGCCTGTTGCGGAATTTGGTCACGGCCCTTACTCGACTCCACTTCTCTCGGGCGACCGTGTTTACGCGATCGGGACGAACGCTGTCGTGCACTGTCTCGACAAAACCAGTGGCAAGGTGCGCTGGAAGCGCGATCTGGTTGCGGAATTATCGAGCCCGCTTGTTGAGGGGACCGGGTATTCGTGCAGTCCGCTGGCATACAAGAAGTCGCTAATTGTTCCGCTCGGCTACCGACACGACAATTCATGGAAGACCGATTCCCATTTTTCGCTAACAGGTCCGATGCCCTCCGGTGACGGAAGGAATCGCGGGATCGTTGCCCTGAGCCTGACCGACGGGAGCGTTCTGTGGGAAAGCGGTCCATATTACGTGGGAGACTCGTCGCCGACGTTGATCAAGCACGGAGGGCAGGATCAAATCTTGGCGTTGATTTTTGGCGGTCTCGCAGCGATCAATCCGAGCACTGGAAAAGAGTTGTGGCGCCTCTCATTCGAGCAGCCGGGTAGTCACATCATGACGCCGATGTGGGATGGTGGCGACAAATTGTTCGTCGCGTCCGGGCAGGACCGCTCGGGTGGGCGGATGATTCGATTGACACGCGAGAACGGTACAACCGTGCCAAAAGAGATGTGGTATAGTCGGAAGACGAAAGCCGGGTTGAGCAATCCGGTACGAGATGGTAGCAATATATACCTTGCTAGTCTCGGGTTCGATCTGAAAACAGGAAATCTCTTCTGGAAAAAACGCGGATTCAAGGGTGGCTCTTGCGTGCTGGCAGACGGAAAGCTCTTCATCCTGGAGGATGATGGCACACTCACGCTTGCAACTCCCTCGCCGAAGGACTTGGTCGTTCATTCGCAGTTTCAATTGGTGGGCGGGGCAAATTTCTACGCCTGTCCGACGCTTGTTGAGCGCACACTTTATATCCGTGACCGCAAGAATATTCATGCGCTGGATGTTGGGGTTGTTGCGGACTAGCGGCTGCCCACTCGAGTTTTCATGGCTATTAAGGGGGTCCAATTGTGCTCACGTTCGCGATCAATCAGCGGATCTATTCTGTGTCTGAGGGCAGCCCGGAACTTGAGTTCAATCTCCTTCAGTTCTTGAGAGCGCAGGGCTATACCGGGTGTAAACAGGTCTGTGGTGAAGGAGGCTGCGGGGCCTGCACGGCCGTATTGAGTCGTTGGGATCATTTGAGCGGCAAGGTGAATCACCAATCGGTCACCTCCTGTCTCCTTCCACTCCCGTTTGTTCATCAGATGCAAGTAACCACGGTCGAGGGTCTCACGAAGTTGTCAACTGGCGGACTCCACCCGGTGAGTGAAGCGTTTTATGAGATGGGCGCGAGTCAATGCGGATTTTGCACGCCGGGCTTTATCATGTCGCTCGTGGCGCGACTCGCACAGGATGAAAGTGTCGAGAAGGCTGACCTTGAACACGTTTTTGACGGAAATCTTTGTCGGTGCACGGGATACCGGCCGATCATGGATGCTGCCGCCGTATTCTGTAGCGATCCTCTAGAGAGCGCGGAGTACAAGGAGAAGTCCATCCGGTGGCGCGATCGCATGGAGTCCTGCCAGACTCTCGATCGTGTCTTTCCCGACGAATTCAGGAAGGCGCCAACCGCCGAGGTGTTTTCAGGGCGAGCTTCAAGCTGGGCACAACCCGTTGCCCTTCCGGAGGTACTCGCTCAGGTGGAAGGGGGTACTGCCCGGATCATGGCCGGTAACACCGATCTTGGTTACACGGATCGCTACCGGCCCAAAGAGGACCGAAAGACCGTCTTCCTCCACCGTGTGTCCCAGATGCATCAGATCGACTGGACCGATGAAGGGGTTCAAATCGGAGCGGCCGTCACCATCCAACAGCTTGCACGAGAACTGGAACGGCGACTTCCATCGCTTGATGAAAAGCGAAGCTCGAGCCTCAAGGCCCTGATGAGTCAGTGCCGCTTCCTCGGCAATCATCAGATTCGATCGGTGGCTACTGTTGGTGGTGGCATTGTAAACTTCAACCACTACTCTGATTTGATTCCGATTTGGGTAGCGTCGGGAGCGACGCTCTCCTTTCGTTCCTCCAAGGGTGCGGAAACCAAAGAACTTCTTCAGCAATACGATCCGGAGGGTCAACTCGATTTCGACCCCAAGGCCCATGGAATTCTGACGTCGATAGCCGTCCCGTTTTCCGACGTTGACGAACGAGTGAGCAACTTCAAGTACTCCAGACGCCGGATGGACTCGATCACCTTCATGAGCGCCGGAGTTCGTTTTGCGGTGGCGACCGTCGACCACTCGCTGAGAGATTTTGTCCTATGTCTCGACGGATTGGGCTCGCCGGGACTTCGGGCGGTGAAGACGGAGGCCTTTCTCAAGGGCAAGGTCTGGGACTCCAACGTTCTTACCGAGTCTCTTCACGTTCTCCGTGACGAGCTTTCATCCAAGATCACCAACAGTTTGCCGCCGCGGCTACAAAACTATCAGAGCCGACTCGCACAAGCCGCTCTCCTGCGGGTGAATCGGCAATATCAAGCCGAGTTCCTGGGGCGCTCGGTAGACCGCGACCGCTCGCTCGTCTCCCGCTATCCGGAAGTCGCACATCGGGCGCGCGCGCTTTTTGAGGAACACACGAGCGGGGCGGTGGGACATGCCATTCCCCATCGCGCCGCGAAGAACCAGGCCACGGGTGATGCGCTCTACTCAAACGATCGAAGTGAGGCGAACTGTCTCTTTGGCTCCCTGGTCACGTCGCCAGTTGCGCGTGGAAAGATCCTCTCGATTGATGCGGAAGCTGCGTTGAAGCATCCCGATGTGGTCGCGTTTCTCAGCGCGAAGGATATTCCAGGCAAGAATCTCTTTGGTTTTCGCGTCGAAGATGAGGAGGTTCTCGCCAGTGAACGTGTTCACTTCGTCGGACAGGCGGTCGGCGTTTTGGTGGCAAAATCTGCGCAAGTTGCAAGGGAGCAGGCCTGGGCCGTAGCCGTCGAGGTGAGTGAAGAGAAACCGATTCTGAGTTTTGAACGTGCCATCGAGAAGAAGAGTACTCATGGGCGCGCAGAAGGCTACCTTCTCAAACAAGGGAGTCTTGACGAAGGATTTAGCTCGAGCGCTTCGGTCGTCGAGGGCCGAGTCGAGCTGCCCGGGCAGAGTCACTTCTATCTCGAGACACAAAATGCGCTCGCAATTCCGAGGGAGGGTGGGTTCAGGATCTACTCGTCGACGCAGAGTCCGTCGGACGTGGTAGATCATGTGTCACGACTGATGGATGTCCCGAACAACCAGGTGGAGGTGAGCGTTGGTCGACTGGGCGGAGGTTTTGGAGGAAAGCAACTCCGCGCCGGGCCGATCGCTGCAATCTGCGCGCTTGCCGCGCGAAACGTGAATCGACCCGTCAAGCTCACGCTGGACCGGGCGGAGGACATGGCGTATTGCCCCGGGAGAAGTCCTGCTCAGGCAACCTACAACGCCGGCTTTGATAAGAATGGCCGCATCCGGGCACTCGATATCGATTTCTTTCTGAGCGGCGGATTCTCGAACGACTACTCGGCGGACATCGCAGAGACGGCGACGCTCTTGATGGACAGTGCCTACCGGATTGAGAATGTCCGGGTGAACGGTACATGCCTCAAGACCAACTTCGGTTCGTGTACTGCGACCCGGGGTTTCGGCAAACCGCAGTCTTCGGCGATCGTCGAGACGATCATGGATCATGGAGCCCGCGCCCTTGGAATCGATCCAACCGAACTTCGGACCGTCAATCTCTACAGAAAGGGCGACAGGACGATCACGCGCAGTGAGATCAAGGACGACATAGCCATGAAGTGCTGGAGTCGCGTGCTTGAAAACGGGGGGCATGACAGGCTGCGGAAAGAGGTTGATCGGTTCAATGTCGAGAACAAGTGGCTGAAACGCGGTCTGGCTGCAACCGTCAGCAAGGGGAACATGGGTTTCATCGAGTCGGACGATATCAACCGCGGTCTCGCTCTGGTTCACGTCCTCCGGGACGGCACCGTAACTGTCAATCATAGTGGCGTTGAGATGGGGCAGGGGATCAATACTCGTATGGCCCAGGTCGCGGCGACCGCGCTGGGTGTATCACTCAACAAAGTAGTGGTCACCGATACTCAGACCGCGTTGATCCCAAACACACCGCCGACAACGATGGTCGCGACTGATTTGATCGGAGAAGCCATCGTCAAAGCTTGCTCCGCCCTGAATAAGCGGTTGGCTTCACACGGCGGGAGTTTCACGGAGCGAGTGGATGCCGCGTACTTGAGGGGAGAGACTCTCTCCGCGACCGGGATCCACACGGTTCCGCGACTCTTCTATGATTACCAAAAACAGCAGGGAGATATTTCTTACCTCTTTGTTTGGGGAGCAGCTCTCAGCGTTGTCGAGGTGGATGTATTGTCTGGGAGCTTCCGGATACTCGAATCAAAGGTCGTTCAGGATTGCGGTAAGAGCCTTAACCCTCACCTTGATATTGGACAGGCTGAAGGGGGTTTCATGTTTGGGGTGGGGTACTATCTCATGGAGGAAATGATTTACTCCGGTGGGGGGCGGTTGATCAGCGACAATGTGTCGGGCTACAAGATTCCGTCGTGCGGCGATGTCCCTCTCGATTGGGACATCGAGCTTCTCAACTATCGACCGACGATTGAATCCGGGATTCACAGTTCCAAAGGTATCGGCGAGGCGAATGTTCAACTCGGTCTTTCCGTCTATTTTGCGGTGAAGGATGCCGTCGTTGCGGCACGCGCCGAAATGGGGTTGAGTCCCGTCTTTGAGCTGGGGTTTCCTGCAAGCGTAGATCGCGTAGTGGCGTGCCTTCCCGACATCGCCGAGTATGACTAGGGCTTCTTGCAGCCGTACTTGCCGGCATACGGCTTCATGCCGGCGGTGATTGCGGCTTCTCGTCTTATCCGCGGGAGCCAGACCGCTGAATCGAGGTCGAGGTCCGGGGCTTGCAGGGGAAGGCCTAGGATGCCGAAGAACGCTTCCTGGTCTCGAATCTCTCAACCAACTACCATTCCCCATCCAGGACAAACGCTCCCCAGGTGGAGGGGAGCCCCTGGCCGTCATTTTCGATCCGGTTCTTCTTGAGCATGGCGAGCTGGGCTTCCCGGAGAGATTGCAGCTTGGTCTTTTTCTCGATCCAGAGACGGCGGTAGAAATCTTGCATCAACTCGCTGGTGGATTCATCTTGAACCGACCACAGGGACCCGATCACCGTCTTCACTCCGGCTTGCCTCAGGGTGCGCCGAAGGCCGAGCATCCCCTCTCCAGCTTCAGCGCGACCCAGTGCGGTTTCGCAAGCGGATAGGACAACCAGGTCGAGGTTGGTTAGATCGAGAAAAGAGAGTTCCTCAGCGGTCAGGAATCCATCCTCCCGACCTTCGTCGGGAGCCTTGTTCGCTCCCGCAAGGACAAGGCCGGAAAGTAGTCCGGGCAACATCCCGGTAAGAAGACGCTCCTCGGGTCTCATCTGCATCCGAAAGCCATCCGTCGATCCGGTGTCTTTCACTTGTTCCCACATCGACGGCAGACCTTCTGGCTGAAAGAAACCGTGGGTTGCAATGTGCGCCACTCGATAGCTCGGGAGCTCGGCTTTCACCCGCTCCTCGGTGGCCTCTCGCCCGTTCAGCCAGAGTTGACCCGCGGATTCCCCGAAGACCTCGTCATGGAGATCGGTGACGGCAGCACATTCGGAAAGTGTCCAGGGGAGTCGATACCATCGATCCGAGAATCCTCGAGAGTAGTCGGGGAGGCTCCGGAGCTTCGTCACGAGGTTGTCGCCTCCTTCGGTCTTCTTTCGCCAGGAGAGATCGCCCGGGCGACGATAGTCAACGTTCCCCACGCAAAGCAAGCCTCGATCGATGTTATCGGATCGTTTCGTTCCCATGTCAACCAGCGATGCTGCATCTTGGAGATAGACGAAAGCATGATGCTCGATGAGAAAGGAGCCATCAACTTTCTGGATCACTTCGAAAGGGAGTGACCCGAGGAATTCGTCCGGAGAGACAAGCACGGTTTCTATATTTTTCAGATGCTTTTCAAGAGGAACCCAGAACAATTCACGAATGTCCTTGCTGCCTTCTCCAATAGATGTCGATTTCGGAATGGCAAGTCCACGGTGTTTGACGAGGCCTTCCAGAAAATTCGAAACGACCGATTCGATCGATCCGCTCGGGCCGAGATCCACACGAATGAGGTTCCCCCCGTCACTTTTCAGGATCCAAGCCACAAGATGATGCTCGGTGAAATGGCCAGCACCGGTAATCCTCCCATCTTTGTCGCGTGGGGCCGGGACGTGCAATGGATGAATGAAGAAGTCAATGAGCGCTGATGATTTCGGGAGTGCAGATCTCACTTCGGCCGGAGTTGCGCTGGGTTTCGAAGCCGATGGACCTAGCTCTCTTCGTAGTTCCAGCTCGAGTCGAGTCCTTTGCTCGCGGAGCTCCTTCAGGTGTACTTGGTGGGTGCTGCCGCCATCTTGCCCCTCCGAATAAATCGCATTTGAGAGAAGGGAACGAACTCCTTTAAGTTCGGCGTGGAGCGCCTCCGTTCTTTCGGTCAAAGGGGCCGCAAAGGAAACACTGCCTCTTGCGAGGGATCGGTAGATCTGACCTTTCCAGTCAAGAATCGATTGGTAGGCCTGGTCGATGGCTTCCTGGGTTCCCATTTGATGAACGATGCTAAGCCGCATGCCAATTGTGGAGAGACTTCGTTTTGCCGCGTGTATGCGCTCGGATTCTGTGAGGGAATGAAGCATCTGGTCAAGCGTGCTATGGACACTTTCAAGTGATTGGGTCACGAGGTTCCATGCCTCTTCCGGCTTTCCTTGGTCAGCGAAGATCATCGCCACTCTTGTCCTGCTTTCCTCGGTGATCGGATGATCCGGGCCCAGGGTCTCTTCCCAGATCTGGTATGCCTTCGGAAAGTATTGATAGGCAGCCTCGTACTCTCCCTCCTTCAGGAGTAATGCTCCCATGTTGTTCAGGGCCCCTGCTGTTCGGTAATACCTGTCACCATCGAGTCGTCGGTACATCGCGAGTGCTCTCTCGAGAGGGGCCCGGGCTTCGGCGATTTGTCCCACTTCCAGAAGGATGATAGACAGTTGATTGAGGCAGGACGCAAAACCCGGTGTGTCTTCCTCAGCGGTCGCTTCATAAATGGTTATCGCTCTTTCGATCAGGGGAAGTGCTTCTTCGTTCTTCCCAAGGATCCAATTGATATCGGCGAGGCTGGAAAGGGGCACCGTGAGTTTCGCATGGTTCGGCCCGTACATCTTCTCCCGGATCGACAAGACTCTTTCGGAAACGGATCGGGCTTTCGCGTAGTTTCCAAGACTCTTGAATGTTCTGGAAAGAAGAGCGAGGGTTCTGGTGGTGGTGTAGTTGAGGGGGCCAAGCACCTCTTCCTGGATGCGGAGAGCTTTCTCGGCGAGCCAGCGAGCTTCCGACGACTGCCCCAGTTCTTCCGACACAAAGGCAAGGTTGAAGAGAGTGGTTGCCGTCTTCATATCAAGGGGGGGCAAAACTTTCTCCCTGATTCGGAGCGCTCGCGCAAAGGCGGAGGCGGCTGCCGGGTAGTCGTACCGCTCCATGTGAATCATTCCGAGATCGTTCAAAGCGTGCGCTGTCGCGGGATGATCGGAGCCGAGAGCCTTTTTTCGGATCGTGATGGCTCGCTCAACAAGCGGCCGCGCCTGTTCGGACTTGCCCATGAGACCAAGAACCCATCCGAGCTGGAGCGAGCTCATGGCCGTGTCAAGATCTTCCGGGCCGAGCTTTTCTTCGCGGATCTTGAGGGCTCTTGCGTGCATACGATGAGCCGCGTCGTAGTCCCCAGACTGATAGAGCAGAATCCCATAGGAGTGGAGTGTGGAGGCGAGGGTTGTGTGATCGGGCCCGAGCGTCTTTTCCTGAAGATCAGCCAGGTCCTCAAGCATCTCGCAGGCTTTTTTTGAGTCTCCTAGATCCCTCAGGACGAAAGCCAGGTTTGCGAGGGTCACGGCAATCTGTGGATGGTGCGGTGGGAGAACTTCTCTTCGGATTTTTAGCGCTCGCTCAAAGGCTGTACGGGCTGCTTGATAGTCCTTTTGTTCCTTGCGAACAAGTCCGAGATCATTGAGGGCAAAGGCAGTGTCCGGGTGGGCAGGTCCGAGAGTGTTCTCGAGAATCCGCGTCCCTTCCTCGATGAGGTCGCGTGCTTTGGCGAGATTTCCCTGAAGCTTGGACAGCCACCCAAGTTCAAGGATCCATAACCCTGTGCCAGGATGTTCATGGCCCAGGGCCTCTTTGTTGATGTCGATGGCGCTTTGAAAAAAATGCTGCGCCCGTTTGAAGTTTTGCTCGCTCTGGTAGCACCTTGCGATCAGCCCCATGTCTTCCGCCAGGACTGGATGTCCGGGTCCGAACGTCTCTTCGTCAAGAGATATCGCTTGTTGAAGATGACGACGGGCCGGTTCTGATTTCCCTTGAGCTAGAAGAATGCTGGCAAGAGCTCGAAGAGATTCTGCGGATGCCGGATGTGCAGCGCCCAGTCGCTCGGTCCGGAGATTGACCGCGTTCTGCGCGTGCTCGATGGCTTCCTCGGGTCTGGTGGGAGCCAGCAGTCGTGCGATTTGCTCGTGGGCGACATCGTGGTTCTTCCCCGGGATCTGAAGCCAGTCTTGTGCGTTTTTGAGGGCGTCTTTGCGGAAGTCATCAAGCGTCGTTTCTGGCCTCCCTTTCTCCACCGATACTTCATAGGTACCTTCCAGACCAAACGGAGAAGCTACGTCGATCAAATACCGATTTCCGGCGTCCAGGTAGACGACCACCCGGGGGAAAAGGAAGAGCAATCCACTGCGATCTTCGGCGATGACCTCACCCGTCGGCTTTCTGAGCACGACATGGGGCCGAACGGAGGCGGAGCGGATTCTCAAGAAGTAGAGCCCGGATTCCGGGGGGATGAAGTGGTATCGATCGCCTCTGGCTGGTGTGTTCGAGGCCAGAGTCTTCGCAAGGAGATCAGTCTCGATGATCCGATCTTGCCCTGTGATCTGTCCCGAGATCTTCTCATTGAGGCCGAGTTGAGGTATTTCGGTTGAGGGTGCTTGAAGGAAGGAGAAGCTAAGGAGCAGGAGCAGTGTTTTGATCATGTCTGATTACCAGAGGACTCCATGTTGTTTTTTTTGGGGCAAGAACTAACTATAGGCTCCAGTGCGCGGGGGATTCACAAGGAACGGGAAAAATAGTGTTTTTCTCGATGTTGCTCCCGAAAACTCTATTCCTGTCGGTTGAACAGGGTGGCAAGATGGATCTGGCGCCTACTGCTGGAGCCCGCCTGGAATCCGGCTTGAAGAACCAGGACGTCCCGATCAAGGTCACTATCGACATCGGCCGCGAGAACAGCTGCCGGTGCTTCGAGTCCGCTGAGGCAGCGATGCGGAGGGGTGTAACGTGACCGGCCTGGCTCCATAGAATCGCCACGGAATAATGCTCAGGATCGGGGAAAAGGATATCTGCTCCGCCGCTCCCGTCCACGTCCAATGCAGAAAAACGAGACGTGATTTCCGGGCGTATCGGTTCTTGTACAGCTCGGGGAGGAAAATCGACTTCTTCTCGGGAATCCGCGATAGAATGCTTCACTAGATAGTGATCGTCTCGTCTATCACTTTTGAAGGTGGAATACTTTCCCCACCCCTGGCTCACACCCAGTAAACCAAGGAGAAACGAGTGAAGAGTGTTTTCGCCATGAGGGCTCCACAGCGCTATTTTCTTTCCCTCGTCTTTATAGTTGCATCCGTGCTCAGCTGCCCCGACGAAGCGTACGCTGGAGGTGCGCCTTCTCCGGATTTTGACAGCGACGGAATGCTTGCGCTCAGTGACCTGGATCTTCTCTACGGAGCGATTTTGTCGTCAACCAATCCGCCTTCGTTTGATCTCAGTCAAGACGGTACGGTGGATGCTTGGGATCTTGATCATTGGTTGCGTCTTGCGGGCGCGGTGAACCTGCCCAGTGGGAATCCATATCTGTACGGGGATGCCAACCTCGATGGTCTTGTGGACGAGCAGGACTACCTCATCTGGAACAGCTTCCGGTTCACTTTGAGCCGGAGCTGGGGGAAAGGGGACTTCGACGCCGACGGTTTTTCTGATGTTCGTGACTTCGTTTATTGGAATGCCAACAAGTTTACGAGCTCTCTTCGCGGTGGAGGTGACGGTACTTTCCGCGTGGTCTACGATCGGATCAGCCGGGTCTTATGGCTCGACTCGGGTGGATCGGATTTCGTGGCGATTGTGATTGACGGAATTGCAGCCGAGTCCATCGATACTTTGGCCGACGGGGGAATGATTGACGGTCAGTTTTTCGGTCAGAACTACTCGAACGGAGCCGAGCAGTGGTTTCGATCCTCCGTGTTCACCGGGGCAGGAATCGTGGGGTGGTTCCCCCTTGCGACCTATCCCGCGGGTACCACCGCCGACTCCGTTTTGACCTGGACGGTTGCGCAGGATGATGGTGCTGTCCGGGTTGGTGCGGTGGAAGACATTTGCAATACAGGGAATGTCAATTTCGGCGCCGGTCCAGTAGCCGATGTGTTGTTTGTGAATGGGTTCTCCGGACCCGTTAACGTGACGAGCCGTCGGCCGATCGAGGTGAAGCTTCTGGCTCCTCCGGGAGGGCCTTTTTCCTCGAGGTATGTTCTGTGGGTTTGGCCGAGCCTGGGGACCAACCCGGTGGTCTTGGGTCCGGGTCAGGATCCCGTGGGTTGCCTCGCTCATCCCACCCCGTTTCAGCCGAGTCAAAACCCTCAACCCATTCGTTGCCTGCGCGGCGGGGTTCCGTCCATCGTTTGCGGGACGCTCCCCCAGGGGGGTGCAGCTTCGCCTTCACGTGCGCCATGGACTCTCATCCGGGAGGAAGGCGTGGCCGGACCCCTTCGCGTGGAGCTGCAGGGCCTCATCGAGGACACGGGAGCAGTGAGCGGCATGGGGTTTAGCGTGACCAACCGGGTGCCAGTTCGGATCTTGGGACGTTGAGGGCAGCGTCGCGACACGAACTTCATTCCTGCTCGGGCTTCTCCAGGTTCATCAGGAAGGTTTTCAGCAAGCGATCGAGACGCTGAAACTCACTCGTTGAGAGATGATCTGTCAGCATTGCTTGGGTCTCGACATGGTCGGTCACTGCGGCTTCGATCACGGCGAGGCCCTTTTTTTTCAGCCCGACCAGCACGCTGCGTCCGTCCTTTGGATTACCCACCCGTTCAACATAGCCCGATTTGACGAGCTGGTCGATCCGGTTGGTCATCGTCCCCGAAGTCACCATCGTTCTTTCGATCAGCTCGTTCGGAGAAAGGCGATAGGGGACGCCTGATCGTCGTAGAGTTGCCAGGACATCGAAGCTGGCATGATTCAGGCCGTGCTCGGCGAACGTTTTCTCCATCTCGCGCATCAGGTGCTGGTGGAGGCGCTTGACCCGACCGATGAGGCCCATCGGCAGGACATTGAGGTCCGGACGCTCCCGATTCCACTGCTCCAAGACATTGTCTACATGGTTCATGCGATTCCATCTTGCCGGTCAGTGTCTTGATGTCAAGGTATGTCTCTTGGCCTCGAGACATGAAGAGGTCGTCACTTGATGCTTTCGAGCACGTTCGATTGCTCGGGTACTTCGACAAAGACGCTTCCTACCGGCTGGGAGCCCGGCTCGCGTGCTGGATGCCGAAGTCGTAGCGAACGATCCACCGCAGCGCCTGTTCCCGCATCAGAGTGGTCCGTCGACGCTCTGGTAAGGAGGCTACGATTGCTTCGGCTGCTTTTTCTTGTTGTTCGAGGAAGGTCTTCTGGGTCTTCCGCCAGGCGGTGATGGAATTGGTGTCTTCCTCGTCGTAGCGGATCTTGCTCTGGTCGGTTTGCATGATGGCGCGAGCTTCTACGATCGTTTTCAGACTGGACTTAACCGCAGTCTCGAATTGGTCCAGCTCCTCCCGATCGAGCTGGAGATACTCGAGGCTTGCAGTCATGTATCGCTTCTTGAATTCCTCGGGTTCAACTCGCCGTCGGGACTTTGGACGGGTGTTATCGATCAGGCGATTGAGATCATCCCGTAGCCAGGTCCACTGCTGAACGTCTTCGACTGTGGGTTCGTTCTCCCCGCCGGCGTTCCATGGAATGTCGTCGCCGATCTCTCCGAAGACGCTCTCGAACTCTTCCACAGGGGGCTCGGCTGGCTCTTCCTTCGGTTGAGCCGGGTCGTCGGAGGGCTTTCGGATCTCCTCAGCCGCGACACCGCCTGGCCCCTGAGAAGCCACGTTCGACGAGTTGGCGGCGAGCCGGTTCTTCGGTTTGTCTCCGTCGTCGCCGGAGAGGAGAACGTAGCCGAGAAGGAGAACTCCGAGGGCGACAGCACTGATCCAGAGTCCTCGTTTAAATCGGGTGGACATTCGTTGTTCAATCCTTCGCGGAGTCGGTCTTGGTCTTCGGGGTGGTCTCGCTGGTGAAGATTGTCTGAGGGGTCTTCATCCCGGAAGTCCCTGGATCCATCCACTTGATGTACTGGGTGATTTGATTCGAGGCCATGTCGGCTCCCGGGAGCGTCCCCCACCAGCGGTAGGGCTCGTTCCCGACGAGTACGAGGCGGATGTGATTCGTCCGATCCGCGTCCAGCTCGCGATCCATGTACGCAAACCCGAGGTGTCTACGCAGGAGTTCGATATCCCGAGGACGACCGGTGACGAAAGTCCAGCCCGGCTTGTCGGGAATTCCGTAGCTCTCGGCGTACCGACGCAGAACCATCGGAGAGTCCTCGGCGGGGAGCAGGGTGATGGAGATGAAGAAGATGTCCTTGCCGAAGCGATCCTTCAGATTATCCCGAACCTTCACGAGGTTCGCAGTGGTGAGGGGTCACGTGTCTTTGCAGGTTGCGTACATGAAGTTGATCACGACGATTTTCCCCTTGACGAGGTCGTCATAGAATCTCACTTCTTTCCCCTCGTGGGTGACGAGGGGGACGTTGGGGAGGTCCGGCGTGGAGCGGTTCAGGGTGAAGGCCTTCGGAGGTTTTGCATCCACCGTGGGCGGGTCGTAATAAGCCGAGGGGTCCAGAGTCCGCTCTCCCTCTGGAGGGAGATTCGGGTTGTAGTCTCGATCGACATACTCCCTACCGCTGGAGTCTTCCGATATCGCAGGGTCCGGGAGTGCATCGTGACCTGCGATTTCCGAATCCGGCTCGGAGTTCGGCGCCGCGTCGGAAGCACCATCACTCTTTGCGATCTCGCCTTGGGCCGGTGAGTTCTCAGGAGAGGCGTTCGCGGTCGTCCCCTGGGTGCAGGCCGAAAGGACGATCGAGGGGACGACGATGCCGACGATCGCGAGGAGCCGCGGCACGAGGTTTAAGCTCGTATTTTCTTTTTTCGCGGTGGGAATCCGCGGAATGAAGGGGCAAGTGTTTTGCATGGGAGCATTTCTCTCCGAGGGCCGCGCCTTCATCGGAATGGCGGGCGAAGAGGCCCCTGGGGCCGCGTTTTGCGACCCCAGGGACTTGATGACTGCATTCGGGCTCGACATTTGTCGTTGCCCTCGTTGTTGAGGTGACCGTGCTACGGGTCACCTTACTCGACGACATCCCAGCGAATCAGCATCGCATGGTCTTCGTGAACGGTGTTGTGGCAGTGGATAGGATAGCGACCTGTCCAGGTACGAACCCGGATTCGGATCACGATTTCCTCGCCCGGTCCGAGGACCGTGACGTCTTTGCGACCTCGCTCGTGACGAGGCGGCTTCTTGCCGTTTCGAGAGACGATTTGATGCTCTTCAAGGTGAATGTGGACCGGGTGCTCCCAGTCCTCAGCGTTATTTCGCAGCGTCCACTCTTCGGTGGAGCCCACCGGTACCATCTCGTCCACGCGGTTGGCGTCGAACTGACGGCCGTTGATGGTCCAGCCGTTGGTCTGGTTGTCGAACTCGAACATCCGGGTTCTCTCGACTTCGTGGGCTAGAATGTCGGGACGCGACCGAAGGTGGTTCGGGAGCCGGCTCGGATCGGGAGCGTCACCCGTTACCCGGAATTCGAGAACGGGGTCGCCATCTTCGGCATCCAGGATGATCCCCGTGGGGCCAGCTCCGTGCCATTGGTCCATCACGTTAACCAGGTAAATCGTGTCGCCGATTTCGGCGTCCGAGAAGTCAACGACGACGTCCATTCGTTCGGCCGGGGTGACCTTCACGCCATCGGGCATCCGGACTGGCCGTGGGAGGAGGTTGCCGTCGTTGGCAATCATCACAAGATGCTCTCCGTTGCTCAGGACGAGCTGGTAGAACCTGGACGGCCCGGTGTTCAACAGGCGGAAGCGATACTTGCGCCGAGAGACTTCCATGTAGGGATCAACGGCCCCGTTGATGGTGTCGTGGTTCCCCAGGAATCCGTCGAAGTTGAAGACGTCGAGGTAGAGCTGATGGTCAGGGGAGTCGTCGAATGACTTGTCTCCGAACACCATCGGCACGTCATATTCACCACTCGGCAACCGGAGCGCGTTGGGGTTGGTGTCATTCTCATCGCCCGAGTCGACCTCGTCGAAGAGAAGGTACATCCCCGCGAGCCCCTTATAGACGTTCTGGGCCGTGAAATCGCCCCGGTGATCGTGGTACCAGAGGGTGTTCAGGGCTTCCCGCGGGTCGCCGCCGGCCAGGACATTCGGGTAGTGGTGGTCGTGAAATTCACCGTTCGCGCCGGTGAGGAAGTCGTCCCCGTTACCCATGATGTAATCCGGGCCTGGATGGACGGCGCCGACTTCAATGTCGTCACCGGTGTTCATCATCCCGTCGGGACCTGGGTCTTGGGTCAACGAAGCGAGCCCGGGGTAGAAGTCGCCGGGGAATCCGTCAGACTCGGAGGGCGTGTGCCCGTTGTGGAGGTGAGTGATGGTCTCGGGGATCCCGAAGCCGGTCCCGTCGCCTCCTGGGTTGAGGTCGTTGTACTGGCGCACGACGACTGGGGCGCCGTAGTGCGCCTTGTAGAGCGGGCCCGGGGACAGATCCGAATAGCCGTAGATCATGCTCGGGGTGAGGTCGGGGTGGAACTTGTGAGGGAACAGGCGGACGTGCACTTCGTAGAGCTTTTGCGGAGGAAAATCGTCGAAGCGTTGATGGGGACGTCCGGAGTTTGAGAACGGGAGGTTCGGCAAGGAGTTCTGGAGAATCGAGTTGCCGAAGCGGTCGGTGGCGATGTCGGCGTCGACGAGCCGTGGGAGCTCTTGAATGAACGGCTGGAGCTCGACGCGACGCGGGTCGCAGAAATCTCCGGTCGTTTGGAGACAGTTGAATCCGTCAATCACTTCCTGGTCGAGGGTGGGAACGAGAAATGCATCCGACGCGATGGACCCCGCACGGGGGTCGATCAGGGTCGGTCACACCACCCACGGGGGGCCGTTTTCAAAGGTCTCCTTGTTGCGCGTATAGAGGGTGACCAGCTCGGCATCTTCCAGGAGGAATATCTCGTGTTTGCGACGGATCAGTGGGGTTCCGTCCTCATCGAGGCCGTTGCGCGCTGTGATTTCCGCCATCAGGGCATCTTGCTCGGGCGTACCGCCATTGATCGCCGCGTCGGTGTAGGCGACGAACTGGAGGGTCCAAAGTCCGAGGGGATTGTGGGTGAGGTAGCCGAGGCCCGTGTCGAAGATATTGTCCTGACGTCGGTTCGGCGGTCCCGGGGAGAACGGATCTCCGTCACTTCGCGGGAAAATGAACGCGCGGAACTCATCGGCGAGTTCGCGGGCACGTTGACCAGCCGCGTTGTCCATGAACGCATCCACGGTCATGAATGCGGGAGGGTCCGGGTAGAAGAGGAGAGCGCCGCCTGCATCGTAGCCTCCGTTCGTGGCGATGATCCGTACGTTGCTCCGGCTCGGATGGGGAGCCTGTCGTTCGATGATCGCACCGGATCCGCCCCCTCGCTCGGTGACGAGGAGGGTCAAGCCGTCGGGGTCGATTCCGTTGGCCCGGTAGAAGTTTTCCGAAAAGTCAAACGGCATGGTGCCAGGTTCGTGCCCGTACCGCGATCCGGGCCCGGATCGTCCATTTCCACTGCGCGGCTGGGCCTCGGCCTGATCGGGAATGGCAACCAGGCTCGCGGCGGAGATCCCGACCGCGAGGGCCGTCCGGAAGATCCGCATGGGGATGGAAGAACGTTGCCTGCTCATCTCAAACCTCTCCTTTCATGGTTTTTTTGAGACCCACTCGACGTCTGTCGGTAGGTCTTAAGAGAAAGCGTAGGAAGGTGCATTGACGCCTATGATGGCTACCTCAACGCAGTTGACCTCCCAGGGAGTATTTCAGCGTCAGGCCCATGCACGGAACCAAACATAGCAGACCTTCCCCCGGGAGTCTATTTGAAAGGAGGTTCTTACGATCCCATTTTGCTGGTCATTGTCTTGACGTCAAGATATTTGTCTTGACGTCAAGATAGGACGGATGTATCTTGGCTTCAAGAGAGTTGTTCGATCTGAAGGCAGCTGCCACCTGGACGCAAGTGGATTCGATGAAGCAGAACGTCCTCCGCACGCAGCCAGGAGCCTCACCGCTCAGTACTGAACCAAGGCGTACGCATTCGAAAAGGAGAAGTGAAAATGCTCAAGACAAGAATCCAGGATCAAGTCTGGCTCATTCAGCAGCACCATCATGCTCAGATCAGTGGTTTTCTTGCCGCGCACTGGGGTGGTGCAAACGGGTTCGCACGACCTGGCTCCTTTCCCGGAGCGACTGACCCCACGAGGTGGCGAGACGAGGTCATTCTGGGGATCGCTGAACACGACAACGGATGGTGGGAATGGGAGGCGATGCCGCGAATCAGTGACCTGGATGGGCTCCCCGTTGGTGTCGGTGAAGCTGCCGCACCATCGGCAGAGAACGAATTCGACTCGTGGCGCTCCGGCGGATTTGACCGCTGGCGGATCGGAATCGAGAGGCTTGCCTCGCCTCACCCCTATGCTGCGTTGCTCGTTAGCTTGCACGCTTACTGGCTCTACGCCGCCGGGTTTGACGATCTGACTCCCGAGGTAAATCGGGCGCGACGCCACTTCGTGTTCGGTGCGCCAGAGATTGCAGCCGGGTTGGTGGGTGATCCGCAAGTGACCCGTAGCTTTCTCGAGGAACAGTTAGCCCGACAGGAGAGCTTGAAACGTCAAGTGAGGCGTGACCCGAAAATGGCCGGTGCTCTCTCCCCCCAGCACCTTGACGCACATGTGCGACTCCTCCAGCTGATGGACTCCATGTCACTGTACCTGACCCTGAGCGACAGGGCCGATCTTGACCTTCATGACGTGCCGCGCCAGAGCTGGGAGGATCGATGCTCGATCAGCTGGCAGCGACTCGACGCGAGAACGATCGCTCTTGATCCGTACCCATTTGTGAAGGATCCACTTCCGGTCCACCTACCGGTCCGTATCTTTTCAGCTGACCGTCAGCTGGAGGCAACGGATGAACGAGCACCGTTCGCTTTGCTGCTCGGCACTCCTCTGGAGACCGGCGTGTTCCGGCTC
>JAJDCM010000363.1 GCA_029260825.1 Planctomycetota bacterium | reverse complement strand
AGATGTTCGGGATCGAGCACTATAATGTCGAACCTGACATCATGACCATGGCGAAGGGGATCGCCAACGGCTTCCCCCTGGCGGTAACGATTGCCACTCCGGAAATCGCCGACTCCTTCAAGACGTCGACGATCTCCACCTTCGGGGGTAATCCCATCTCTTGCGCCGCCGCCAACGCCACACTGGATGTGATCGACAACGACAAGCTCCTCAAGAATTCGGAAGAAATGGGGGCCAGGTTGCGAGACGGTCTCTGCGCTCTGCAGAGCAAGTTCCCCAGCAAAATCGGTGACGTGCGCGGCATGGGCCTGATGCAAGCCATCGAGATCGTCGTGGACGAGAAGGCCTCGGATCGAACACCCGACCCAAAAACCCTCGGACGGCTTTTCGAGGAAACCAAGAAACGAGGCCTCCTCATCGGCAAAGGCGGCATGTCCGGAAATGTGGTCCGGATTTCTCCGCCCATGACCGTCGGGCCGGATGAAATTGATCAAGCGGTGAAGATCCTCACCGAGTCCTTTACCTCCATGGAAGCTTCCTGATCTCTCATGAGCGATTCCCCAATTTTTGAAGCTCCTCCTCATCGACTTGAATCCGGGCTTGAGGAAAAGAACGCTCCGCTGAATCCGGGGGACGCCCTCGTCGAGGCCCAGCGCTGCCTTTATTGCCATGATGCCCCGTGCATCCCCTCCTGTCCGACGGCGATCGACATCCCGACGTTCATTCGCAAGATCGCCACTGGAAATCTCAAGGGGTCGGCAAGAACCATCCTCAACGCCAATCTCCTGGCAGCAAGCTGTGCAAGAGTCTGCCCTGTCGAGGTTCTTTGCGAAGAGACCTGCGTTTACGTGGGCTGGAATCGTCCTCCGATTACCATCGGCAAATTGCAGCGCTACGCCATGGATCACGCGGCGTCTCCAGACCTTCTTCCCAGGAACCCGCCAACGGGTTTTTCCGTGGGGCTCGTGGGCGCTGGCCCGGCTTCCCTGGCTTGTGCCGGCACTCTCTCTCTTCTCGGACACGAAACGGTTCTCTATGAACGAGATCCTTTGCCAGGCGGTCTGAACACCACCGGCGTCGCTCCTTACAAGATGAACCTGAACGAGAGTCTGGCCGAGGTGTCCTTCATTCTGAAACTCGGGGTCGATCTTCAAACAGGAGTTGAAGTCGGACGAACTATCACCGGAAAAGAGCTTCTCGACCGTCACCAGTTCATCTTCATCGGCCCCGGGCTTGGTAGCGATTCAAAACTCAACATTCCGGGTGAAGACGGAGAAGGAGTCCAGGGGGCCGTTGCCTGGATCCGACGACTCAAGACCGAACCTGGCTATACTCTCCCGCCGGTGAAGAACGCGGTCGTCATCGGAGGCGGCAACACAGCTCTTGACGCAGCAAGAGAGCTTGGGAAACTCGGAGTTCCCCACGTTTACCTTGTCTACCGAAGATCTGAAGAAGATATGTCTGGTTATCTCCACGAGTGGTCGGCGGCAAAGGAAGAGGGTGTGACATTGATCTCCAATGCTGCGCCTCGCGAAGTTCTTCGAGAGAAGGGTCATGTTCTTGGCCTTTCCCTTGCCCGAACGAAAGACGGAAAACCAACACAGGATGCACTTGCGGATCTTCCTTGTGATTTCGTTGTGGTCGCGATCGGGCAATCCAAACTGCGGGGACTGGCCAAGGAATTTCCTGGCGTCGAACTCACGGAGGATGGGTGTATCAAAGCCGATCCGCAGACTTTCGTCACTGGAAACCCTCAAGTTTTCGCCGGCGGCGATGCTCGCAACGGAGGAAAAGAAGTCGTCAATGCGGTTGATGAAGGCCAAAGAGCAGCAAGAGCAATCGATGCTCAGCTTCGAAGCAGCTCAACCCCAAAGACCGGATCAACGTCAACAGATAGGGAGAACGGATGATGGCGGACCTCACTTCGAACTTCGCCGGAATCGAGAGCCCAAACCCTTTCTGGTTGGCTTCCGGCCCCCCGGCAAACAGCGGTGATCAGGTCATGCGGGCCTTCGATTCAGGTTGGGGCGGCGCGGTCTGGAAAACTCTGGGAAACCCGATCGTCAACGTATCCAGTCGCCTTGGCTCCGTGAACTACGGAAGCCACAAGCTCATGGGTTTGAACAACATTGAACTCATCACCGACCGCCCTCTTTCCGTCAACTTCAAAGAGATTTCCGAGGTCAAAAAGCGCTACCCCAAGCATGCGGTGATTGCCTCGGTGATGGTGGAAAGCCGGGCCGATTGGGAAGAGATGATTCGCCGGGTTGAAGATAGTCATGCGGATGGACTCGAACTCAACTTTGGCTGTCCTCACGGCATGTGCGAGCGGGGAATGGGATCGGCGGTCGGTCAAGAACCCAAGGTTCTCCAGGAGCTGGTGGCGTGGGTCATGGAGACGACCAAGCTACCCGTCATCGCCAAGCTGACTCCCAACATCACGGACATCACCGAACCCGCCTTTGCTGCCCAGAAAGCCGGAGCCCACGCGGTCTCCTTGATCAACACGATTCAAAGTGTGATCGGCGTCGATCTTGATCGACTGGTTCCATTACCTCGCGTGGGAAATGCCTCCAGCCACGGCGGCTATTGCGGCCCGGCCGTAAAACCCATCGCCCTTCGCATGGTAGCGGAACTCGCCAGAGCGAACGAATTCAGTCTCCCCATCAGTGGAATCGGAGGGATCGAGACCTGGCGCGATGCGGCGGAGTTCCTGGCTCTGGGCGCAACAAACGTCCAGGTGTGTACCGCCGTCATGCATCATGGATTCAGAATCGCGGAAGACCTGATCGACGGGCTTTCAAACTACCTCGACCAGAAGGGGATGAATACGGTAGATGGTCTCGTGGGCGCCGCCCTTCCCGCCTTCAAGGAATGGGGAGATCTCGACCTCAACCACCATGTGGTGGCAAAGATCAATCGTGAGACTTGCATCGGGTGTCAGCTTTGTATCGTTGCCTGCCACGACGGCGCTCACCAATGTATTCACCCCTCCGAGAAGGCGGGTGCTCCGGCAGATCTTCCCCATCGAGTTCCATGGGTTGAGGAAGAAGAATGCGTTGGCTGCAACCTTTGCGCTTTCGTTTGCCCGGTGGAAGGCTGCATCGAAATGGTCGAGGAACGACGAGGCGATGAGGTGGATACCTGGAATACCCGGGTGAAAGATGGTCGCGATCATGTGCCGGGTGGGCTTTCGGATTCTTGACCTACTCTTCCGCTTGCACCCAATTCGTCAAGCCTCGTTCTTGCGGTGTACCGGGGACCGTGTTGTCAAGAACCAAAGCAGCCAGTGCACCCACCGCCATTCCGTTCTGGCCAAGAGTATTCAGCACGCCAGCCAGGGCTTGTGGCGAGAACGTGAAATGATTCACGAACACCATCGATCCATCCACCAGCTCTTGTTTTCCAAAATACTCCGGCACGGACAGCCCCATGAAAAACGCGAACCCAAGGATGAAGAGATTCCGGGCCGAGTTCAGGTTGACGAACTGCAAATTCGACAGTCCCACCGACGCGATCATTCCGAACATCGCGCAATACATCCCCCCCACAATCGGCTGGGGGATCGCGGTGAACAAGGCGCCAAACTTGCCGAACACCGCAAAACCGATCATCAAACAGGCTCCGACCTGAACCACCCGGCGACTGCCAACTCGAGTCAGACCGATGGCGCCGATGTTCTCGCTGTAGGATGTGGTCCCGTTTCCCGTCCCAAAGAGCCCGGCGATGAAACATCCGATGCCCTCCATGCCGATTCCCCGGTTAATGATCCGGGCCCTGGGAACCGGCGCCCCGGAAAGACGGGCGCATGCATAGTAATCCCCCACCGATTCGACCATGGATGCAACATATCCGGAAAGCATTCCGATGATCGCTGCCGCACCGAAGACTGGCATTCCCCACTGAAAAGGATAGGGAATACGAAACCACGGCGCACTCTCGATGTTCGCCATGGTAACGAAGGCAGGATGCCCCTCCTCAAACACACCAGTTGCCGTAAGAATCCAGGCTGTTCCCCAGGCAATCAAGATGGCCAGCATGACCGGAAAAAGCTCAAACACCCGATGAGTGCGGCGAAGATACTGGCTGAAGAGAATGATCAAACCGATCGTCAGCCCGCCAATTCCCCAGTGGGTGCCCGCGACCGGCGCCCCGAACTTGAAGAGGGAAAGTCCGATCAAGGCAATGGTCGGAGCAATTGTAATGGGACCTACGAATCGCAGCAACTTCCCCACAAGACCGGTGTATCCCACGAAGATTTCAAAAACAGCTCCGACAAGAATCGCTCCCTGCACGTGGGTGATTCGCACTTCCCACCCCGAATCTTTGAGGGCTGCCATTCCACAGATGGCGATCGTCGGAGCCAGAAACGAAAACGTACCTCCCTGCACCAGAGGAAGTCGGCTCCCCCATTGGGTCTGAAGAAGAGTCGTGATCCCGCTCACGAAGAACATGGTGCTGATCAACCATCCAAGAGCCTGAGGATTCCCCGAGATGCCAAGGGGCCCCGACAGGATCAGAGGGATCGCCACGGTGGACCCGAACATGGTCAAATAGTGCTGGAATCCAAGACCCAACGCCTGACCAATCGGTGGAACATCGTCAATCCCGTAGATGAGGGACGGTTTCTCGGACATGAGCTACTTACTCCGTTGGTTCTTCTGAGGCGGCCGCAAAAAAATCTTGGGACACTTCAGACCTGAGCTTTTGAGCTCCCTTCTTGTCGCCCAAACTCACCAGGATACCCGTCAACCCGGAAACCAGGAATGCCGGAGGAAGCTCTTCAAGGGCGCCAAAAAAGGGACCGACAAAGGGAAGGAAGGGAAAACCAAACTTGAACAGCGGCACCGAGAAAAACCCGGCGATCATGGCAAAAAGCGCTCCCCGGCTCGTGAACCCTCGCCAGAAGAGAGAAAGGATGACCGTCGGACAAAAAGTGGCGGCGATTCCTGACCATCCAAAGATCACGTACCAGAATACGGTTTGACGCCCGGTCGAAGCAGCAACGATCAAGGTCACCAGAAGAGATACAACGGCGATGATGACCGTCGCTTTCCGGCTGAGAGCAAGAAGCGACTCTCCGGTCAATTCGGGATGACGAACCTTTTGATAGTAGTCTCTCACCGCGGCGCTGCTTGCCACCACAAGAAGAGAATCGACCGTGGACATGGTCGCGGCCAAAACGATCGCGATGTAGAGACCGACAAGAAGTGCGGGCATGAGGTGATCGACCAGCCCGGGAAGAACATCTTCTCCGGTGATCCCGAGACTATGCCGCCCCACCATGCCAATCAGAACCGCTCCGCTATCGGCAAGAATCGTCCAGGTTATTGCTACGAGGGTTCCCTTCCCGATTTCTTTCTCCGAACGGAGAGCAAGGAATCGGACAAAAACCTGAGGCGATCCCATGAACCCGAGACCGATGCAAAGAAATGCGAGGGTACCGGCCACTCCGATCAACGTCCAACCGTCGCTTCCGGCGAGAGACAAGAGGGCCGGATCCTGGTCCCGAAGTCCGGACAGAACCGGTTCGATCCCTCCTGCGGCAATGAGCCCGACAACCGGAAGAAGAACAAGACCCACCACCATCATGGTGCCCTGAAAGACGTCCGACCAGACGACGGCGAGCAGCCCTCCGGCGGTTGTGTAAAGGAGGACGACCGCAAAACCAAGGATTGCGCCGATGTAGTAGTTCCAGCCAAGAAACGTCTCGATCGTCTGGCCCGTGGCATGAATCTGGGCGCTCACATAGATCGTGACGAAAACCGTCAGCGCTCCTGCAGCCACCAATCGAAGCCGCTGACTACCGTCTCGAAAACGAGACTCCAGATAGTCGGGAACCGTGAGAGAGTCGTAGCGATCGGTCAGACGCTTGAAGCGTCGGGCGAGAAAAAGCCACGCACAGCCGACTCCGATGACCTCTCCCAGAACGACCCAAAAGGCCCGAACTCCGACCATTGCCCCCATGCCCGTGAGCCCAAGGAGAAGCCAGGCCGATTCTCCGGTGGCACGAGCAGAAAATGCGGCAGACAGGAATCCCAATTCTTTTCCGGCGGCGAAGAAGTCTCGAAGGTTTTTCATCCTTCGAGAGGCCAGTATGCCAATCAGCAACAACACCCCCAGATAGGATGCCACTCCCAGCAGCTTATAGACGACCTCAGCGCTCAAATCCTACTCCCGCCCCGTTGATCGTAATCGCCTTTACCTGAACCCGCCCTCGATCGATCGAGAACCGCCGCATTGTAAGAAAAGACTCCATGAGGAGCAACGCCCCCACGTTGACGAGTCCCTTGCAGACCGGGTCAAACTTTGGGACCTTGATGAAGAATCAACTCAAAACACCTCCTCGGAGAATCATCGTGCTGAAGATGCTCATGCCCCTAGCTCTCGCTCTTTTCTGGATCGCCCCCCTCCAAGCGACATCGACCGAGCGGCCTTATTGTCACCATGCTCTGGAGGTCGTTCTTTCCCCGGAAAACCACCAGATTGCCGTCAAGGACACGATCTCACTGAGTGACAGCCAGGCTTCCCGGGATGAGCTGAGAATTTCTCTTCACGCAAATCTCACCCTGGAGATTCTTGATCAAGAAATCACCTTGCTGGACGCGACAACTTCGGAAAAGAATTCGCCAGGGAGCGTTCCTCGGAAGCACTACATCCTTCAGCCCAAGTCATCCTGGCCGGATGACGGAAGAATCCACCTTCAATATACGGGAACCGTAGATCATCCCCTCGCGCAAGAGGGTCCCGAGGGAGAAAGAAGCTTTTCCACCACTCCCGGGACCATTTCAGAAACCGGCATCTATCTCGCCCGGACAACGGCCTGGATCCCGATGATCTCGGAGGATCTTCTTACTTTCTCACTGGACGTCACCCTACCTCCGGGTTGGGGAGTCGTGAGTCAAGGGGAACGGAAACAGAACGAGCTCCTCGGCGAGAAACAACGGGTTCTCTGGGAGTGCCGGGAACCCATGGAAGAGATTTACCTTACCGCCGCCCGATTCACCGAGTACACCCGAAACACCGGCGGCATCCTTTCCCAGGCTTTTCTACGGGAGTCGGACCCCGGACTCGCCAACCGATATCTCGACATGACCGAAAAAACACTCGCCATGTACGGAGATCTTCTTGGCCCCTATCCCTACTCGAAGTTTTCCCTTGTTGAGAACTTCTGGGAGACCGGTTGGGGTATGCCATCGTTCACCCTTCTTGGCCCCCGGATCATTCGGTTCCCCTTCATCCTCTATTCCTCTTACCCTCACGAGATCCTCCACAACTGGTGGGGCAACTCGGTCTACGTCGATCGCGAAAGCGGAAACTGGTGCGAGGGACTGACAGCGTACCTTGCCGATCACCTGATGAAGGAGGGGCAAGGACAGGGAGCAGCTTATCGAAGAGACACCCTCAAGAAGTATCTCGACTTCGTCCGGGGTTCTCTCGATTTTCCACTCCGAGATTTCAGGTCCCGTCACTCGGGGGCAACCGAAGCAGTCGGCTATGGAAAATCACTGATGGTGTGGCACATGATCCGACAGGAAATTGGCGATGAGGCCTTCGTGTCCGGGCTGCGTCTCTTCTACAAGAAGAACAAGTTCAGACATGCATCATTCGATGATCTCCTCGAGTGCTTCTCCCGGACAGCGGGAGAAGATCTACAGCCTCGGTTCCTTCCCTGGATCAATCAGACAGGCGCTCCCGCGTTGAGCCTTCATTCCATCGAGGTCGAGAAACAACCGAAGAGATACGTGGCAAAAATCACGATCGACCAGGTCCAATCCGGGCCTACCTACACCCTCAATGTCCCCATCGCCTTCAATCTCGAAGGCGAAGAAGAAATGACCTTTTTCACTCTTGCTACCGATGATCGGCGAGTCACTGTCAACGTTGAACTTCCCTCCCGTCCACTTCGAGCGACTCTCGATCCGGAATTTGACGTCTTCCGGCAACTTGACCGGAGAGAGATCCCCCCTTCCATCGGTCAGATTTTTGGAGCCGAGAAGATAACTCTTATCCTCCCAGGAGCAGACGACCCGATCTCTTCCAAGACATGGCTTGAGCTAGCTCGGTCTTTTCAAGCGGGACGAGAAGATCAGGTTGAGATTCGAAGTTCCAGCGATCTAACCGAGCTCCCTCCGGGGCGAGCCGTTTGGCTCCTCGGGACCAGCAACCGGTGGAAAAGCGAACTCGATTCCTTTCTCGCTCCTCTCAACGCGGGTGTCTCGAAAAAGACAGCACGATTCAGCGGAGCGTCCCAAGCATCACTGGAACAGCACTGTTTCGTCTTCACCGCGGTCCATCCGCAAAACCCCCAGCTCGCCATCGGTTGGATCGGCGCGGATCTACCGGCATCCATCCCCGGACTCGCGCGAAAGCTTCCTCACTACGGAAAATACAGCTACCTGGCTTTCGAAGGCGACGCCCCCACAAATAGCATCAAGGGTCAGTGGGAAAGCGTTGGCTCCCCTCTCACAAAAGACCTGTCCGACGAGCCGATCCCCGGCAAGAAATTTCCGGCGCGAGCCCCGCTTTCCCGGCTCAAGTAAGCCCCAAAGGCAGCACCACCAGAAATCTTCCATTTACATGGCGGTGATTCCCTCCGACTCCGGCGTACCCCATTGAAGCAAGAGCTGCACGTTCAGGGTTCCCCAAGAACAGCTCTTCTAATCGCCAAAAAGGAGGTTCCCCATGGATCCTGAAATGTCGCGCCGTTTGCTTTCCCTCTCCCTTGGTCTCCTGTTTCTCCTCTCTTCTTCGGGGATCGCTCAGGAAGACAACTGCCCAAGCGACGTCCGTCCGGAAGATGTGAGTGAGATTCGAACTCGCGTCGCCCAGGGGATGTATGTCCCCCCGATCACCCCCTTTGACATCGTCGCCGCTCCTCTCAAGGTTCCCGTCACCCTGCATGTGGTGCGAAGAAGCGACGGGTCGGGAGGCCTCACCCCGGACCGTCTGGTGCAAGCCCTCGTTGACTCCAATGCGGTCTGGGCCTCAGCCTCCATTCAGTTCTTCAAATGCGGTCCAACAAAGTTCATCAACAGTGACTTCTTCTACTCTGACATCAACAGCGACAACGATATCGACGATCTCCTGACCACGAACCCGGTACCGGATACGATCAACATCTATTTCACCAGCATCGTGCGGAACGATTCAGGATCTATTTGCGGCCGAGGCTCGTTTACCACCAGTTCCATCCAGGGCATCGTCGTCCAGAACGCCTGTGCAGGCTTGCCGAGCAACCCCTCGACCGTCCCTCACGAGATCGGACATTACCTGGATCTCTATCACACTCACACCACAACCTTTGGCGAGGAATGTGCCGACGGATCAAACGGAGGTTCAACGGGAGACCTCCTCAGTGATACTCCCGCGGATCCAAAGCTCGATTCCAACGCGAGTTCTCCCGGATACAATGTGAATTCTTCCTGCACTTACTTTGGCTCGGAAGCCGATCCGTGTGGAGATCAATATGCTCCCGATACCACCAATGTGATGTCCTATTCGAGAAAACAATGCCGAGATACCTTTTCCCTCCAGCAGCGACTCAAGGCACGGGCAACCCTTCTCAATCTCCGCCCCGAACATTTCGGAGGATGCGTGGGAATCAACAGCTTTCTCGGAGGATCGAACAAGGCTCCCCAGACGCCGGGCATTCCCCTCCACTTCGCAAGAAGAGACTGCGACGCGTCCGAAGACACCTGCCAGCAAGACAGCGCAGAAGGAGGCTCAACCGATGACTTCATCACCGCCCTCATCCAGGTAAAGAACCGAAGCACTTCTCCGTTCATCGGAAACATCATCATCGAGGCGGATCGAAGTGCCCTGGGATCATCCACGGGGCCCCTTGACGCCACACGGTTCTTTCGTCCCATCGGCGGTGGCCCAAGACTCACGAATCCCATGACCTTCGCCCCGGGAAACACCAACTTGCTCCTCGAAATACCCACCGTGATCAAGGACAATCTTGTTTCCCGTTTTCCGATCAACCTGCCGTTCTCAGTCCGCATTCAAGATACGGCTGATGGCGGTACCATGGATTACTCGACTCACATGATCGGACTTCGCCCGGCTGCAGGCTACTATGACGACGACGTTGTCGCCGGGTATGATCTACCCCAGGATCCAGTCGTCACAGGAGACGCGGTGGTCGTCAAATTCGATGCTTCCGATCTACCTGGCCCGGGGGCGAGCTCCCTTCTGACGGGCATCCAGCTGGTCGGATCGAAGGTGGGCGGAACCGGAACCACCGGACTCTCCTCCATCGAGCTTCGTCGGGCCAATCCATCCGATATGGATGAGCCGAACATGACTCCCGCCGGTCTCCTGAGGTCAGCGGGCCCGATCACGTTCGCACCGGGAGGCTCCACCGAGTACGTGGACCTGACGGATCTCGTCTTCGAGCCCCCCATGGGAGGAGGACCGAACCTCTTCGTGATCTGCTACTTCAATCCGGGTGACTCTCTTGGATCTAGCGCCACCGCTCTTGGATTCAGTGACGGAGAGGAAGGAGAAGTCCTGGTGCAGAATACTTCGTATCTTCTCGCCGGACAGCTTCCCCTTCTCCCCGAGCTCAATCGAATGGCGATGGTCCGGCTCGACTTCAACGGAGCCCTCGCCCCGTAGCCGCCGGGCCGGAGAGTGAATCCTGATCGATCTCCACCTGAAAGGCCGGGCATTTCCCGGTCTTTTCTTCGTCAAAGCCTCCCGAGGAAAAAACCTGAGCCTCTCCAGCTTGCGTCGAGCCGCCCTCATTAGTAAGGTCACAGGTTCAACTCAAGCACAAATCTCAGGAGAGAATTCATGAAACGCATCGCCCTCCTTTTCACCCTGATCCCGCTTCTTGCCCTGCCGGCTTGCAAGACAGTTCCTCCCTACTACGCAGATTTTGGCGACGTCCACCGCACGATCTCGACCAGCTCGGCAGCGGCACAGGCCTGGTTCGACCGGGGGCTTGCTCTTTGCTACGGATTCAACCACGAAGAGGCGATTCGTTGCTTCGAGAAATGCGTAGCCGCCGACCCGAAGAGCCCCATGGGCTACTGGGGAATCGCGTATGCCAACGGACCGAACATCAATAACACGGCCATGTCGGACGAGGCGGTCAAGAGCGCTTTTGAGAACATCCGCCTCGCGAAAGAAAACATCGGGAACGCGACTCCCGTGGAACAGAGCTTGATCAAGGCAATGGCAACTCGCTACTCCCCCGCCCCATCCGACCGAGGAGCTCTCGACAAGAAATACGCCGCTGCCATGCGCAAGGTCTACACCGACCACCGGGAAGATCCGGACGTGGCGGCGATCTTCGCCGAATCTCTCATGGTCCTTCGACCGTGGCAGCTCTGGAGCAAAACGGGACAGCCGGCGCCGGAAACACCGGAGATCATGCGCGTGCTCGAAAGCGGTCTAGTCACCTGGCCAGACCATCCGGCCTTTTGTCACTCTTACATTCACACCATGGAAGCTTCACCGTTTCCCGAGAGAGCCCTCGCTGCAGCCGACCGCCTGAGAAACATGGTTCCAGGGTCCGGTCACCTGGTTCACATGCCATCCCACATTGACATTCTTGTGGGCCAGTACCCGGAATCCATCCTGGCGAATCAAAAGGCGATCGCCGCCGATCTTGAATACGCTGCAAAAGAGGGGAAAAACAACTTCTACACCCTCTATCGGATCCACAACTATCACTTCCTGGTCTACGGAGCGATGTTTGACGGGCAAAGCAAGCTCGCCGAGGAGGCAGCCCGGGATCTCGTGACCGAGATCCCCGATGAGCTTCTTCAGAGCATCCCCGACTTCGTGGAAGCATTCATTCCGACCGTCTATCACGTCCTCGTTCGCTTCGGACAGTGGGAAAAAATCCTCGCCGAGCCCCAACCGAATGAAGAGCTTTTCGTCACCCGAGCGATGTGGCACTATGCCCGGGGCATCGCCTATGCTGCAACCAACCGGGTCGAGCAAGCGAAGAAGGAAGCAGCCGCGTTCGACAAGGCCGTCAGCAAAGTCCCGGCAACCCGCTTTCTCTTCCAGAATTCCTCCCTTTCGATCCTCGCCATCGCCAACGCGATGCTCGACGGGGAAATTGCCTATCGGGACGAGAACATGGACGAAGCTTTCAAGCAACTTCGCCACGCCGTGGCCCTCGACGATGCATTGAACTATGACGAACCGTGGGGATGGATGCAGCCGGCCCGACATGCTCTTGGGGCTCTTCTTCTCGAACAGTCCCAGGTTGCTGAGGCAGAAAAAGTATTTGAGGAGGATCTCCAGCGACACCCCCATAATCCGTGGGCTCTCCATGGCCTCCATGAATGCCAAAAGCGCAATGAGAAGCCACTGCAGGCGGCAAAAACCCGGGCACGATTCATTGAAGCCACTGCCAGGTCAGACGTCGAAATCAGCGCATCCTGCTACTGTCGACTGACCTCCTTCAACTAACAGCCCGTTGACAAAGTCAGATTCCGTCGAGATCATCCCCTTCACCGCCGAGGCTAATAAGTAATAGCCCGTTCACGGTTTATGGTATCTTTGGATCCTCATTTTGATCCCTTGAAATTCAACGAGGTCATCGGTGGTGGATCCCGGATCCCTGGACATGGAAAGCAGCGGGTCAACAGCCCAGGAGGGCGCGACTCGAGTCAAGGTCACGAAGGTAACTTCCGACCGGAACGGACCGTCGTTTGACGTGATCGTCGTGGAAGAGCCCCTGGAGATCCAGATGGGCTTCTCCGACCAGGGCAAGCGAATCGACCAGCCGATCTCCATCACCATGAGAACACCCGGCCACGATGGCGACCTCGCAGTCGGGTTTCTCTTCACCGAAGGCATCATCTCAGCTCCCGACCAGATCGAGAGCATCCACCATGTGGGCGATGCTCTCGAGGGGCGCCTCACCAGCAATACAATTCGTGTCGATTTGCACCCCTCAAGCCAGTTTGATCGGGAGCAGATGGAGAAGCGAAAGCGAACCTTCTTTACCAGCTCGAGCTGTGGTGTCTGTGGCACCGCATCTCTGGATTCGCTTCGAGTGAGCGGTTGTTCAACGATGGGCGGTGATGACTTCAAGGTTGCCGCCTCGATCATCCACGAGTTGCCGGATCGACTTCGTGCCGCCCAAACTCTTTTTGACGAAACAGGTGGCCTTCATGCCGCCGGGCTCTTTGACGACTCGGGCAACGCCATTCATACCGGGGAAGACGTCGGTCGCCATAACGCAGTCGACAAGGTCATCGGTCACGCGTTCTTGAGAGGAAAGACACCGCTTGCCAAGACCGTCATGGTGGTGAGCGGCCGCACCAGCTTCGAGATTCTCCAGAAGGCAGCCATGGCAGGAATCCCCTTTGTTGTCGCCGTTGGTGCTCCCTCGAGTCTGGCGGTCGAGCTGGCGGAGCAGTTCGGTATCACCCTCGTTGGATTCACGCGGAATCAGCGATATAACATCTACTCGGGAACACAAAGGATCAGGGAAACAGCCACGTGAAAGATCCAAAAAAACGTGCCGAAGTTCTCCTCGCCATCGCCAATCGAGGTGGTCTGCGAGAAGGCGTGGCGTCAGAAATCGCACGAGAGACGGGAGTTCCGGAAGCCCAGATCTACGGGGCAGGAAGCTTCTTTCACCTTCTCTCCGAACCTGACACCAAAGTGCGCGTGTGCACAGGCCTTTCCTGCTCCCTCCAGGGAGCAAAAGAGCTTCTCGAGGCGGCGAAGGCGGCAGGACTCCCGGCGGACGAATGCTCCTGTTTAGCCGCTTGTGATCGACCACCCGCAGTCCTCCGGGATCGCGCCGTCCTGGCAGCCGTTTCCATCGATGACGTGAAGAAAGCCGGGGGGCGCTGGGAAGACCTTGTGTCCAGCGCCGAGCCCAACGAGGATTGGCTCGGCTTCGTAGGGCCGACCGGTGTCCCGGAGGATCAACTTGCCCTGAACCTTCCGAGTGATCCCAATTACTCGGGAGCAGCTTTTCTTCGAGCCTCCGAGCTCGGCCCCCAGGGCATCGTCGATGAACTCGAAGCCTCCGGCCTCCAGGGACGGGGCGGAGCCGGGTTCCCTGCCGCCTTCAAGTGGCGTGCGATCCTCCAGCATGAGGAACCAACCCGGTATATCGTTCTGAATGCAGACGAAGGAGAACCAGGCACTTTCAAAGATCGGGAGGTCATGATCAGACGACCCGACCTCGTGATCGAGGGGCTGGCCATCGCCGCCACCGCTCTTGGGGCCAGGGAAGTCTATTGTTATCTTCGCGGAGAATTCGGAATCCCCTGGCGCGCCATGGAGACCGCCATCTCGGAGTTCCATAAGAAGAACCTGTTTTCAGACATTCATTTTCATCTCCACCCGGGACACGGGGCCTATATCTGCGGAGAAGAAACCGCTCTTCTTGAAGCTCTGGAAGGGAAACGGGGAATGCCCCGGCTAAAACCCCCCTTCCCCACCGACGTCGGTCTCTTTGGAAAACCGACCTTGATTCACAACGTGGAGACGATCGCATGCGTTCCGGCCATTCTTCGGCGGGGAGGTGCGTGGTTCAAAGAACTGGGTCGCCAGGAGCCAGGTACAAAACTCTACTGCATCAGCGGCGCCGTAAAAAAACCAGGTGTGTTCGAATTGCCCCTGGGAGTTAGCCTTGACGAACTCGTGGACGCCGCGGGCGGCTATGACGGCGAGCTTTACGCCTTCTCTCCCGGAGGAGCCAGCTCCGGGTTTCTCCCCAGCTCGGAACGAAAACGTCCTCTCGATTTCAAGTCGCTTGCCGACATCGGATCCATGCTGGGATCCGCCGGCGTCGTCGTTCTCAACAAAGACACCGATGTGGTCTGGGCCGCTCGAGAACAGCTCCGCTTCTTCGAGGTGGAAAGCTGCGGGCAGTGTGCTCCATGCCGGATCGGAACACGGTTCCTTCGTCGGTCCGTCGATCGGGTGATCCGGGGAGGCTCCGAACAGTCCGTCCATCCCAAGGAAGAATTGCAGCATATTGCCGAAGCCGCCTGGGAGATGAACGAAGGTTCCATCTGCGGGCTCGGGCAAGCCGCCGCCCTTCCTCTGACTTCCGTGATCCGGCATTTTCCCGAGGAGCTCTCTGATGAGTAGTTCTCCCAGCATGACACTGAACGGCAAGGTCGTGAACTTCACACCCGGCGATACCATTCTCAATGTGGCCCAAAGCAATGCGGTTGACATCCCGACCCTGTGTCACGATGATCGACTTGACCCGGCCGGTGCCTGCCGCATGTGCCTGGTCGAAATCGACGGATGGCGAAGGCTTGCCCCCTCGTGCGCAACGCCGGCGACGGACGGCATGGTTGTTCAATCCGAAAACAATCGGGTGCAAAGACACCAAAAGGCCTTACTTGGCCTCTACCTCACCGACCATCCGAAAGAACCCTCCGACCCCGAGCCTGGCCCTCGAAGTGATATCTATCGCATGGCCGAAGAAATCGGAGCCCCCCAGGACTGGAGCCGGATGGGCTCGGTCCGCGCCAAACGAGATGGAGATCGAAATCCCTTCATCCAGTTTCGCTCGGAACTCTGTATTCAATGCGCCCAGTGCACCCGGTATTGCGAAGAGATCGAGGGAGTATCCGCAATTACTCTTACCGGTCGAGGAGCCCACACCACCATTTCGACGGTTGATCAGGTATCTCTCCTCGATTCTACCTGTGAGCTTTGCGGTGGCTGCATTGACGTTTGTCCCACCGGGGCGATGGTCGAGAAGATCCCCAGGACAACCGGTGCACGTCCTGACCACGAGCTGGAAAAGGTTCGCACCACCTGCAACTACTGCGGAGTCGGATGTCAGATGGATCTCAACGTCGATCCTTCTGGTAACGAAGGACGCGGCAAGGTCGTCAAGGTCACAAGCCCCTCCACCGACACTCTTCCCAACTATGGAAATCTCTGCGTCAAGGGGAGATTTGCCTACGAGTTCCTCGACCATCCGGATCGATTGACTGAGCCCCTGGTTCGCGGCGAGGATGGAAAGCTCCACGAAACCACATGGGAAGTAGCCCTTTCTCGGGCCGCCCAAGGGCTCCTTTCCGTGAAGGAAAAGCGAGGAAACGACGCCATCGCCCTCATCTCCTCCTCGCGTTGTACGGTCGAGGAAAACTACCTCATGCAGAAGACGGCACGGGCCATCTTCAAGACCAACAACATCCATCAATGCGCAGCAACGTGACACGCTCCCACCGTGGCCGGTCTGGTCAATACATTCGGCGCGGGCGCCATGACGAACTCCATCGATGAAATTCGCGATGCCGATTTTCTCCTGGTGATCGGAAGCAATACATCAGAGGCCCACCCGATCATCGCGATGGAAATGAAAAGAGCGGTGAGACGGGGGGCAACCCTGGTCGTCGCCGATCCGCGGGCCATCTGGATGGCCAACATCGCGGATCGTCACCTGAAGATCCGTCCGGGAAGCGACGTCTGGCTCCTCAACGCGATGGCCCATGTCATCGTGACCGAAAATCTGATGAATCAAGGATTCATCGATTCGAATACGGAGAACTTCGAAGCCATCAAGGAGGTCGTCCTCCGTTACTCTCCGGAAGAAGCGGAAAAGCACACCGACATTCCTGCCGAAGAAATTCGCAAGACCGCACGCCAGTATGCCACGACCGAAAAAGCGGGAATCTACTACACCCTCGGGATCACCGAGCACACCCACGGAACCGACAACGTCTACGGTCTTTCCAATCTCGTTCTGATGACGGGTCACCTCGGATTCGCCTCGTGCGGAATGAATCCGCTTCGAGGACAGAACAATGTCCAGGGAGCCAATGATGCCGGAGCAACTCCCGTGTTCTACCCGGGATACCAGAGAGCCGAAGAGGAAGAAACCGTCGCCAAATACGAGGCCTCCTGGAAGACCAAGCTCCCCAGGAACAAGGGCCTGAACCTGAACGAAATGATGAAGGTCGCAGGAGACACCATTCGAGGCCTCTACGTGATGGGGGAAGACATCTTACTTTCGGAACCCAACGTGTCGAAGCTGGAAGAGCGGATGAACGGCATCGAGTTCGTCGTGGTTCAAGACATCTTTCTCAACGAAACCTGCCGGTTTGCCGACGTCGTCCTTCCCGCCGCGTGTTTTGCCGAAAAAGAGGGAGTCTTCACCAATTCCGAGCGGAGGGTGCAGAGGGTCAGGCAAGCGGTCAAGCCTCCGGGAAACGCAAGAGCAGACTGGCAGATCATCGTCGATGTGGCCAACGCCTGCGGAGCCGATTGGAACTACGAGTCGGCGAGCGATGTCTTTGCCGAACTTGCCAAGGATGCCCCGCGCTTTGCCGGGATCAATCATGATCGACTCGAGAAGGGTGGCCTTCAGTGGCCCTGTACAACGTTAGATGACCCGGGAACCCGATACCTACACAAAGGTGGCATTCTTCGCGGGAAGGGAAAATTCGAACCGATCGAATTCCGCCCCCCTTCCGAGCCAACCGACGACGACTACCCCCTGGTTCTATCCACGGGTAGAACCCTCTACCACTACAACGCAGCAACCCAGACCAGACGGGCTAGCGGCCTTTCCGAGAAACAACCGATGGCTCACGTGGAAATCCATCCCAAGGACGCAAAGAAGAGGAAGATCAACCACGAAGACCCGGTCGACGTCCGAACTCGTCGCGGGAAGATTTCCGCCATCGCGATTCTCTCACGACAGGTGCGTCGGGGAAGTGTCTGGATTCCCCTACACTTTGCTGAAGCTCGAGCGAATTTACTCACAGTGGACGCGGGGGATGCGGTGACCGGAACCGCGGAGTACAAAGTGTGCGCAGCACAAGTCGACCTCGCCAAGGAAGGGGCCAAGAAGGCGTCCTTCCCGGGAAGTTACTATGCGACCGAAGGGCCCGGACCTGACGTCGAAAGCTCCTGCACTCACGAGTAACTGGATCTACTCTTTCTCTGACCCATCTTGCGGATCAACCGGACGCAACTGGTAAAGCGCGTCGCAGGAAGCCGAGCCCCCTTCGATGGTGAGCTGAATCCGAAGGGGAGTGGTTCGCTCTCCGGCCTCCAGGCCCCATCCAAAAAGGGATGGAAATACGAGCAGGACGTCCCCTGTTGCCACGTCCATTTCGACCTCTTCCGCCAGAAGCGGGATGTCCCTTCCCTGATAGGGGATGTACAACGTTGCGCTGATATCATCCGCGCTCACCGCCCTCACGCTCCGAAGGGTCCCCTGGGTTCGGGAGTGTCCGTCGTCCGAGAGAAATACGGTTTGCCGGGGAAAGTAGTCCCGAGGAGAATCTACATCCGGCCGACTCGGTAGGTCAAATTGAGTTGAGCCGTACTGGCTCCCCACCATGAGCAAGACGAGATCGACCCACAAGGACTTCTCATAGGTAAAATCTGCGCCGAGCTCCTGCCGGATCATCTTCGCGAATCCGTATTGATCGTTTTTCTGGGTGAGTCCTACGAGTTCCCGGATCTTCTCCTCGCTCACCCCCGTGATTGCGTACTTGGAGAGCACCTCCTGGATTCGGATCTGGACCTCGCTTTCCTTTCGATCTTCCAGGGCGGTTCCGGTCAAGGCATCGACCATGACGGTTCGGGCGACCAGGTCTACCGTCGGGGTCACGCCTTCTGGAATCATGAGCAAGACGCTGATATTGTGAGTTCGCGGTACCATGGCATAGCTCCCCGCCGCCTCCTGAGCCGCCCCCAAGCGTACCCGAATCGTATTATCCGTGACTCTTCCAACGGTGAGAAGACTGTTGAGATCCTTACCGAAAACCCGCTGAAACTGGCTCATGACCGAATCAAGGTCCGCGCTGGCGCCAACCGAGCCGGAGAGAAACAGCAACGATCCCGCCATCTGACGGATCTTGTCTTCGGTCCGGGAGTGAAGTGTTGCTTCAAGGTTGTCGGTGACCATGAGAGGTACAACCTGAGGCGTCCTCTTCTCGATCGCTTCCGGTTGCCAGTCCAGTCCGCGAAGCAATGTGGTTGAAGGTCCCCTCGCCTCCCTGGCGGATTCACTGCCTGCTTCACTCTCCTCCAGAGGATCGCTCTGTGAAAAAAAGGAGACCGTGCAATACGCGTCGTAAGGTTCATGGCGTGCGGTGGGCATCAAGCTCACCTGCATTCGAACCACGTAAGGAGTAAACCCGTCCCGAACCGCCGCATCCTTGATGTATCGATTCAGGAGCTGAACTTCCTGGTAAAGGGCCGTCGCCGACCAGAACTGAAGAAGCGGATCCGAATCGGGCTTCACTTCAAGCTCTGGTGAACGAAGAAACCCGGGTGGATTGCTCCGATTCAAGATCAGCGGCGAATTGTTCCTGGACACGTTCGGAGACTGATCTTCTTCCGTTTTCTGACTTTCGGTCGTTGACGTTCCGCCGTCCGGAGTCTCGTCTTGGGTGACGGTGGTCACATCTTTACGACTCGCTTCCCGCTTTCCGGCCGAACCCGAAATACCACCCCGCACCGCATCAACGTAAGACTCCTCAAGCGCTCTTGTCGTGGGTAGGACGAGTTTCAATGCCTCATTCTCGGTGAGCTCAAACGCCGGTTGAAGGGCGTGAACATAGTCTTCCCACCGAGCGACCGATAAGACCGAAACGTGAACAGAGCCCGCTTCATGCTGCTTCTGGAAACGACGGGTCGTCTCCCGCTCCGGCGTGAATGAGCCACATCCCGGCACCATCGAAACAACAACAAGCGTGACAATCCATGACACATTTCTCATGATCCCGCCTCACTCCCTGCCAGGAATCCCAGCTTTTGAATCACGGAGTTGAGCTCCTTTGTGCGCAAGGGAAACTTGAAGTGCAACGTGCTGAGCCAAGGTTTTTGTTGCCCGAGCTTTTCCGTCCAGCCCTCATCGGTGCGGACGTAGGTCTGATCCACGACTTGATCTCGATTCCGGTCCACAAGGGCCTGATCAAAATTACCATCATTATCGATATCGTAGTAAGCGATTCGCCGGTCCGGAAGAAAATGAACCACGATCTCCGCGTCAAAGCTCCGGTCCGCAATAAGGTCTTGTATCTTTTCCGGCTGCAACAGGGTCAGAGGAGTATCATCGTCGAGATCCAGGAAGATCTGTACGGGTGACTCCTCTCCCAGAAGGAGGAGGTCTTTTCTCCCCCGGGGAGACCCGGTACTCCGGAGAATCCCCCTCGATCCAACAGACCAGGGGTCAGGCACCGGAGCTGGCCTGGAAGCCACCTCGGGGAGCCCTCGCACCCGTGGGAGTCGGGTGGGAGCATCGTCCTCACCCCACTCAGGCAACTGGAGCTCCGGCCACTCCGTCTTCCAGGAAAGATAGCCGATCGAAGGCTCTCGCACATCCGAGCTCATCATCATGCCTCGGGTCTTGGTTCCGAACGCCATGGCGGCAAGCACGTCGGAGAGTGCACCGGTTTTCTCATCCGAGACACCGCGCGTTCCTCCTCGAAGAGATCCCTGGGTCACCCAGGAGAAGTCGACCGGATCTTCTGTTTCCTCCCGGGGAACCGCGATCACGATGAGGTGATCAAACCCGACCGGCCGATCGGTCACCCAGAACTCGGTGACGACGATCTTCTCCGTATCCTGATGGGTGAGCCGCGGAGAGCGAAGGTGCGGCGGGTAGATCTGCTGAATCCCATGATGAGCATCCAGGTGTAGGACCGTGACGTCATAGATGTCTCCGGTATCATTCTTCAAGGTGAGGCGCCCCTTCTCTCCGGGGCGAAGAACGTCACCGGTAAGGCAGCGAACCTCGGCGCCCGAGGGAAGAACCCTCCACATCTCAACTCTCAGTCGAGGATCAAGGCCGGGGGCAATTCCCCCCACCGCCAGAGATTTCAGATGGTGGCTACGAAAGATGGTGGAGAGCCCGCGATCGAGTCGTTTGGGATCAACCGAAAAAAGTCCGCCACTACCCGTAAGCGTAGGGCGCAACCACAGCCGATCTTTATCGGTCACCAGCAACCAGTCGGCCCGAGTCGGAGCGGTCCCCAGAGGGAACTGATCGACACAATCGGCAAGACATCGTCGTGCCGCCGCGGGCAAAACGGTCAGAGGCTGCGGGGCACCCTGCTCATTCACCAGGCACAACCGAAGCGCCAGGTCACCAACCGGACGCTCCGCCACCGCAGCGGGAAAGACCGCGCCGTGGCGAAGGAGTGGATCATCGAAACTTCCCTCGGACAGCAGGCAAACGGACGAAACCGGATCGGTCGAAACAACTCGAGCTCGGCCTACTGGATCAGCCTGCACACGCCCGGGAGGTAACACAAAAAGCTCCGTCCCCACCTGAATCCCGGCAAGACTTCCGGCATTGAGGATCAGCTCGTCATCCTCCCGTCGAAGGAGCAAGACCGGACCCTGCCGACTCCTTCCTCCCAGGGTACGCGAAAGGTCGCCCTCTGCGATCGGAACCGTCCCTTCGTACGGAAGAGCGTGATAGCCCGCCACCAGCGAGGAGAAGAGCTCCTGATAGGAAAGATCACCCGGGGAACTCATGATCTTTCGAGCAATCATGAAAGTCAGTAGTCCATGATACTTAGCATTCGGATCTTCCCGAGGCAGGGGAAGCTCCGGTGCTTTGTGAAAACTCTGGGCGGCATAAAATGCGGCGATGCCGTCGAGACCCTCAAGCTCCATGGACCCCTTCCGGCCACGTCGGCGGCCTTTCTTACGCTGGTTCTTCTTGAGCTGAGGAACTCCGAGCAAAGATGGCTCAATTTGCCGGAATCGGGCTCCCGCGTCTCCTCCTCGAACCATGGTGCCCGAGTGACAGGTATCCATGATGATCCAGACAAGGGCCCCCGCTTCCCGGATCGAGCGAACCCGGCGACCGATTTCATCATCCGAGATCGCTCCGGGGATTTTCCCCTGACTCGATTCGAAACGAGCTGCATCGGCAGGAAGAAAGACCTCATCAAGCCCGTCGACTTCATCTCCCTCTTGATCGGGCTGCTGAACCCCGTGGCCGGCAAACAACAGAACTACCATATCTCCATCCTTGACTCGCTTGGCAAGACTTGCGAGTTGAGACAGGATGTTTCTCTGGGTCGGGCGACTTTCTTTTTCCTTCGGCCATCCGGCAAGGGTGGTGATGTTGTTTGGGGAAAAACCCATGCGTTCCGTCAACACCGATTTCATGAGCTCCGCGTCGTTTGCGGGGCCACGCAGGAGAACGGAGTTCTCGTAAACATCCTTTGCCACCAACTTGCGAAGAATCGGGTACTCGGTGCAACCGACAAGCAAGGCATACTGATTATTCTTTGGAGGTTCGACCGGTGGCTTGACCGGTTCCTGGGCGGCGACACCCCGATTCAACAGGGTGCAGACCAGAACGACTGCCAGGAAGACTCCCTTCGAAGCTTTCCCCGTCATGATCCTTGATCTTCGGGTTTCAACCGGATTCTCTTCAACTCTGGGTTCGGCCCTCATCACATCCCCTTACTTGTGATCCAAAAACAGCATGACTGATACCCGCTCCCGACCCTGGAGTCCTCCCTGGTACATCCCGCCCAGATATCCTGGCGTCAGGCTTGTCGAAGAACTTTGGCCGACACTCAACGTGGATTGAGTCTCATTTGCACTCACCGAAGAACCCAACGATTTGGAGCCATCACTGAGAAACATGCCCCGCTTTCGAGTTACTTTCGAGATGTCATCCTCCAGCTTCGCCACGACGATATGGTCGATTCCCTGACGACGCTCCCCGCCCAGATCCGGCAACTGCCTGATCTGTTCCTCGAGTTCGTCGATCGGAACACGCGAGGCAACGATCCAGACTCGCTCCTCCCCGGGTTGATCATCGATCACGAACGTCTCTTCTCCCTCGGGAAGCCTCATTGCATCACCGCCGGGAAGCGGGTTCATCGGACCCGACGTATCCGCGTGATCGGGAAAGAGTGCAAACCACTCACCCGAAGAATCGTGCAGGAGGACATAAAGGTAATATTCTCGATTCCCATTGAACTGAAAATGGAGTTCATCGCCCTTCGTAACCACACCTCCATTCGAAAACGGCACCGACTCCGAGGCTCCCTGAGCTTTCCGATACACACCGATTTCCAGGTCCAGCTGGCTCGGCCAGAGAATCCAGGTCAGAATCAAAGCAACCAGCAGGATTGCTCCGGTGAACAGATACCCTTTCTTCCTCACCCTCTTGATTTCAGGGTTGAGATCCATCTGAAGCTCACCAAAGGCTTCCCGCATCTCCTTGCCATTGCGAAATCGGCCCTCCTTCTTCTTGCGAAGAGCCTTATGAATGATGTGATCAAGGCTTTCCGGAATACTCTCATCGAGTTTTCGCAACCTTTTTGGATCCTGGTTCAGGGTTGCTTCGATGCACTCAACTTCCGTTTTGGCCATGAACGCCATCCGACCGGTCAAGGCTTCGTAGAGAACTGCTCCCAGCGAAAATAGATCGGACCTTCCATCCAGCGGCTGAGCTCGGAGCTGTTCCGGGGACATGTAACCAAGACTGCCCGAAACCAGTCCCTCCTTTGTCAGTTTTCGCTTCACGAACCGGGAAATGCCAAAGTCCATGAGCTTGGGCCGACCATCCGCAGTGATCATGATATTGGCCGGTTTGACATCTCGATGGATCACGCCCTCGGAGTGAATATGAGAGAGGGCATCGGCAAGTGAAGCGCCAAACTCAAGGGTCTCTTCCGGTGTCAGCGGACACCGTTTGACCCGGTCCTCGAGGGTCTCTCCATCGAGAAGTTCCATGACGATGTAGAACACATCATCGGTCCGATTGATCTCGTGGATAACAACGACACTGGGATGGGTGATGGCGGCCAGCGTGCGGGCCTCCGTGAGGAAACGATTCTCGAGTTCCTCATCGCCCCGATGGTCCTTGAGAAGGACCTTGACCGCGACCATGCGATGAAGGCGGGTGTCCTTTGCTCGATACACCTCACCAAAACCGCCGGTCCCGATTTTCTCGAGGATCTCATACTGCCGTATCATCTGGCCCATGAAACCGGCTCCCTCTACTCACTCCCGTTCATGACTCAACCAAGACCCATGAACAAAGACTCCTCATTCGTCGAAGACCTGCTTCAACCGTATCGTTAACTTCCGGACAGCAGCCATGCGAAGCCGCCAGGCCGCGTCGGCTGAAATACCCATCTTGTCTGCCACTTCCTGGTCCGTGAGTCCCTCCAGACTCAAGGAGAGAACCCGGTGGTGAGCATCGGAAAGTTGCTCGATCTCACGCCTCAGTACCTGTCCCTGCTCCTGGGTCATGATCAAATCGTCAGGTGAGGTCCCCTTTGACTCGGGCTCCGGCTGGTTTTCCGACGCCGTTCCCGGCTGATCCATCGAAATCTCGCGTTTCGCGTCCCGTCGCAAAGCCCCAAAATAACGAAGCTTACGGATCATCTTGTGGTCGGTAATGCGGCAGAGCCACTGGTAAAAGGACCCTCCTCCCCTCCATTCAAATCGATCGAGGGACTGAATCGCCTCTCGAAGGCTCGTCTGGACCAGGTCCGAGGAATCCATCTTCACCCGAAGCCGGTAGGGCATCCGGCGCCTCACCCGACTCATCATAGGCGACAAATACTTTTCAAACAACAAGTTACATGAATTAGCATCTCCTTCTTGAGCCCGATCAACCAGACTGCGAAGTTCTTCCTCGGATGCATCTGTCATGAGCCTTGTCACACTCCCCGGTTCCAGTCGAGTTGGTCCAAGCCCAACTACTCTAAGATGAATCGGCGATTGTTGACAAGCGTACAGATTCATAGCCCTCGGTCAGTTCCCACCCTTGCCACCTTCTTCATCCCCGTTCCCGGACCCCTCTCGCGAAGTTTCTCTTCTTTTTCGACGGAATTTTTCTGACCCATCACATTTCAGTTCGCCTATCCCCCCTCGCCTGACACAATTCTCCCCCATGAAACGAACAGCTGACGCAGTGATCATCGGGGGCGGCTGCATGGGAGCAAGCGTAGCCTTCCATCTCGCCCGCAGCGGAATGACCGACGTGGTCCTTGTGGAGCGTGAATCTCTTCTCGGTACCGGGTCCACGGGAAAGAACGCCGGTGGAGTGCGTCATCAGTTCTCCCACGAGGCGAATGTTCGTCTTTCCATCGAGTCGATTCGATTCTTCGAGAACTTCGAAGAAGAGGTGGGAGCCCCCCTCGACTTTCACCAGGACGGGTACCTGTTTCTCCTGTCAACCGAGCAGGCGTGGCAAGACTTCCAACGCAATGCAAAAATGCAAGAGGACCTTGGCGTATCAGTTGAAGTCCTTACCCCGGAGCAAGCCCTCGAGTACAGCCCAGGCCTCAACATCGACGGGGTCATTGGGGCCACCTACTGCGCACGGGACGGAATTGCCGATCCCCATGGTGTGACTCAAGGCTTCGCAAAGGCCGCCAAACGAATGGGAGTCGAAATTGTCTCCGGAACTCCGGTGCAAGGCATTCAAACCGAAAACGGTCGAATCGTGTCCGTCAGAACAGACGAAGGATCGATCGAAACTCGAACCGTGGTCAACGCCGCCGGACCCTGGGCGGCGAAGATCGGAGATATGGCGGGCATCACCCTCCCGGTCGCTCCTTACCGACGCCATATCTACATCGCTTCTACCCGACCCGAACCGGGTTCCACGATCATGCCGGTGATTCCACAGAACCACATCATGGTGATCGATTTCGAGAGTTCCTTTTACTTTCACAAGGAAGGGCCAAACGTCCTCTTCGGGATGGGCGAACCCAATGAGACCCCATCCTTCGAAGAAACCGTGGATGATTCCTTCCTCGAAAAGATCATACCGGTGGCAACATCCCGGCTCCCCGCTCTTTCAAATGCTTCTCTTCTCACCACATGGGCGGGCCTGTACGAGGTCACTCCGGATGCGATGCCCATCCTCGGTGAAACACCCTCCGTTTCGGGCTTCTACCTCATCAATGGATTCAGCGGACACGGCTTTCAACATGCCCCGGCTGCCGGGAGACTCGTCGCCGAGACAATTCTCGGCCGCAAGACCGATTTCGATCTCACTCCCTTTAACCTCGCACGATTTTCCGAGGGGTCGATGTCCGGGGAAGCAAACGTCGTGTAATGGACGCCCGTCTCTTACTCGTGAAAGTAAGGGAGTAAACTCACGATCTCCACATCGTCTCGCATCGCAAGTTTCTCGAGAAACCAGTACTTGTGACCGGAGCCAAAGGTGATCAGAATGCGCTTTCCCCCATGGGCCGTGATCGCCTCATCAACAAGCGCCATGTGGGCCGCGTTGATGTTCGTCCACCCTCCCTCCCCGATCCAGTCGTTGAGGTACTCATCATAGGGGGTCAGCTGCTCCTTCATGCGACGATCGTACTCAACCGAGTGAAGAATCCGCGGATCGTCTTCATCATCGATCGAGTCCGAATAGCGTGATTCAATGGCCGCATTCGCTCGATTGTACTCCTCTCTCTTTTCCCGGCACGCCTCGGATGTTTCAAACTCCTTGATCCGCTTCTTTCGATGCTCTGCCATGGGACGAGTCCAGGCCGCACAGGGTTCGACTTCAAACCCCCTCTCAAAGGCGACGTGCAGGACTGCATCGGTGTATTCGGGAAAACGCAGAACCCGGTCGTCGGTTACGGTCTGGGTTTCTTGAAACTCGCTCCAAACCCTGTCCCATCGATCCGGAGGGATCTCGGTCAAAATCACATCGGGAGAAAAACGGATGATGGTCTCCCGAACCTGGGGCAATCCCCACGCCTGGCTGGTCCGGTGACCGCCATGGATCATGCCCATGACCGCGACCTGGGTCTTTTTCTCCTTCACGTTCGTCCCGGGCAACGAACAGCCTTGCGGTAGAAACGAGGCAAGGAGGAGAAGGGCGAGAATCGTCAGGAGCCGAGAAAAGGTCTGCCGCACCATGGGAAAAGCCTCCAGCATTCGAGATCAACAACCGTGCTTCAGCATCGATTCTGGCCCACTCTAGTGGAGTCGTGCATCGATCGAAAGTGGGAAACACAGCCAAAACCTTGCGACATCCCTGGAAGAGGAAAAGACGAGGTCCAGAGACTTTCGGTTCCAGGTCAGCCATGGCACCCTACACGCCCCATGAGGAGCGCAATCGTTCCAATCCGTGGTGGTGACTCAAAAGCAAGGAGACCCAGCATGAATCGTCGTGATTTTCTGAAAGCAAGCACCATCGCCGGAGCGGGCCTTGCCATTCCAGGCTGCGCCATCCACGAGATCTCCAAAAAAAGCTCTCTCGCCGCCGACCCGACGAAGGGTCCGATTGTCATCTCCACCTGGAAAGCCGGCCAAGAAGTCTCCCTGAAGGCCTACGAGACCATGGCCTCCGGAGGATCCGTCATCGACGCGGTCGAAGCGGGGGCACGACTCCCCGAAGCCGACCCGGGTAATGCAAGCGTTGGCTACGGGGGCAATCCAAATCGAGACGGTGTCGTCCAACTCGATGCTGCCATCATGGACGGAAACACTCTCAACGCAGGATCGGTCGCCGGAGTGACCGACATCAAACACCCGATTTCGGTCGCCCGTCTGGTCATGGACGAAACACCCCACGTGATGCTTGTTGGAAACGGGGCTCGCCAATTTGCCATCGAAAAAGGATTTCCCGATGAAAACCTCCTCACCCCCCGAGCAGAAAAAGCATGGGAACGATGGAAAGAAAAGCAGCAGGCCGAAAAGATCACCGAAGAGAACCACGACACCATGGGCACGGTGGGCCTTGACGGGAAGGGAAACATGGCGGCCGCCTGTACAACAAGTGGAGCTTCCTGGAAACTCCCGGGAAGAGTTGGCGACTCACCGATCATAGGAGCAGGTGTCTACTGTGATTCCGAAGCCGGAGGAGCCTCCGCCACCGGCCTTGGAGAAGAGGTGATCAAAGTGTGTGGCTGCTACCAGATCGTGGAATTCATGCGTCAGGGCTATTCACCCACCGATGCCATCAACGAGTTGATCGGAAGACTCGTGAGAAGAACCCCCAAGAACCAGAATCGATTGCTGGCATTTGTCGCCCTTCGGGCGGACGGTGCTTATGGGTTCGGGTCAACCACGAAGAACTTCAAAGCAGCCGTGGCGCAGAATGGGAAAGTCGAACTCTTCCATTCACCCGTCACCACCGTAGACCTCGCCGGTATTCGATGACCGGGGGCACTCATCCCTGACCAAACGCCTTCAAAGGGTGGACTCATGAAAGTTATCTTCTCCCTCTTCCTGTGCATCGGTTTTCTGTCCTCCGAAATTCAGGGGCAGCTGAAGGCGAATCCTGACTTCGAACCCGAGGTTCTCCTTTCGTTCGATTCCCACAAGAATTTATTCCTGGGTGCCAAGACAAGCTCCTCTCCGTCCTGGCAGGACCGAATAGCATCCTTCGCCGTGGATGGGAAGAAAGACCAGGCGAACAATCACTGGGGCGCGGAGAATATCCCGGTCTGGCTTCGACTCGACTTTGCGGCACCTGAAGAAATCAACGCCATCCGCGTCTTCCCCTACTGGGGCGATAAAAGAACATATCAATTCTTCGTCGAGGCATCCGAGGACGGTGAAACCTGGAAACGGATCATCGACCAGACAGACAACCAGAGGCCGGCTCGATCGAACGGGGAAACATTTTTCTTTCCTGACGTCACGGCCCGATCAATAAGAATCACCTTCACCCGGAACTCAAAAAGCAACGTGGCCGGCGGGCACCTGGTCGAAATCGAAGGATATCGACTTCCGGGTTCCTTCCACGAGTCTCTTCGACGCTGGAGCACATCCCCGGACGGGCTTCATGCAAGTTTCGCGAGCCTCGACCACCGCTTTCCCAAGAATGAACACCCCGACCTGACACCGGCAACTCGATGGCAGACTACCGGGTGGCGAGGGGAGCGGGTTCAGGGCCAAGCCCTCCTTTTCTCGAAGAACCCGGTCCACCAGATCCGTCTCCGCATCTCACCCTTGCAGCCGGTGAACGGGCGCTCTTTCTCGATCGACGCCGGTCGAGCTCGGTTCGTTCGCTATGTGCTTGCCGACGGGGAACTGGTCCCTGACATCTTGGATCACGAAGAACGGCTCGATCTTGCGGGTCAAACGGTTCGACCCGTCTGGATCAGTGTCGACATTCCAAAAGACGCAGATCCAGGTCTTTACACCTCGGTTCTCACCGTATCGTCCGCAGGAAACCCTCCCATCGACCTCCCGTTCCAGGTTGAAGTTCTTCCCCTGACTCTTCCGCCGCCAAGCGAATGGAGCTTTCACCTGGATCTCTGGCAAAATCCATACGCTCTTGCCCGCTACCATCACCTGAAAGTCTGGGGAAAAGAACACCTGACAGTACTCCTTTCTCACCTCCGAATGCTGGCGGATGCCGGACAAAAATGCATCACCACAACGATCGTGCATCAGCCCTGGGGAACCCAAACTTTTGACCCTTATGATTCCATGGTGGAATGGATCCAGGAACCAGACGGTTCGTTCTCTTTTGATTACTCGAACTTCGATGCGTACGTGACCGTTGCCGAAGAAGCAGGAATCACCTCGTTCATCAACTGCTACTCCCTCGTCCCCTGGACCGAGAGAGTCAGATATCTTGAGCGCAAGAGCGGGACCTTCCAGTGGATCGCAACTCCACCCGGATCCGATGAGTTTCATCGGGTCTTTGGGTTGTTCCTCGCAGATTTCGTTGTTCACCTGAAACAGAAAGGATGGCTGCAAAAGACCCGCATCGCCATGGACGAGCGCCCCCTCGACAAGATGATTGCCACCCGAAAGCTCATCAAAGACGCGGCTCCCGAACTCGGCATGGCTCTTGCCGGAAACTACCACAGAGAACTTGACCCTCTGGTCGACGACTACTGCGTCTTTCTCGCTTCACCCTTTGAAACCGATGTGGCCACGAATCGGGTGAAGAGCGGGAAACCGACGACATTTTATGTATGCACATCGCCGGTTCACGGCCCCAATACCTTTACCTCGTCCCCTCCCGCAGAGAGCGTTTGGCTTGCCTGGTATGCCCTTGCCAGGGGATACAACGGTTTCTTACGCTGGGCCTATGATTCCTGGGTCGAAGATCCCCTCTTTGAGACAAGTCATGTGACATGGCGGGCAGGCGACTGCTTCCTTGTCTATCCGAACGAGAGGAGCTCGATTCGATTCGAAAGACTTCGGGAAGGAATCCAGGACTTTGAAAAGGTGCGTATTCTGAGAGAGCGCGGCCTCACCAAAAAAGATGCGGAACGGCTCGAGGCCCACCTCAAGCGATTCACCTGGGATCGTTCATTTCGATCCATGCCGGATGGACTGTTGAACGATTCAAAGAAGCTTCTTGAGGATCTTTCCCGATCCTCAGGGAACCAGGGAGACTAGCCCTCGACTCCGATCAGCTTGCAGCATCGAGAAGACCCGCAATCTCTTGCATCTTTTCGGCAAACTTGCCGCCCCAGAAGACCTCATCGTTCAGCTTCCAGTCCTCCCGGTTGAGAGATTCTTGCATCGCTTGCTGAAGAGGATCGTATTGATTCCCCTCGCCGCTGAACTTGAGGACGATCTCACCGAGCTCATTGATCGCTTTGTCGAGGGCTCGGTGGTTTCCAGGCGGTGATGCCTTGGCCCAGCCCCAGCTATAGAGGACCATCATGGATCGGTAGGCTTGCTCCGCGGCTCTCGGTCCGACCGACATCTGATAACGAGCGTCCTTGGCGATCCCTTTCAGCAGCGCAGGAGCCAGACGCCCCATGTCCACGGATGCGGTCTTGCCGTAGGGAGAGATTTGATCCAGAAGACGATTCGTCATTCCTTCAAGAGCCATCGCCGCCGAAGCCGCTCGTTGAGGATCGGGACGACGCACGGACACCGCGGACATCACCTCCTTCACCGAGTTGGTCCAGCTCATCATCTCACCCTTTGAAAGCTCGGTCACGAGATGCTTGACCATGGCCCAGTTGGACGCGTTCCAGATGGGCTCCCCCGCCTCGGAAAGCTGCTCCCGGCCAGATTTCCATGATGGGCTTTTTGGCATCAGATTCTGGTGGCAGGAGTAGCACTCGAACAGAGAGAACTCGGGCTTTCCCCCCTCCGACCAGTTCTTTGCCCATTCTCCGACCCGCCTCGCGTTGTCCCGAAGAGAAGCAACCTGGCCAACTGCCCAGATCCGAGCCGAACTCCAGTGCCCGTCCGCTTCTTCGTTGGGCAAAGACTTCCAGTGCTTGGGAACGAAGTTGAGATAACTTGCGAGCTCAAACGAGCTGATGTCAGGATGCCCGGCACCGTACAAAGTATGGGTAAGGACTTTCTCATCATCGCCCACGTGGCAAGCGTTGCAACGCTCGGCAAGGTTGACGAGATTGCGATTGTCAACCATTCCGGACTTCAACCACTTGGCTTCGTCTGCGCTCGCCCAGTCTTCGGAAAGATGGTTTCGCTCCCACTTCGAAGCACGCCCATGGCAGGCTTCGCAGCTGACTCCCTGGGCACCAAGTTTCATTTGCTTTCTGGTCGCAGCTTCCAGCTCTGCAGTATCACTGTCGTCCAGATCGTGGGCGAGATTGTAGTCATAGCTATGACAGGAGAGACAGTCCTGACGGGAAGTGGCGCTGCCTCCACCGAGGCGCTCAGCAATTCCCTTGGACCAATCGCTTTCCAGGGTAGCGTAGGACAGCTTATGCCTTCCGCCTCCTTCACCTTCCCACTGGTTCACCTCGGTGAACTTGTAGATGGCCCCGTTTGTAGAGTGGCAGGCCGAGCAAGAATCCAGACCCTTGCCTTTTTGTTCTGCCTGGATGCTTCGGAGCTCACTCTTGTACGAACCTCCGTCGCGAGGCGGAGCGGGAAGACTCCGAGGCACCACCAAGATCAGGGTCGTGATCAGCACAAGAAACGTCGCCAGGCTCACTCGTTTCATAGGAAACTTCCTTCGCTTCCGATTCGTCGTATCAGTTCAGTTCATCCAATGCGTCGGTAGGCTACAAAACTCCTGCAACCCACCCGGCGCACTACGAGACGTTAACTTTATCGTACAGCTCGGGGCCACTCATCCGGAACGCGGCATCGTGAGGACAGTTGTAAACACAACTCACGATTGCATCCGGATTCCCGGCCACCGCGGGAACACTCTGACAAAGGTCACAGGTTGTCGCTTTCTGGCGAACCACCGCACGGTCGAAACTTCCCTCGCTCAGCGGATCGGGGAAACCGGCCATGTTGATGTTTCCATAGGGACAATTCTTCGCACATTGGCCACAACCGATGCAGTGATTTTCGATCGTGATATTGATGAAGTCTTCCCGGTGAATCGCATCCACCGGACAACCGACCATGCAATAAGGATCGGTACAGGAACGACAGGCGCTCGCCACCAGATACTTATCAAACCGCAAGCCTTCCCGCACAAGACGTGTGACACCACCGTGGGTGTCAGCGCAAGCCTTGGAGCATTCATCACAACGGGTGCAGGCCTCAAGATCGAGAACCAGTAGTTTTTGACCATTAAATAGCCCTTGCCCCAGGAAGTCTCCCAGGGGGCCCTGCATGACGGTCTTTTGCATCCCCCGCACTTCCTTCAGCCGATCCTCGGATTTGTTCCGGACCTGACGAAGGAGGGTGGGATACCTTTGAACCATCTCTTCAAAAACATCTTTGTTGATTCGCACCAGCTCCACATCATCAAGTGCGGTACAAGTCGCCGTTCGCTTGCCAACAATATTGGACGGAAGATCGAGAAGGCTGGCACTCACAAGACCGATCTCACCAAGATAGTGATTGGGGCGGAGGTAAGAGAGGACCTTTTCTTCTCCCCGAACCATCTGAGAGACCTTCACGTGGCCAATCCGAACCATATAAAACGCATCGGACTCTTGCCCCTGACGGAACAGAACCTGGCCAGGCTCAAGCCTGAAGAGCTCAACTCGCTCCCGCAGAAAACTCGTACAATCATCCTGTTCCTGCGGCGTGAGGTCCTTGAAGAACGGAACGTATTTGAGGTTGGCAAGAGCTCGTTCTCGATACACTCGATCGAGGAGGCTTCTCGAATCTCGATTTCGCTGGAGCATGTAGAGGAAGTTCCGGCGAATTTCCAGAACCTCCCCGTCTTCATCCGCAATGATGGTTGCGGTTCTCTGATGGGAGTTCAGACAGGTCATCTCGCCGACGATGATGTTTTCCGGTCCCATCGTTCCGACGCGATTTCCGTACGGCCCGGGCTCAATCTTGTAGTGGGAACCACTCTCCTCGGACTTTCGTCCAAAGATGTTGGAGAAAAACCCACCACCCTGCCCCGACTTCTTCTTGAGCTCGCCGACATAAATCCCAAACTTGCCGGAATTCAGCAGGAAGGCTGTTGCCCCGTAGTCCCCCTGGACACACAAGACGTCCCCCTTCTTCACCCGGCGACGGACGGCAGCGCCCGAGTTCCATTGAAGAAACTTGAAGGAGATCTTTCGAAAAAGAGGCATGGACCGAAGCTCTTCGGCCGAGACCGCCGAGTACTCCGGTTGCTCCAGGCATTCCTTCCACCAGTCCGACTCGACAACATGGCGGAAAGTAAGAGCGTCGGTTGGACAGTTCATCATGCACTCGCCACAGGAGACACAACTGGAGTCTCCCATGAGATCGTGCAGGTCGAATCCGATCTGGGTCTTGTATCCCTTCCCTGTCCTTCCGATCACGAAGTTTTTCTTCACCTCGGTGCAAGAGCGGACACACCGATCGCAAAGAACACAGTTGTTGTGGTTGATGCGAATGAGCGAAGAGGAATCGTCTTCGGATCGATGAACCGGAACGGCTGGAGTGAATCGACTCGGATCACAGTCCAGACGGTCCGACAGCTTTTGCAGTTCGTTCGGAACGTTGGGGTCCCCGTCCGGCGAAAGATGATCGGCCGCCAGCATTTCGGTGATCAGGCCCACCGATTTTTGCACCTTGTCGGCAATTTCCTTCTCAGGAGAGTTGACCGTGTGCACTTCCATGTTCGGCTGAACCGGCTGGAAGCACGCGGGAAGGAGCTTCCCTGCAGCCGAGCGAACTCCGTTGCTCAAGCGGAAGGTCTGAACCGTACAGATCCGACAGACAGCAACAGGCCGCAAGTGCTCCTGGTGGCACAGAACCGGGACAGGATTGTCCTGACCCAGACCTCTTACATATCGCTTCTGGGCCGCATCCCAGATCGTGGTCTGACGGAACTTCGTATTCCCATCTTCATCGAACTGGGTGTTGCCCTGAGAGTCGGTAAGAGGAACTGCTTTTCGCATCTCCACCGTCTCGCCGTCAACAACGACGTTGATCTTCTGAAAGTAATCCTTCTCGGTCGATTTGACCTTGAGCATGAGACGGCCGTCGTCGTCTCGAGCAAACAATTCCTCGTCTTCGAAAAGATGAGAGATGTCGTCAAAGATAATCTCTTCTGCCATCAGGCTCTCCTTGGCCTTGCCAACATCGTCTCAAGCATGTCCCTTAACTCCCGTTCCTGAGATATCGACTCACGTCATCATCGAAGTACTTTAGAAGTGATGTCAAAGGATTCGGAGCTACCGTTCCAAGACCACAAATGGCCGTGGCAATCATGGTCTCTCCCACATCATTGGCAAGCGACGCCTTCTGGTTGAGTTGCTCTCGACTCAGCTTCTTGTTGACCAACTCCTCGGCGATCTCGACCATCTTCTGGGACCCCACCCGACAAGGAACACACTTCCCGCAGGATTCATTGCGGAAGAACCTCAGGTTTGCCAGAGCTTCCCGCACGACATCGCAGCCATCACCATAGATCACCATCCCGCCACCCAGGAAGAAGCTCAGTAAACGGAAGCGAACGACATCCAGTTCGAGGTCGAGCACGTTCAGGAAATCTTTCCCCGGCGGTACCTTTTCCATCATGATGTTGTTGACGGTTTTCTTCTGCCCCTCAACCCGCTTCATGTGGGATTCGATCCCCGTCTTCGATCTCTCGTCGTTCTTCTCGATGGCCTCCGCAAGTTTCCCCTTCAAGATCTCCAGGTTTCGATCACAGTCATCCATCTGGCCCTGGAACTTATCACGCACCCCTGCAGCCGGGATCATTGCGGGAAGAAGACCACCGGACGGCCCGGAAAGCGAAACCGCTTTCAGCTTCTGACCGTCGCGCACTCCCCCCGCCTTCTCGATGAGCTCGCGGAGGGTAATACCGGCAGGAACCTCGAACACTCCAGGTTTGTTGAGATCTCCACTGATGGAGAAAAACCGACGACCCGTAGCCTTGTTTGTTCCCTGGCCTGCGTACCACTTTCCATCGCCGCCCTCTTCGAGAAGAATGGCCGGAACCCAGCCAAAAGTCTCCACGTTGTTGACGACGGTCGGCTTGTCGAAAAGCCCGTTGGTTTGAAGCTCCGGAGGACGAGTTCTTGGCTCACCCCGCTTGCTCTCCATTGCCTGAATGAGAGCCGTCGCTTCTCCGCAGATGTATCCACCCGGGCTGGTGAAGCTGGCAAGATGAATGGTTTCGCCCGATCCGGCAACGTCCTCTCCCAGGATGCCCAGATCGTAGGCTTCTTTCACGGCCGCATCGACGGCTCTCACCTGCTCTTCGTATTCGTGCCTGATATAAACCCAGCCGTGGTCAGCACCCGTCACGAGTGCCGCCATGATCATTCCTTCGAGCACCAGGTGGGGGCATTGAAGAATGATCTCTCGGTCTTTGAACGTGCCGGGTTCACTCTCATCGCAATTGCAAACGATGTACTTCTGGGCTCCGGCAGCGAGAAACACGTCATTCCACTTCTTGAACGCACGGCCACCGGCGCCGCCCATTCCCAGAAGCCCCGCCTGCTTCAGCGAGTTGAGAACTCGATCCCGCTGTTCGGACTTGATCCTCTGGCGCTCTTCCCCGTCCTTATCCTTGTAAGGAGCGACGAACTCGCGGACCGCGGCATACTTCTCCTCATGGGGAGAGGCTTCGCCAAAGTAGGGATCAATCCTCCAGGTCGTCCGGTCGGTCTTATTCTCTTCGTCAAGATGGGGAGCTGGAGGCGCCCCTCCCAAGGTATCCTTGACGACAGAAATCAGCTTTTCCTCATCGAGCCTGCAGTAGATCCGCTCCTCGTGTGGATGCCCGGATGCCACAAAACTGCACGGTCCCCGGTCGCAGCGCCCCAGACACGACACGCCTTCAACGACGATATCTTTTTCGCCGTAACCCTCCGCAAGACTCTGGAGCTTTTCGAGAATCTTGAGCGAACCGTTGCGATGACAAGCCATGTCCCGGCAAACCGTGACTTCCACCTTCGGGGGTGGATCTTCGATCCGATAGTGAGGAAAGAAACTTGCCACCTCATGGAGCCGATACAAGGGCTCCCGGATCTTCTCCGCCAGGGCGTGCATGTCCTGCTTTCGCAGGTAGCCGTGACGGTGCTGGAGTTTATTCAGTTCCTGGACGATCTTCATCGTGTTTCCAATATCAGATGAGTGCAGTAACTAACGTAATTGTTTGAGCAAAGGCGAAAGCCCATCGATCGCGGACGCCACTGCCTTCTTGTCGAACGTACCGGGGCTTTCAAGTCCGTCGGGAAACACAAGAGCCTCCCGCAGCTTTGTCAGCCCCCTATTCACCGGAATGCTCTCCACTCCAGTGGCTTGATAAAGCGCAATAACGGACCAGTACCATTGAGCCGCCTGATCCCAGCTTCCTGTTTCCACCGGGAAATCTGCAATTGCCCGAAGAAGGCTCTTTGGATCTTTGGCCAGATCCCGGCACCAAATCATGTCTCCAATGTGTCCAATCGCCGTCGCGCAAGATTCGGCAACCTGGCCTGGGTTCGATCGCAACCCCGAACCCAGAGCAAACGAGACCTGATCAAAAGCTTCATCAAGACTGCTTCGGCCCGACCATTTGGCGAGCGACTTGGTCATTGCAAAATACCACTGCCCCGAAATATAGGAGCCAGGATCGGATTGACGATCCCCTCGCAGCTCGGGCTGTTCCTGATAGGGATGGTGGCAGGCATAGCAGTCAAAGTCGGAAAACTCCGGCCACGGGCCACTCGTCCCGTCAATTTTCGTTGAACGGGTTCGAATTTGATCGAGCGCAGCTTTGGCAGCCACAGCCTGCCCGACCGCCCATGTCGAAGCGTCGAAGTTTGACGTTCGAGCTTCACCACCACTCCCATCTTTTGCGGGTCGTTGGCGATAGGCTCGATCAGCTTTTTGATTCCAGTGAACGGGAAGATGACTCTGGAAGGAATAGAAGTCAAAACTCAATCGAGGGTGCCCGGCACCAAGAAGTTGATGATTCACCTCACGAGCAGGATCGCCACCCGGATCTCCGACGTGGCAGGACACACAAAGAGAAGCTCTGACTGCCAGATCTTCGGTATGGTTCATGCCCTTTTCCGCCTTCTTTTTAGAAGACATGGAAGGCCAATCCGCCTGAACATGATCCCGGATCCATCCACCTGCCGGACCATGACAGGATTCACATCCCACGCCTTCGCTTGGAAGGGCAAGAGAACTCATGTCCGCAGGAGCCGTGGTCGCATGGCACGACACGCAGCGATCGTTCAGAACCTCTTCGTAGGTTCTCTTTCCCTCCGGATCAAGGGCGGAAACAATGCGCTTGGAACGGGGCCCAAGAAGAGTGCGGTACGCATTCGAATGGGGATCTTGACTCACCCAGACGGAATAAGAACTTCGAAACGATTCGGACCAGTCGGTTTGATTGGCCTCCCGAAGAGCCGGATCCGTCGCAGGAGCCATGTCGGGGCCACCGTGACAGTTCAGGGTCGAGCAACGAGCGACACCAAGATATTCCGATGCCTGAACGTTCGCCTCCTTGGCGATCGCTTCAACCGATCTTTCGCTCGCAAAAACAGCCGTAGACAAGCCTTCGCGGCCCGACTCGGATCCGATCCATTGGGCCCAGCCGACAACCACAAGCCCGACGGCCGCAAGGATGATGAAAATTCGTCCCATGAGCTGTCGACCTCCCGACTCTTGACGACTCGCCTTGCTTCGTCCTTGAAGGTTCACTTAGTCCGACTCCGCTCCCAAAAGGAAATCTCGAACTCGCTGCATCTTCCCGGCGCTCCTTACCTTGGAGCCCGCACCGTGAAGAGGATAGTCGCCCCCGTGATAACGATGACATTCGACACAATCATGCCGTGCCCCACCGAGAGACGCACCCGAAGCATCTTTGCCGGCTCCCTCGGAACTGTGACATTTGAGACAGATATCCCGATCGGGAATCATGACATCGGTATTCACCGAGGAAGTCCTCTCCGACTCGGGATAGGCGTCCGCATGACATTCCTGACAGGTCACAGCCCGATGGGCGGTGTGATCAAAACGCGCAAAACGGTACCAGACCTCCGGAATCTGAGAAGGGAGTACCGGCTCCAACCCCCCCGCCGCTCCACCACCACTCACATCCAAGATGTGGCACTGGGCACAGACGTTGCGAAGGTGCTTTTCCGCTCCGGAAATCGCTTCCTGGAGTTCCGCGTACTCACTCTCCGCCGGAGGAGATCCCAGGGGGCCGGTAAGCGGAGCCATGAGATCGACCTTGTCTTCTGATGGCTCCGAGGAATTCACTTCCTCGCCGCCCCCGAAGACACTCGCAAGATAGCCGCGAATTTCCGACGGAATCAAACGATGAGGAACCACGTCCATCTCATCAAGAGGTTGCCCCGCTTGATAGGAAAGAGGGTGACAGGCCTGACAATGGTCTTCGTAACGCACGGGAACCATGTAATCGCCGTTGCCAAACCTTGCCGGAATTCCAGAGCCGCTCCGAGCCGTGGCAGCCCGCGCAAGCTCGATATCCTGGGCCTCGCCGTCGGTACCGTGGCAATCGCCACATGCCATCTGAACCAGGCCATCCTTCATCTCGTACTTGGCTCGATCTTTCGACGCGAGTTGACGGTCGGAGAAACCAACGTTGAGGCCGGCCGTCATGTGGAGATCGTGATTGAACCGAACCTGGCCCGGGTCCGTCGAAATCGAACGGAATGGGGGATGATCCGACTCGAATTCAGTTACCGTTTCGGCAAGAGGAGGCGTGATCGCAGGAAAGCCTTCGGCAGTGCGCATGTGACGCGACATGTCTGCGTGACACGACGTGCAAACGACATTCGCCGGACGCGAGATATTGGCAAGGCGTCCCTGGTGGTCGTAATGACAGCGCGAACAACTTCCCACCTCGGACGGGATTTCCGTCGCGTGGTGCGGCGCGCCATTGTGACACTTGATACACCGATTGTCATCCGCCGCCGTCAGGCCGGCAAACGAGACCTCGAGGGCTCCGTCTCGCACGGACTTGAAGGGCTCATGACACGCGATGCACTTTGCATCCCAGGTGGCATGCACTTCCGCCACCTCTCCGGGGGAAAAGCGCTTTGCACCGAGGCCCCGCTGAAACAGGGCAGCTCCGGACCAGGCAACAACCGCCACTGCCGCGAGAGCAGCGCCGATCAATTTCGCCCGGACCATCTTGTCAGGTCGTTTGTTGAAGCCGAGGGGTATCCTTCGCGCCCGCAGCTTGCCACCGTGTAAAGGTTTCATCGCTCGGAATTACCTGTACTTGAGGGCAAATAGAATGTGCACGAACATTAACAGAATCAACGCAACAGAGAGCGGAAGGTGGATGCTCAACCATCCGTGAAGCCAGCCGTGTATCTTGGCCTGGCGATCAAACTGCCGACGAGCGGTGGTCCATTCTTCCAGCTGATCAAGAACCGGGTGTACGTCGGCAGGAAGACTGGTGCGAAGACCGTCGTAAAACAATCCGGATTGACCGGCCTTCCTCAGCATCGAGCCCGACCGGGCACCGTTCGACAAATAAGGTAGAATATGACTTTCGAACCGCTCCATGAGCATGTTCGCTTGACTCTCGTTCTTGAGCTCGAAGAAATCCACTTTGGTGGAGATCATGGTCCGCTCAGCCCCGACAATCATCGCGGTTGCGCTCGAGTGATCCGCACTCCCGGTGGTGATCCAATCTTCGGCCGGGTGTCCACAACAAGCCCTTACCACGTTTTCCGCTTCGGTGGCGTATCGACTCGATACGTGGTCAATCTGGGAATAGATCGTTTCTGCCGGAACATCGGACAGAAGAAGCCGGGGCAATACATTCTGAAGCAACAGTCCCAGCACTCCACTCACGATCACGAACCAGAACAAGACCATGAGGATCCAGGTGAGCTCTCCCCCCCAGTCGACGCCGGCATGAAAAGAAATCAGAGGTACGGTCAGTAGACCCAACCAGATGTGGGCTCGCATCCAAACCTGCGCACGACCGAACCGGAACCGACGCAGCTTCTTCTTTGGCCAGAGCAGGAACTCAAAGAGCATGATGGCCCCACCAACGATTCCGAAGGTGAGCCCCGGAGGACTACTTCCCCCTGGCCAACGATCCGAGCCATCGTTGCTGGCGTAGAAGAAATACCAAACCATGGTGAGCACAGTGCCGGTAACGAAGACCGCAATCCAACGACTGTGCATGGACAACGTGTTGCGATTGACTAGCACAGATCCCTCGTGCGCAATAAACTGACTGGTGACAAGTCAAAAGGAATGAACGCAAAGGATTTGAATCAGACTCGCTGAACAACCACGAGCAAGATGAAGAATCCCGCCGCATTCCATCTCCTGGGATAGCTTGAGCATCAGCAAAGAAGATAACCAACCGTCGGCAGGAAGCCTACGTATTTTCTTCCCAATCCATCGGGGATCCCTCTGATCGGCCTACTCGCTACGCGCGCATTGTAGCCCATCTTCCCGAAAATATCGGCGTACTTTCGGTAAGGGGTAAGAGAGTCAAGACGTTGGGTCAATTCTCGACGGACCATTGCCGGCAAAGCATCCAAAGCCCCCGGGTTCTCCACCTTCAACCGGTGCGTTATACTGGTGCCTGGATTCACAGGATCAGAATCCATCCGACAGGTTTCAAAAGAGGGGGCAACAATGGCGGCGCCGAATCAAGGCAGTTCATTTACCAGTTTTCTAAAATTCGTGGTCAGCGTCGCCATTGTCTCCGGGCTCTGGATGACCTGGCGCGAGCTTCACCATACCCAACAGCTCATGCGGGCCGAGTTCGATCGAGTCGCATCCCGCCTCTACCGACTCGAAACCAGCGAGAGAAAAGTAACCGAGGCCAGAAGACAGGAAACAGACTCCAGAAAAGAGCAAGAGACACCAAAGGAAGCCGAGAACCCGGGGGAGCGCGCTCTTGGACCCGCTGCCCAGGATCGCCAATCAATCCAGCTTGTAGACCGCTTTTCCCACGCCCTCGAGCTCCTTGGCCATGACGACGTGTCGGTTCGGGGAGGCGCCCTCTACGCCATCGAACAGATCGGCCTCCTGGATAAATCCTATTACTGGCCCATGATCGAAATCTTCACCGCCAGGCTAAGGAATCGAGAGGTCGATCCGGGCCAGCCTCCCAGTGACATCCCCCTGGACACCCAGATCATGCTGACCATCATCGGCCGCAGAGACAGTCGTCTCGAGACCTATGGAATGCGAATCGATCTCTCAAATGCCCCTCTCGCCGGGGCGAATCTGCGGGAAATGGACTTTCATGGGGCGAATCTCTCCGGCTCGGATCTCCATCGAGCCGACCTTTCCCGCGGCGATCTTCGCTGGACCGACCTCCACGACGCGGATCTTCGCGGGGCGACCCTGAGTGGAGCCCGGCTTGGCAACAGCGATGTCAGGAACGCTCGATTCGAGGGAGCAAACCTGAGCGCAACCAACCTGCGTGGCCTCGACCTCTCCGATCGAGACCTCACCGGCGTGGATTTTCGGGGGGCGAAGTTCCAGGAGACCAAGCTTCGAAATGCCAATCTGAAGAACGCCAATCTGAGTGGAGCCGACCTCAGCCAGGCCCTGGGGTTGACCCGGGCACAAATCAGCGAAGCGATCAGTGACGAATGGACCGTCCTTCCCCCCGACCTGACCGACGCGCCAAAAAGGGTTCAGGAGTGACGTTCCCCGCTCAGGACCTCTCGATAGTGAGTCGAAAGGTCCTTGGCCCGATCCTCGGCATCAAATCCCTCTTCGGCCCGAAGCCGGGCTCGACGACCCAGATCCCGCCGCATTCCTTGATCATTCAGAAGAGCGCAAAGAGCAGTCCCAAGCTCTTCCGGGCAGGCCGGCGACACCAGCTTTGCCGCACCAGCGGGGTCGGGAAAAATCTCCCTGGTTCCTCCCACGTCAGTGGCAACGATGGGAATGCCGCATGCAGCAGCCTCAAGGAGGACCCGTCCAAGAGGCTCCTGGCGAGATGGGTGAGCCAGGACGGTCAGCTCGGGCAGCAGTCCCTGAACGTCATCTCGCGTCCCGAGAAAATGGCAACGCCCCTGCAACTCCGGTGAATCGGCACGTGCGTGAAGGGCTCTCTCGTAGCGAATCGCTTCATCCTTTCCCGAGTGCCTTTCTCCGATCAGAACAAAGTGGACCGAAGGATGATGCCTGACCACGACCTCCGCTGCCCTCAACAGGTCATCGACTCCCTTTCGCATCCCGATCTGACCGATGGAGCCAACGAGCCTGATTTTTGGATCAAGACCCAGCTCTCGATGAAGACGACCATCTTTGGGGCGACAACCAAAAGCGATCAGGTCGACCCCATTGTGAAGCACATGAGTCTTTTCTGTCAGCAGTCCCTGGGCTCCATGAAATTCCCGGGTCGCCTGAGAAACCGCCAGCAGACGATCGTTTCGATTGAGATCCGCAATCACCTGGGAGCTCAGCTTCAAGATGTCCCGCAGATGCCCCAGAGAGGGAATGCGCCTTTCAGCGAGCACCGGACCGGCCATCCGACTCATGGAAAGGCTATTTGAGTGGACAAGATCCGGCTTGCGCTGCAATAAGAAGGTAGCCAGAGCCGATCGGCGATCCGAGAGGGAGAGTTTTTGCCCCTCAGAGGGCCAGAGAATTGCCTCCACGCCACAGGCGCCCATCGCCCTCTCGAGCGACCCCGGTGGAACCAGCGCGGTGACCAAAAACCCCTCGGAGTGCAACCACGGAACATTGGCGAGAAACGAGCGTTCCCCCCCATTCAGCGATGGATACTCAAAAACAACCAGTACAGACGTCATGTCGCCAGAGTCCCTCCTGGGTTGAACCGGAGTCAAGACCTTCGGATTGTCCAAATGTCAGGAAAATGTAGAACGTAGTCTTTCCCTGTCAAAACTGGTTTGCACACCGCCCCCGGAGTTTCCATGGACCTCAAAACCCGAATCGACGTCGCCACGGGACGAAAGCCGGCTGATCTGGTCCTCAAGGGCGGTCAGATCGTCAACGTCATTTCCTGCGAAATTCACCCGGGGGACGTCGCCATCGTCGGCGACCGCATCGTCGGCATCGGCGATTACGACGGAAAGGAAATCGTCGACGTCTCCGGCAAGTTCGTTTGTCCCGGTTTCATTGACGGACACGTTCATATCGAGTCGTCGATGCTGAGCGTTCCCGAGTACTCGAAACTGGTAGCATCCCATGGAACGGTCGCCGTTGTCACCGATCCCCACGAAATCGCCAATGTGATGGGTGCAGAGGGCATTCGGTTCATGCTCTCGTCCAGCAAATACTGCCCGATTCATGTCTACTTCATGATGAGCTCCTGCGTTCCGGCCTCCCCGTTTGAAAGTGCCGGTGCAGAACTTTCCGCCCTGGACATCGAGCCCCTCCTCGGTGACCGATGGGTCCTGGGTCTGGCAGAAATGATGAACTACCCCGGAGTCGTCGCGGGGGACAAAGACTGCCTCGACAAGATCTCGCTCATCGCGAACCAGACCATCGATGGCCATGCGCCGGGCCTGACCGGCAAGGACCTTTGCGGATACATCAGCGCCGGAATCGGCAGCGATCACGAATGCACCACCCTGGCGGAGGCACAGGAAAAGCTGCGCCTTGGCCTTTCAATCATGATTCGTGAGGGAAGCCAGGCTCGGAACCTCGACGCTCTTCTTCCTCTCGTCAAACCGGAAACCCTGGGCCGCTTCATGTTCGTTACGGACGACAAAGATGTGGACGATCTCCTGGACCAGGGGCATATCGACCACATCATTCGGCGCGCCATCGCATCCGGTCTCGATCCGATCCATGCCATTCGCCTGGCCACCCTCAACCCCGCCCTTTATTTCGGCCTTCGGGACCTTGGCGCCATCTCCCCAGGAAAACTTGCGTCCATCGCCATCCTGTCGGACCTTGAAGAATGTCGGGTCACCGAGGTCTACCACGGGGGTCAACGGGTCGCTCGCGACGGCAAGATCCTCGATCGAGCCCAGGGCCCCGCCAAGGAGCACCGGATGCGCAGCAGCATCAATGTGCATTGGCTCGAGCTACCTCAGTTTCCCATCAAAGTGGATCGGGAAGGCCCGCACGAAGTAAACGTGATCGAAGTCCTCGAGGATCGGATCGACACCGGTCATTCCACGGACACCCTCGTTCCGGTCGATGGTGAATTGCGGCCCGATCCCGGAAGAGACCTTTGCAAGCTCATGGTCGTTGAGCGACACCGAGCCACTGGAAACATGGGTAAGGGGTTTGTTCGAGGCTTCGGGCTGCGAGCAGGAGCGATTGCCTCGTCCGTTGGACACGATTCACACAACATCGTTCTTGCCGGTACGAACGATCTTGACATGTTCACCGCCGCGGTTCACCTGGTGAAAATCCAGGGAGGATTCTGCGTGGTACAAGATGGGAAAGTCCTGGCAGATGTGCCACTTACCATCGGCGGACTCATGAGCGGGGCCGGGGCGGACGAACTCAGCGCCCAGCTCAAAGAACTGCACGGCGCCGCCGAATCTCTGGGTGGGAAGCTCAGACGCCCCTTCATGGCCCTCTCATTCTTGACTCTATCCGTCATCGGGGACCTCAAATTGACCGATCAGGGGCTGGTGAAGGTGGACGACTTCGAGCTGATTGACCTGGTCCGATCAAGAATCTAGAAGTGTCCTCACCTGGGGACACTCCCTGTCCTCATCTTGGGGTAATGTCGGTGAGATATGGCTGAATCCCCCTCAGACCGACAGGATCCCCGTCACGAAATAAATTCAGACGACAAGACGCCAAAGACCGTACAATCATTCTGGACAGACACTTACAGAGATACGCCGGAAGTCTGAGGCGAGAACGATCTCATGTAGGTCCTCGGGGGGAATTCGTGCCTGGCGTTGGTACGGACCTTGCGTTTATAATTCAAGTTCGATGCATTTATTCTGATGAAGCCCAATCCGGGAGAATCAACGATGTTCACGAAACGTGCCTTTAGTGGATTTGTCCTTGCCGCAGTCATCGCGGCTACAACGCCGCTCATCATCGTTGCGGAAAGCTCCGCCCAGAGAGGCGGTTCCTCCTCGGGTGTTTCGGGCCGCTCCGGAGGCGGTGGTTCCCGCTCGGTCGGTGGCTCACGTTCTGGCGGCAGCCGCTCTTCTTCAAGAGGCACCAGTTCTCGTGGGTCCTCCGGAAGAAGTTCATCCATCGGTCGCAGCAGTCGCTCGAGCGGCCGCAGCAGCGGAATCTCCTCCCGCTCTCGAGGAAGCATCGGATCCCGAAGCTCAACCTCGCGCGGACGAACTACAAGTCGGTCCGGAATCTCCAGTCGATCCAACACAAGCCGAGGGGTCGGTTCGACATCCCGGTCGTCGTCACGGGGAACCACCAGTAGAGGAACCACCAGCCGGGGAACAAACGGCTTCAGTCGACAAGGAACAAGCTCCAGATCCGGTTTTTCGAACCGGGGAACGACCACTCCTTCAACATCTTCTCGTTCCGGACTCAACTCCCGCGGCACCAACGGATTTAATAACTCGAATCCAACCACGACTCCCCGGTCCGGAACGACCTCGGGCTCTCGCACCGGCGTCTCCGCAGGAACGTTGCGTCACCGGGAATCATCAAGCTTCCCTCGCGTTTCGGAAGATAGCTTCCGTCAATACGATCGCTCCCGTGGATTCTCATCCCGAGCAACCGACTCAACCGGATCTCGTGCCGGATCACGCTCCAACGACACGGTCGTCATTGACAGCCCCTATGACCGAAGTCCTTCGAGGACCACCTCGGTTCCTCGGGGAACCGTATCGCGACGAGAACCAGGAACACGCACCGGAGGGATCACCGGTCGTTCGGGCACGACATCCCGCAACGGCGGAGTCACTGAAAGCACCGGCCGATTGGGCCTTCCCGCAGAACGGGTGCCCCAGGGCCGCACCGTTGCTTCTCCGAATCGCTCGGGGGGAACAACCTCCCGCACAACGGGAAGCGGCGTTGGCGGAACAAGTCGAAGCAACAGCGGAACAGCCCAGGCGACAGGAGGCCTGGCCTCACGAACTCCAGGATCGCCGATCACGTCCCAGGGACGCTACGGCACCGGGAATTACGCTTCGGGTAGTAGCAGCATCGCCGGTCTGAACAGAGTGGATGGCAGCCAGCTAGGCACCGGCACCGTGGAACGGGGCGGAGGGTCGACAGGAGTGATCAACAATCCTTACAACGTTGATTATGTAGACCATCGAAAGTCTTTCTACGGCTACCACAATGACTTTGATCATGGCTGGTCTTTCCACGCAAGCTTCCATTTTGGCCATTCGTTCTTCAATCCGTGGCACTACGGGTACAGCCCCTTCTTTACCTACTATTACTGGTACCCCTATTACAACTACGGCCGGTCTTACTACTACTCAGATTATCCCTACTACGCGTCGCCGCAAAACAACTACTACTATGACGAGTACTATCCGGTCTATAACAACTACTACGGCGAAGGTTATGAAGGCGGCTCCGAGCCTGCCTCAAACTACGAGCCAGCCAAGGAAGAGACCACCAACGAAACCCTGGTAGACTTCTACCTTCGGCTGGGAGACATCCACTTCAAGAGAGGCGAATACGCCCAGGCAGTGGATGCCTTCAAGAAAGCGGTCCAGGAAGATCCTTCTGCTGCAGTTCCAAAGTTTGCCCTTGGAGAAGCCCTCTTTGCCACCGGCGACTATCATTACGGGGCTTACAACCTGAGGAAAGGCCTGGATCGAGCACCCAACTGGGTGGAACAAACCATCGATCGTCGGGAGTATTACGGAAACGGCGACGACTTCAAGATCCATCTCGATCTGGTGAGAACCTACATTGCCGAGCATCCCTTCGATGCCGCCGCCCAGTTCTGCCTGGGATACAACGCCTTCTTCTCCAAAGATCTGGAGACGGCAACCCAGGCGTTCCAACGTGCACAGGAAATCGAGCCGGGCGACCGATACAGCAAACTGTTCCTGGATCAAATCGCTCTGCTAAAAACCCTTGCTCCAAAAGAGCTTGCACCGGCAACTCCGGCGGAGGCTCCCAACAAGAAGAAGACCGACGCTTAGCAGGCATACCCAACCAAACCAAGAACTTACGAAGGCACGGGCTAAACCCCGTGCCTTTTTTGTTGAGAGTTCGCCGTGCACCCAGCGGGAACCGGATCACCAATGGGCCTTGTTCACCACCAATCGTTTCACGATTTCAACAGATCTGATCCGGCAATACCCTTACTCCCTCACCTCAGGACTTTTCCCCTCCTCTAAGTTCTCGCCACCTCTCGGCTAGCAATTAAATCATCAATGTTGCTTCCACATGGAACAGAGCTTGCTCCTCAAGCTTCAACCTGCGGATTCCATTCCGGATCGCGCAGACTGGTAATAGGTACCGCCCCTCATTCCATCGGGCGGCAAACAGGACGATGAAAGAGGTCCCCCGGATTCAACGCAATCCGGAACCTCCGAGGGAGAAGCAACCATGAGAACGATGAAGAACCCAATCGGGTTGGCCTTTGCGTCAGCCATCTTGGCACTGGCCGGAACGGCAAACGCCGCCACGATCACTGTCACTCCGACCGGCACGTCGGCAGACTATACTGCTGTTTCCGACGCGATCACCACCGCCTCACCTGGCGACGTGATCATCCTCGCGAACCGGGCCGCGAACTCGACTCCGACCGCGTTCAACTTCTCGGCCATGACCTCGAACGGAATCGTGATCGATACCCCGTTCATTACCATCAAAGGCCAGTATGAGGCCGGCCCGCCGACGGTCGCCACCACGATTCAAGGGCCTGGAAGTTTCGATGCAGAAAATTCCGACGTGACGTTCACCCTGAACACCGAAGCACGCGGAGTTACCGTCGACACGATCCTCTTTGAGAACTTCGAAGCTGCTGTCGTCCTCGAGAAAGGTGTGCAGGAGTTCACCATGAAGAACGCTGCCACTTCGAACTGCGCCAACGGAATCTACGGCGTCGGCGACAACGACCGACTGTGGGTCGACGGATGCATCTTCTCGATCGCCTCCACTCCTCTTGGTGGTAACGGTGGGGTGACCATCCAGGAAGGAAGCGACCGGGCAACGGTCGTGAACTCCCGCTTCAAAGGACCGGGTGTGGCACAGGCTTCACTGGTTGTCTCCGGAATCATTGATTTCAACATCGGAGTTCCGGGTTCTGCCGACCTCTTCGCCAACAACGTCGTGAGAAACTTCGACGTTGGAATCTACGCTTCCTCTTCGCTTGCGACCATCCATTGCAACACGGTCCAGGGATGCTCGGACGGAATCGCTCTCGTCAGCGAAGTGTCCAGCGGATCAAGCCAGGGAAATCAACGAGTCGTTAACGCAGTCGTCACCTTCAACGTCGCCAGCGGTAACGTCGCCGACGGCATCGACCTTCAGGGCGTTCTCGCCAGCACGATTGCCGACAACAACCTCAGCAACAACGGAGACGAAGACGTCAACTGCGGAAGCACTACTCTCGGCACCGGAGCCGCGAACAACAAGCTCACCCGCAACACGGGTTCGTCGAACTGTGGAGCTGCCTCCCTCTCGACCCGCCCCAGACTCGCTATCGTCCTTGTTCGTCCGTAGGACCCGGGCATACGTAGCAGAGCAACTGCGAGGGTAACGCCCGATGGAACCGAGCCCGTGACTGGCAACCGCCGGTCACGGGTTTCTTCTACAACTAGCCCGCAAAGACCTTCTTGATCAGCGAACTCCACCTGGACGCCTGTGGTTTTTCGCTGTAGGGTCCGACCCCGCCAACCTCGGCGAGAAGCCGGTTTGCCAGCTCATCGGACGTAACCCCGTCGGCCTCCGCCTGGAAGTTTGGAATCAGGCGATGACGAAAGACGGGAAGAACCAGGGCATTGACGTCTTCCTTGCTCGGAGTCACTCGCCCCAGAAGAAGAGCTCTTGCCTTGGCACCCATGATGAGAGCCTGGGCGGCGCGAGGTCCCACTCCCCATGCCAGCCACTCCGTCACGAACGAAGGCGCTCGATCATCTTTTGGGCGCGAGCGGCGAGCAAATTCCAGGGCATGCTTCATCACCTCTTCGGAAACATGCATCTTCCTCACCCATGACTGCATCCGCAGGACTTCCTCTCGGGTGACGAGTGGATGAAGTTCGGTCTTTCGAACCGATGTGGTGAGCCGGGCAATCGATTCCTCATCGGAGAAGGAAGGATAGTCCAGCTTGATGTTGAACATGAATCGGTCAAGCTGCCCGGCAGGGAGTGGATAGGTCCCCTCCTGCTCGATCGGGTTCTGGGTAGCAAAGACAAGGAATGGTCCCTCGAGAGGATAGAGCTTTCCACCCGAAGTGACCTGATTCTCTTCCATTGCCTCCATCAGAGCGGCCTGGGTCTTTGGTGGAGTCCGATTGATCTCGTCCGCAAGCAAAAGATTGGTGAAGACCGGACCCGACAGAAAAGAAAAAACACGCTGCCCATCTTCGTTTTGGGTGATGACTTCGGTTCCCGTGATGTCGGAGGGCATGAGGTCGGGAGTGAATTGAATTCGACTGTAGTCAAGCTCGAGCAACTGGCCGATCGATCGAATCAGCAGAGTCTTGGCAAGGCCCGGCACTCCGACCAGCAGAGCATGCCCTTCACACAGCAATGCGATCAAGAGCTCTTCCACGACCCCTTCGAGTCCCACGACCACCGCGGAAAGGGAAGATGTGAGGTCCTCATTGAGCTTCCCGACCGCATCCGCCTCGGTCTTGCCGACAGTCGACCCTTCGCTCATCGGCATCCGAAGCTGTGATTGAGGACCCTGGCCTGGTGTGGTCGGTGATTGCATGCAACAAACCCTTATCGTGAACGTTTCTTCAGAAGCTGGCGACCGGTTTGAGTGGCGCTCAATGCCACAAGAGCACTCGCAAATCGCGTCAAGACCGCAACCCGGATCAATCCATGAACCCAGAACGGATAACGATGCTTCAGGTTCTTTCCGTAGAATCCAAGCATCGCCCGATGAAAATGGTAGCAGCTGGCAAGTGGCCTCTTCTTACTGCTGGCTCGCTTGATGTGGTGGGCAACCACCTCACCCCGGTACATCACCGTCGCCCCCGCTTCCTTGGCGCGGAAACACAGGTCCAGATCCTCGCCGTAGAGGAAGAAGTCCGGATCAAAAAATCCGATCCGCAAGAGAAGCTCTCTTTTCACCAGCATGAAGGCTCCGACCACCGAGTCTACCTCATAAGTGCCTTCCGGATCCAAGTAGGTCAGGTTGTAACGCCCAAACCTCTCGCTTTGCGGAAAACCCCGCGAAAGTCCCAGCAGGCGGTAGAGCGAGACGAGTGGCGTCGGAAAACTTCTTCGGCAAGCCAAGTCGATGCTACCGTCGGACATAAGAAGCCGACATCCAACAATGTCAGCCCCCTCTTTCTTCTCGGCAAACGACACCAGTTCCTGTAGAGAACCCGCTGTAAGCTCCGTGTCCGGGTTCAGAAGAAGAACGAACCTCCCCCGGGCAATCGCCAAAGCCCGATTATTTGCGACCCCGTACCCCAGGTTGGTTGGATTCTCGAGCAAACCAACCTCAGGATGCTGAGAGCCAACCCATGCCGCGGTTCCGTCTCCCGAGCCGTTGTCCACGACCAAAACCTCGTAGTCGAGGGACTCCAGCGCCCCCGGAATCGAGTCAAGGCAACGGGAGATGACCTCACGGCTCTCAAAGGTGACGATGACAACCGAAACATCACAAGCTGGCGCGCCGGTTTCACGGCCGTCAAGAAGGGGGCTGAGAAGAGGCTTACCAGCCGTCGCTGCTCCCTCTGGTGGGTCGGCGACCTCTTTGATCCCGACCTTGGTCTGCCTCTTCATCGCCTGGGATCTCCCACGGACTCGGCTCGCGGGACGGAAATGGGGGCTTTTTGGTTGTCGCCGATCGAAGGCGAAGGAGACGTCGAAGGCCTCCTTGGCGACCTCTTTCGACGCACTGAAGAGCGAATCTCCTCTTCGGAGTCTCGAAGGAGAGAAAGCATGTCCTGGCCGGAGAGAACCCAGGATTCGCGTTCCCTTCTCCCCCGGGAGCGTACTCTAAAAGCCCCCGCAACACCGACAAAGACCCCTTTGAGCCAGGGAATCCACTGCCTCTCTTTTACCGCCATTTTTCCAAACCACAATCCGTGACCCAGAAGAAGATGCAGAGAAAGTCGCACCAAAAGAGACAGGGGTAAGTTCTTGGCCTGAAGCCAGATCAGATTCCGGGTGGAGTAGTAAATCGTGAATGGATTGAAAGGACTTCCCGTGGTTGCGCTCCCGACATGGCTGACCACAGACGAGCCCACGTACACACATCGATGGCCCCGCATCCTTGCCCGCAGACTGAGATCCATATCTTCGTGGTACGCAAAAAACGACTCGTCAAATCCACCGAGCTCGGTGAGGAGGGATCGCTCATAGAGCGCCGCTCCAGCACAGATGCCAAGAGGACCTCGGTCCCGATCATATTGGCCTTCATCGACTTCCAGGTGGCCAATTCCATAGGGGATGCCCCGGAGACCCAGCCCGTCCCCAGCCCGATCCAGCAGGTTCGCACCGCCGGGCCGGGTCATCTTGCAACCGGCAAAAGAGGCCTCTGGATGCCTCTGGAGACCACCTACAAGAGAAGAAAGCCAGTCTGGCTCGGGGACGCAGTCATCGTTGAGGAGGGCCACGTAACGGGAATCTCCCCCGCGAATTCCGTGGTTAACGGCCCCGGAGAAACCTTGATTCTCCGGGAGTCGAAGAACGGAGATCCCGTCCTCGGCCTCGTAGGCTTCGAGGCGCGAATTCGAGCCGTTGTCCACGATCACGATCTGGAATTCGGGATGGTCCTGTTTCCGAAGAGCACGGATACAGTTCGCCAGAAGATCTTCCCGTTTGAGATGGGGAATGATCACGGTAACCGAAAGTGATGTGCTTTGCTCCATAGGAAGGTTCTGTGCTCCCTCAGGGTAGTAGCAAGTGGAAGCCCATCATGTCAAAGGTTTTGAAATAGCCCGCAGGTTTCATGAACCCTGGAGCCAGCCGACTTCTCGATACCAATCCGCCGTCTCCTGAATCCCTTCCTGGAGGCCGACCTGGGCCGAGAAACCGAACGCCTCCCGTGCTCTCTTTGAGGTACAAAGCCATTCCTTGGCCCGGATCTCCGGCATCTTCTTCAGGCTGAGCATGGCCGATTTGCGAGAGATCAGGGCGCCAACGTCGCTTAAAGCCGCTGCCGCAGTGACTAAGGGGAGCGGAATCCGCACATTTTTCGCACCCGGACGCACGGATTGTCGTATGTGGTCCATGACGCGATCCCAGGACGATGACTCTTCGTGGGTCAAAAAATAGGTCTCTCCGGCGGTTTTCGGAGATCTGGCCGCCTCCAAAGCTCCCTGAACAAGATCCCGAACATGAATCAAGCTATAAAGCCGCTCGATCCTCCCCAAAAAGGGCGCAATTCCCCGCCGCACCGAACGAAACACAAGAAGGAGTGCGGGATCGCGAGGACCATACACAATTGGAGGCCGCACGATTGTCCAGGGAATCTTGCCAAGATGAGCACGAACCTCAGCCTCTCCGGCGAGCTTGGTGTGCCCGTAGGGCGTCACCGGGGCAACCGGAGCATCCTCTTCGTGGGGGACTCCCCCGGACGACGGGCCGGTGGCGGCCAGGCTGCTGACA
>JAJDCM010000362.1 GCA_029260825.1 Planctomycetota bacterium | reverse complement strand
CATCAGGGCCGTCGCCGAAATCTCTCCACCCGCACCACCGATCATCGAGCCGCCGAAAGAATCCTGAGGGAACGGGAAGCCAAGAGTGCACTTCGGCGCGAAGGAGTGATTGATCCCAGGACAGATAGGTATTCCGCCGCTGATCGCACGCACATCCGTGACCACATCGAGGCCTACTTGGAGGATTGCAAGCAATCAGGCCACGCCAAGAGGCACCTTCAGGGTCGTCGAGCTCAACTGATGGGACTCTTGAAGGACACCCAGGTCACCCGCCTCGCGGATGTGACTCCAGAACTCCTCCAGCATCGCCTGAAGGCCCTCAGAGGCTCGCGATCGCCAAGGACATGCAATGATCACCGTGCCGCCTGGGTGGCCTTCTTCAACTGGTGCGTCAAGTCATCTCGGATCCCCGAGAACCCCCTCTCCATCGTCCCCAAGATGAACGAGCACCTTGATCGCAAGCGGGAAAGACGCGCCCTCAATGACGATGAGATCCACCGCCTGATCCAGGTGACCCAAGACATCGACGAGCAGAATGAGTCTCAGTATGGCCAGCGGTGGACTCCTCGCAGCATCATCTACTTGGTGGCCGTCCTGACGGGTCTCCGCCGAGGCGAGATGAAGAAGTTGACCTGGGGAGATGTCGATCTCGAAGCGTGCACCATAACGATCAGGGTCGGTGTCGGGAAAGCCAAACGCGAAGACGTCATCCCCATTCACCCACAAGCCGCCGAGGCCCTGGCTTCCCTCAAGAGTGCGCAGCTGAAGCCCACTGACCATGTGTTCAAGACCATGCCATCGTTCCAGACCGTGCAAAAGGACTTCGAGCGCGCTGGGATCCCAAGGAAGGATGAGGCTGGACGGATTGTGGATTTTCACGCTCTCCGCACGACGTTTGGAACCAACCTCGCCCGGCAATCAGTGCCCCCTCAACACGCCCAACGGCTCATGCGCCACGCCGACTACCGGACAACCCAAAACCACTACACGAAGCTGGAGCTCACAGACACTCGGAAAGCCGTCAAACAGCTGCCATCAATCGGACCCACCGGGAACGACAGCACATATGACAGCAGTGCGCAGCAAATACGGCAGCAGTCAGGGCACGCTTCAATGCGAGAGGATGCGTCGGGGTGCGATGAACAGGAAGAATCGGGTGATGAGGAGGGGAAACCTAAGTCTCTTGATGAGGGAAGTTCTGGCGATTCAGTACCGTCTGATGCGACTCAGTGCATCAGGGTGCGATGGAGCGGACGACGAGAGTCGAACTCGCGACAGTCAGCTTGGGAAGCTGACACTCTACCAACTGAGTTACGTCCGCATTTGGACCATCTATTCTATTCCTCGGTGCCCTGCTTCGTCAACGCGTGGCCTTTCATTATCGCGTGGTCTCCCTTCGCGTTCTCCCCTCAGCGCTCCGGGTCGCCCTCGTTCCTTCTCGGAACTCTCTCGCCCCTCTCCCCCGCGCCGCTCTGCCCTCCCTCCCCATTCAACCTTCCCGATCACCCCTTTGTTCTTTCTCCGCACTTTTCCCTCCTCACCTCCTCCTTTCTCCACCGCTCCCTTCCCTCCATCACACCCCTACCCCCCATCCCCCCAACCTTCAACCACGGACCTCCCACGACCTTGGGATCGAGCGACTTGGATTGACTCGCCGATTCGGGTTAGAATCCCAGACTTGGCTGGCAACCCGTTGACAACATATGCTCTGCTTCGAACTACACTTGATCAACAAAACCAGCCAGGACCACTTCTCTAACCGGGCGGACACGAGAAAAACACAGAGGACAGAGGCTAGATCATCCATGGACGGGGACAAACTGCTTCCACCTGATTCCGACGAGCTCTTTCCGCGTGACCTGCGCTCCACTCCGGCTCTTGGACTCACCTCCATCCCCTACTCACTCCCCATGCTGGGACTCGCCCTCATCGCCGTGCTTCTTGTTCAGTCCACGCTCTGGTTTCTCGAGAAAACCGGAATCCCACTCACCAACCCCACCACTCTCGCCCAAGAAGCTCTCGTCACCGACGCGCCACTTGGCGACAACGAAAACCCCGCCTCCTCAACCCCCAGTCCACCCCAAAACCAATTTATCCTACTCATCACCGCCGCCATCCAACAACCGCTCTCCCTCGCCCTAATAATACTCGTTACCCTATCCGCCTGGATCTTCTTCTGCGTCCCCATCTCCCGGTGCACGGTTCTTCGCATCGCAAGAAATCATCACCTCTCCCTCGGCGCTGCCCTGAACTACGGCCTCGAAATCCGGCGCAAAACGACCCTCTACCCCATCGCCTTTGTTGCATTACTCGCGGGCCTCCTTGCAACAAACGGATTGGTTGGACTCATAGCACAAATCCCTGGCGTCGGCCCCATCCTCCTCATCCCCCTGTACCTGATCGCCTTCCTCGCTTCCATCCTACTCGCCCTACTCCTAGTCTGCGGACTCGCCGGAGCCGGCACATCCACCGCCGCCCTCGTCACCGAAGCAAGCGGAACATTGGAATCAACCACCCGGGCGTTCTCCTACTTCTTCGCCCGCCCCCTCCACTTCATCTTCTTCCACACCATCATCCTCCTCTTCGCCGGCTTCGTCGGCTACTTGGGATGCTTCATCACCTCCCTCTCCATCGACTCCCTCGCCCTCTTCTACCAAGGCGAAGCCCTCACCAACATCCTCTCCATTGCCAGAACAGCAAAAACCCCACCCGACACAGACGCAAGCTTCCTCCAATGGACAGCAGGACTCTTCCTGTGGTTCGGAGTCGGTCTTGGCCACGCGCTGAGCGTCGCCCTCAGTATCTCCTTCTACTTCTCCGGAACCACCGCCGCCTACCTCAGCCTTCGAAGCGAAGTCGATGGAGTCCCCCTGGACAACATGCCCGACACCATCGGCGTAGAACACCTCCACAACGTAATCGGAGAACCCTGGGACCGAACCAACTAGAACACGAAAGTTCTTCGGCATGAGGATTCATCATTGCCGATCCCACGTGTCCAAAAAGGAGTGACTGTTTGCTTCTGTTCTTCCGACGAAGCTCAACAACCTTGCCAACTGACGTGGGACTTCTCGGGAATCCTGGTTCTTCTGTCCTTCCGGCGAAGCTCAAAAACCTTGCCGACTGACGTGGGACTTCTCGGAAGCCCTGGTCTTCTGGTTCTTCCGACGAAGCTCAAGAACCTTGCCGACTTACGTGGGACTTCTCGGAAGCCCTGGTTCTTCTGTCCTTCCGGCGAAGCTCAAGAACCTTGCCGACTGACGTGGGACTTCTCGGGAATCCTCTTCTCTTGTTTTCTTGATCGTTCTTCGGCATGGGTATTCTCCAATGCCGGGTCCCGCGTAGTTAAGGAGGAGTGACAGGGGGGTTTCTCCGCCATCAAGCGAGCGCGGGCGTGCGACTTTTGGGCTGGACATCAGGAGCGGCCCGCTGGGAGCGCAAGGAGGAACCTCCCTGTCACTCCTCCTTTCGCGCGCGTCCACCCCTCATCCTGAGAACCCTCATCCCGAGAACCCCCATCCCTGAGAACCCCAATCCCGAGAACCCCCATCCCGAGAACCCCCAGATCAAGAAAACTGCAGCTCGTGCAAATGCCGATACAACCCGCTTCTCGAAATCAACTCGTCATGAGAACCTGTCTCGGCAACCGTCCCCTCGTTCATCACCACGATTCGATCCGCCGCCCGAACCGTCGAGAATCGATGAGCAATCACGAACGTGGTACGCCCCTTCACCAGCTCGGGAAGCGCCTTCTGAATCAACTTCTCCGACTCAGAGTCCAGGTTGGACGTAGCCTCATCCAGAATCAAAATCGGTGCGTTCTTGAGAAGGGCACGAGAAATCGTAATTCGCTGCTTCTGCCCCCCAGAGAGCATCACACCCCGCTCTCCCACCATCGAGTCGTAACCCTCCGGGAATGCAGAAACGAAATCCTCGACGTGGGCCGCCCTCGCCGCCGAAAGAACATCTTCCTTCGAGGCATCCGGACGTCCATAACGAATATTCTCGCCTATCGGAGCATTGAAGAGGAAGGGATCCTGAGTCACCATGGCAATGTTCTTCATCAACGATGAACGAGTGATATCTCGAATATCAATCCCATCCATGTGAATCGCGCCCTGATTCGGCTCATAGAAACGGACGAGAAGATCGAGCAACGTCGTCTTGCCCGCTCCACTTGGCCCCACGATGGCAACCATCTCCCCCGCCTTGGCCTTGAAGGAAACATTCTGCAAGATGGGCGTCACACCGTCATAGGAAAACGAAACATCATCAAAGACGATCTCGTTGTTCAAACCCTGAAGGTCTTTTGCCCCCTCTCGATCCTCTTCCGCCACATCCTCCGCCATCACCTCAAAGACCCGATCCATCCCCGCAATGGAATCCTGAAGAACCGTGTAGGCCCGGGAAAGAACCTTGAGCGGCTGATACAACTGACCCGCCACAACAAGATAGGCAACCAAAACCGCTCGATCACCCCCCTGATTCGTCATCAAAAAGAAGGCGGCAAAGAGCAAGATGGGAACCGAGATCCCCCCGTAAAGCTCCATCGTCGCCCGGGAAAGTGCCTTCCCCCGAACAACCTTCATCTCTCGGCCCAGATAATCCAGGTTCTCCTCACGAAAACGATTCGCCTCCGTGTCCTCCATCGAGAAGGCCTTCACTACCCGGATCCCCGAAAACGTCTGGGCCATCTGGTCCGTAAGATCCGCCGCCTTCTCCTGGCGCTTTCGAGCCGTCCTTCGAATCCGCCCACCAATCTTCACCAGTGGAAGAATCACGAAGATGCCCACAAAAAACGAAATCAAAGTGAGCTTCCAGGACATCGCAAACAAAGCAATCGAACCCACAAGAATCCGGAACGGATGCTCAAACAAATCCCCAAACAAATACTCAAGCGCCCGATGCGTCGTGACCAGATCATTCGTCAGACGAGACATCAACTCGCCGCTCCGCTCCTTATCAAAGTAAGAAATCGGAAAACGACAGATCCGCGCATAAACCTTCGTCCGAAGATCAATCACCACCCGACTACGAACATAATGAGAAAGAGACACATGAACAAACCGAGAGACCGCCCCCACAAACGTCACGAAGGCCGCAAGCACACAAACCAATAACACCACCTGCATCGGACTGTAGCCGCCGACCTTCGCCTTCTCCGTGAACAACTCGAGAAGCTCCTTGCCCATCGGAATCTTGGAGATCAAGCCCTCCCCAAAACCAACCTCACCCGGAAGCTCCACCAAGTCGCCCGGCACAGAACCCTCATCCTCCACCGAACCAACCCCCACCTCGCCGTCAATCACCTCGGTGGTTGATGTCTCTTCCGGAAACACGAGGTTGACGATCGGGATGGCCATCACACCCCGCATGGTGAAGTTAAGCGCACTCAACGTCGCCACTGCCGCAACCACAAGCACGAGCTTCCAGTACGGCAGCACAAAGGGCACGATCGGCTTCAGCCCCTTGAACAAAGACGTTCGATGCTTCTTCTTTTTCTTGCTCACGGACACACGCCCCCCTCAACCTCGACGCCCGAGCATTGAAGCTGCTTCTCATAGACCCCAATCGTCCCATCAACCATCGCGTCCACCGAGAACCTCTCGATTACCTTGTTGCGCCCCGCCTCCCCAAAACCCCTTGCTCGCAATGGATCCTCAAGGACCCGAACAATGGCGTTTGCCAGAGCCTCCGGTTCTCGTGGGGGAACCAGATAACCGTTTATACCGTCCTCAACGATCTCCGGCATGCCGCCCGCCCGGCTAGCAACAACCGGAATGCGCCGAGCGAGGGAGTCAAGAATCGAAGTACAAAGCCCTTCTAACACCGAACACATGACAAAGACATCCGCCGCATCAAGAAGAGTGGTCACATCTTTTCGGAAACCAAGAAAACGAACCACATCAAGCACCCCCAATGCCTCCGCCTCTGCCCGAATCTTCTCGAGAAGATCGCCCTCCCCCGCAAGAAGAATGATCGCCCCCGGCCTCTTCTCCCGGATGATCGGAGCTGCGCGAACAAGATACTCCTGAGCCTTGTGCCACCCGAAATGAGCAACATTGAGAATCAACTTCGCATCCGAAGGAAGATCAAGCTCGTTTCGGATCGACGCGCGGGCCAGACCTACCTCGCTTTCGCTGAGAATCGGATGACGCCCAAGATCAATCCCGCTATTCACGATCGAAATACGATCTTCTCCTATCCCGTCCTTCATCAGTGCCGACTTCACCGCCTCGGAAATCGCCACATAGCGATGCACAAGCTTTCCATATTTGAACCGAGAGAGCTTCAACCGATTCCGAAAGATCGTGAAATCAACCCGGCGTGAAACGATGCGGATCCCGGTTCTTGCAAAAATCGAAGCCAGACAACCCAGAGTATGGGCATGGGAGGTGTGCATGTGAACGATTTGAGCCTGCTGCCGCCGGATCACCTTGGCAATGCGAGCAACCGCCAGGATGTCCCCCTCGCCATGCATGGGAATGGGAGCTACCGATAGATCAGCCGCCATCGCGCGCTCGGCCATCGGAGAGCCAGGCTGGGCAACAACCGTCACCCCATGCCCCCTCTTCGCAAGCCCCTTGGCAAGATAGAGAGTTTGCTGCTCCCCACCTCGCCAGGTGCGCTCGGTATTGATGTGAACTGTCCGCATTGCACTCAAAACCAAACGACTTCACCAGGAGAACGAAGACGCAACTCGCGATTCGCCGCTCATTCTCGATCCGTCGGAGACTCGAGACCAGCCAGCCTGACAAACTGCCTGACCCCCTTGATCCTATTCGGGCTAGCCGTTCTTCTTGCTTTGCTCGGCAAACTCACTCCGGGCGAGCTTCTTCATTCGCGGCACCAGAGACAATCCCTCGAGGATAATCCCCAAACTCATCTTGGAGCGACCCGAGTGCCGATCCTTGAATACGATGGGGAATTCAGTAATTCTGAATCCTCGAAGAAAGCACTTGTACAAGATCTCGACCTGAAATGCGAATCCAGTCGATCGGATTCGATCCAGGTCAAGAGACTCGAACACCCTCCTCCGATAGCACTTGAAGCCCCCCGTCACGTCCCGAATCGGGATGCCAAGCAACGTCCGAGCATAAGCATTCGCCATCCGAGAAAGAAGACGCCGGGGAAGGCTCAGCCCCGAAAGATCGCCCCCCGGGCAATATCGAGACCCGACCACCACATCCGCATCCCCCGAGTTTTCGATCAAACCAGGCAGATAGGATGGGTCATGAGCAAAGTCAGCGTCCATCTGCAGGATGAGATCCGCGCCATCCTCCATCGCTCGCTTGAACCCGGTGACATAAGCCCGCCCCATCCCCGCCTTCTTCTCCCGATGAATGACCGAGACTCGCCCCGCCGACAACCCGACAAGATCGTCCGCAAGCTTCCCCGTACCATCCGGAGAGTTGTCATCAACCACGATCACCGAAATGTCCTCGTGGATCGAAAGGACCTTCGGAACCAGCCCAGGAATATTCCCGGCCTCATTATAGGTAGGGATCACCACCGTGATACGGCGGGACACCTCTTTATCCAACCCGGTCAACTCGTCGCCTCGCTCAGGAGAAGTACAACCTGGGCCACCACCGCATCCCCCACACCAATGGGACCCATTCCTTCCGACGTTCTCGCCTTCACGTTGATGCGATTCAAATCCATTCCAAGAAGCTCGGAAAGCCGCGCCCGCATCCGATCAAAATGAGGTCGAAGCTTCGGGCGCTCCAGAATCACATTCACGTCCACGTTGTTAAGAGAGTACCCCTCCCTCAAAACACGATCCGTCGCCTGACGAAGAAGATCGCAACTTGGCACGCCCAGGAAACGATCATCGGTCTCCGGAAACATGCCGCCAATATCACCAAGGCAAGCCGCCCCCAGCATCGCATCAATCAGGGCATGCAGAACAACATCCCCGTCCGTTCGAGACACCGCCCCCGACTCGGATGGAATGTCCACCCCCGCCAGAACAAGCCGAGCCCCGGGCTCAAGTCGATGAATATCCCATCCAATCCCGACCCTCATACCGACGCCTCTCGAACAAAAAGAAGTGTCCTCGCAAAAAGAAGGTCATCCGGATCCGTCACCTTGATATTGCTCGGGTCGCCCGGAATGATCCGGACCGCATGACCCATCCGCTCGACCAGAGCAGCATCGTCCGTCACGTCCCCATTTCCGTTCCTCTGATTCTCCCGGTGAGCAGCCAGAATCACCTCCCGCTGAAAACCCTGAGGAGTCTGCACCGCCACGAGACCCTGCCTGGAAACCGTGCCTTGAATGTCACCAGAAGATGTCACCGACTTCAAAGTGTCCCGAACCGGAAGCCCCGGAACCGCCCCGCCAGCTTCCTTCGCCGCAACCAAGACACTCCGAACCAAAGACTCGGTAACCAATGGGCGAGCCGCATCATGAATCGCCACCAGATCAATCCCCGGGGAAAGCGCCTCAAGACCACAGAAGACCGAGTCCTGCCGACGGGCTCCTCCAGGAACGATCGATGTCACTCCCGCATCTCGAAGACGGGATTGAAGATTGTTCCCGGCAAGATCAGAATCACCCTGGGGCATGTCCGCAGCATTCATCACAAAAACGATTTCCTTCAGAAACTTGAATGCCAGAAGGCTTTGCAAGGCCACCTGACGGTCGGTGAGGAAATGAAAGACCTTGTTTCGCCCGGATTCAAACCGCACACCGCTGCCTCCCGCAAGCACGATGGCCGCCGCATTCCCCGCAGCGTCGTCTTCCTCGGCCATGGATTCGGCTCCTTCCTCACCTTGGAGCGGCCCGGGCCATTCCCGTTCCCGCGTCCCGGACCCTCTTCTTATATTATGGCGTTCATCACGTTGCAACGACGCCTTGACGAACACCTCCCCGGGGAACTAGTCTAGACGCGCCGCGGCACTTCTCCGGTCGGGCGGCCGGAATCGGGCTTGGGCGATCCCGAATTCAAGGATCGACGAGCCCCCCTTGAACCGCGCTCCGACCAGATATCGACAAGTTCGGACCACCCGGCCTATGGGCTCAGATACATTTCGCGTTCTTGGAATCGATCCAGGCTCCATCAATACCGGATATGGATGCGTCGAAACCGTCGGAAATCGATTCGCTCCCATCTCCCATGGAGTCATCAAGGCAGGATCAAGCTCCGACCCGGTGGCCTCAAGACTCGACAAGATCGACCGGGAACTTCGCTACATCATGAAAGAAGTGAGGCCGGCGGCCGTTTCAATTGAAGAGGCCTTCTACGGGAAGAACGTCAAGGCCGCCTTTCGCATCGGAGAGGTTCGAGGCATCGCCATCCTGGCCGCGACTCAGCTCGGGATCGAAGTCTTCCAGTACTCCCCGGCCGTGGTCAAGAAATCGGTGGTGGGAAACGGAAACGCTCACAAGACCCAGGTGCTGGAGATGGTCCGGATGATCCTGGGAATTCGAGAAGAAAAAATTCCCCTCGATGCTTCCGATGCACTGGCCATGGCGGTGTGCCACTGCCATCGGCTCGGAACAGAAAAGCTTCTGGGTCAAGCTCTGGGTCAATAGGGAAGCAACGAAACAAAGAAGGACTCAATCGTTCCTGGACTGCTGCCCACGATTTCTTCTTGCGCCCCCACCCGCCTGACCTGTTCTGCCCCCTCCCTGCGCGGCCGCGGCCGTCGCCGGTCGTCCGGCGGCGG
>JAJDCM010000361.1 GCA_029260825.1 Planctomycetota bacterium | reverse complement strand
GAGCGCGGACCCCCCCGCCCCGAACCTCGACCTCCTTCGGCCGGGTGTGGACGAACTCTACCGCCGCGCCCAGTCGATCGACTTTTGGATCGGTGGCGTCGTCGTTTTGTCCGAGCCGCCTTTTCAGATCAAGAAAGGGCTCCCGGTTGTAGGCCCACCAGAACTCCCATCGATCGAATCCCTCTGACCGAGCGGTCCTTGGGGCGCGCGGAGTGACACCGCTGGTGAACCCGGGGCGAGTGGTCGTTCCAAAAGGCCCACCGGGGGTTGTCCCCGGTTGAGGTGCCTGGGGGTTGTTCGGTCCTGGGCCACCGCCTGGACCTCGATAGCTTCCGCCATGGGCCAGGAGAGGAGAGGCGGTCAGGGTCGTCAGCAACAGGGCGACGAAGAGGAGGCTTCGTGGTGATTTCATGAGATCCCCTCGGTTGGAGGAAGCATTGGCGTGCCTCTTCATCTTAGGTCAGGCGGCTTCCTGAATCAATGAGGGAGGGTTTTTTACGCCTGTTACTTCGAGAGGGCTTTTTGCAGGTTTTGAATGGCGGCTTCGGAATTCTTCCGGATCCACCGGCCCACCACGGGAGTCAGGAGCCTGGAGAAGCCAGTCATTTTGACCGAGTAGTCATAGGTGATCCTGGTCCCTCCGTCGTGAGGCTCAAGGAGGAACCGCCCCGTGAATCGAGAGGGGCCTCCTTGCCCTTTGTGGGCGAAGACTCGATTGGGCTCAAATTCGGTCACAACCAAGGTCGCGTGTCCCGTCTTCTTCCCGACCCGGACGAACTCCTGATAGAGGGTCCCGACGGCGATCTCTCCCTCGGAGACTTTCTCCACCGAAATGAGGTCTGGAACCCAATCGATCGCTTTTTCCAGGTCCGAAATGAAAGGAAACACTTCATCGGGTGTTTTGGCGACCTGGAACTGGATCGTGGCTTCCGCCATGTGGTTGATTCTCCTGGGTTTGCGTCGATATTGTTCCCAAGGGGGGCTTGGATTGCAAGGTTCAAATTCCCCGTAATCTGAAGTGTTCGAGTATGATCTTGCCCGGTTCACATCGGATTCGAGCCCGTCTCGGTCCATAGCGGATCTCGGGTTTTTTTTCAGGGTCTCTCCCGAAGAATTCTTGGAGTTTTTGGAAACCATTCATGGTCTCTCAGGCGCAAAACAACAGGGACACGAAGCTTGTCCACCGTGATGACCTGAACCTGGCGCGGCGCGCAGTCGACGGAGAACCAGAGGCCTTGAAGCAGTTGATGTTCCGGTTGCGAACTGTTCCGCGCACTCTTGCGTATCGCAATCACAAGTTGGGACGACCCCTTGGGGTTGGGGAGCTGGAGGATCTGGCCCAGGAGGTGCTCGGTTCGATCTGGTCCAAGCTCAAGGATTATTCTGGCCAGGGACCTCTTGAGGCCTGGGCATATCGGTTTTGCTACCTCTCCCTTTTGTCGAGGCTGCGAAAACTCAGGCGTCTTCCAACCCTGTTTGCCGACGCTGGGGATCGGGCCGAGGAGCCGGTGGCTCCCGAAGTCGTCGACTCCCTCGACTATGAACATATTCATGAAGGACTCGAGAAAATCCCGGTGCAAGAGTCAGAAGTGATTCGACTCAAGCATCTGGAAGGTCGGACATTCGATGATATCGCCGCCGGATTGGAAGTCTCAAAGAACACGGCCAAGACCCGGTATTATCGGGGTTTGATCAAGCTGCGCCAGATCCTCAAGGCGCGATTCAAGTCCGAGGAGCAGAGCTCATGAATGGACACGAAGCAGAGAGACACGCCGATCGCCTCCCCGAGATCCTGGCGGAAGGCGAGGATGCCAAAGCGAGCTTTGAGAACTCTGAACTCGTTCATTGCGAAGCCTGTCAGAACCTGGTGCAGGACTTGCTGGGGTTGACCGGGACTCTTGATGGGCTGGCGAGGGAAGAAGCGGATGAAATGACCCGGATCCAGGCCATGGAGGATTCGGGGATTTCCGGCGAACGCACTGTTGAAGATTTTTTTCAGAGGAAGCTGGATGAGGTTGAACGGCCGGAGCGAAGAAGAACAGGGGTCCGTTTTTGGGTCTTCGGGGCGGCGGCCGCTGCTATGATCTTTGTTGCGGTCGGTTTCCTCCTCATCCGGAGTGATCCAGAGAGCGATGGGAGTGATCCGAATACGGCTCTTGGCGGATTGGTTGAGCTGATTTCACCCGTTGGAACCGTCCAGGACTTTGGCGTATTTCGCTGGACCGGAGATGCCCTAGCCGGATGGAAGTACAAAGTTGTGATCAACGACGATTCGGGCGACGATTCGGGCGACGACTCGGGAGGCACCAAGCGTCCACCTCTCGAGAGTCCTTCTCTGTCTTCGTTCGAATGGACTCCGGAAGAGCATTCGCTGGCCGGGTTTTCCGACAAGATCCGGTGGGAGGTTTGGGTTTACGATGGTTCGGGGGCCTACAAGGGAAGAAAATCTGGCTACGCCCGGCGACCTGCGGAGTAACTCTTCTTCTCTTTTTTGTCCTTACTCTGGTTCTTCCCGCTTTCTCTCAGCCCGAGAAAGAGAGGGAGCTCTACGATGGCTACGTCGCGGATCTTCAGTCGCAAGACCCTGACAAGCGGGCACGGGCCAAGAAGAAACTGACCCGCTTGATGCGAGATCATGAGCGGCGAGGAACCAACAAGAACGCGATCTCCTACGTCTTCTATTCGGCTCGAGCTCTGGTTCCCCATGCGCGAAACATGGACGAGAAGCTGGAACTCCTACGAATGACGAGTAGGGCTGCTGTCTCGCTCGGTTACTTCGAGCATTCCGCAGCCGCCGAATACGAGCAAGCTTCGCTTCTCTTCGGCCTTGGAAGGGGGAGAGAGGCCAGAGTGATTCTGGAGCGGGCTGTCGTCACGATTCCTGATCAACCGACTCATCATCTTTTCATTCGAGTTCTCCTTGCGGATGTGTTCTGGAGTCTGGGCAACCTGGGAGACTCTCTCGTTCTTCTTGACGAGATCGATCTTGCGTTGCAAGCTTCGCCGGAGACGATGGTGTGGGATCCTGCACGTCGTTACTCGGAGTCGATACGAGCCAAGGTTCTTCTCGATCTCGGTCTTCCGGATCAGGCGTCTCCCTTGATTCGGCGGCAACTTCAGATTGCCCGGGAGCTGCCTCTTGACGACCCGGATCGAGCCACGAGTTTGCTGGGCGCTCACGTCAACGACATTCGACTTTCACTGGAGATCGAGGACTACTCTGCTGTTCGCGATCGAGTTGAGGAGTATCTGTCCCTACGGGAACTCTACGAAAGAAACCCACGACAAGAGGCGCAGCTAAGAGTGTTGCTGGCGCTCGCCGAGCTCGAGACCGAGCGATCGAGAGTCCAGGATCGGCCGCTTCAGGATTCTCCAGAATCACCTGCCAGCATGATTCTTCGGGAACTCCTGGAAGATGAGGACTTGCCCCAGGGACTGCGGATCGATGGATTGTGCGCATTGGCCGAAGTTCATCTCATCCAGGGTCGTTTCGCTGACGCCGAGGGGCGTTTGAAGGAAGCCAAAGAGCTCCTGGTTCTTCCCGATGAAGAAGGGGAGATTCCGATTCGACAGGGGGCGAAATTCTGGACCTTATCTTCGAGGCTGGCCCTCGATCAAGGTGCGGACTCTTCCCGGCTTCAGGAATGCTTGAAGCATCTGGAAGCTTCGTTTGAGAGTTTTCTTGCCGAGTGGAACCGAGTTCCTTTGCGGGAAGGTGGTGTTGGCTTTCTTCAGTACGGTCAGCGCCGGGCGTTGCTGAGTGAATTGATCCGGCTCGACCATGCGGTGCGGGGGAAAGAGAAAGGGGGAGAAAGGGCCTTTTTCCGATTGATGCAAACTCAGGCCATGGGCTCCTTGGTCCGCCGGGTGCACGGGGAGGCACCGAATCTTGTGGAGATTCGACGAACTCTCCTGAAAGATTCTCGAGGGTTGCTGGTGTATTTGCCGGGGCCTCACCGTTCTCATGTTTTTGCCCTGGATCAAGAGCGATTGGTCCACGAAGAGCTTGGGTCTCGCGATGAGATCGAGCGCGTTCGGGAGGCATACTTCGCGGCCCTCTGTACACCTCTTGTGGATCTGGAAGATGAAAATGTGAAGGAGGCGACGATCGCCAAGGAGAGGATGTTGGCCAGGGAGCTCTCCCGCCTCCTGCTTCCTCCTTTGATCGGAGAGATCGTCGACGATTGGACGGGGGCCACCGTGGTGGGAGCGGATCTACTGGGCCCGACTCCCTTTGAATGGTTACCCCTACTCGATTCCGAGTATCTGGGATTATCGAAGCCGGTTGATTATCTACCCTCGATTCCTCTTGGAGTGTTTCTTTGTGCTCGATCTCGTCTGAGGGAAGGGGTCGATTCGTCCACCGAGTTTGCTCTGGTCGGGGAGCCGGTTTCCACGAATCCTGACGACCCGTCGCTTCCCCCCCTGATCTTGCCTTCCAACCTGATCAAGGACCTGGAGGATGTTTATGGAGAAGGTGTCGAGTTTCTCCTGGGCGCAAGAGCCACTGTACCCGATCTTCTTGGTCTTTCTCTGACGAAGATCGATGTGCTCCAGCTCTTGGTTCATGGGATCTATGAACCTTCGCGGGAGCGGTCGACCGGGCTTCAACTCAGTGAATCCAAGGAACATCGAGGGAAGCTATTTTCCCGGGACATTGCCTCGTTCTGTGAGGCTCCCGGGCTGGCGCGATGGGAGGTTCCCAGGTTGGTTTTTCTTACCGCTTGCGGTTCCGGGCAAGGGCCGGTTCGCCGGGGAGATGCGGCCGCGGCGGATCTGGGCGGTGCATTTCTATCCGCCGGGGCCCAGGCTGTCTTGCTTTCCCACGCCGAGCTTTTTCTTGGGCCGACGACCGAGCTCACCCGCTATTTTCATCGCTTCTTGAAAGAGGACCGCTGTTCGCCGGCTCTTGCTCTTTCAAGGGCGCGGGTGGCATCATCGGCAGATGATATCCGATTGGCTCCCTTTCGTTGCGGTTTGCTTCAGGTCGTGGGACTTGGACATCTTCCTCTTTTTGCACCCGAGTCCTCCAGGGATGGAGGGACGGAATCTCCGGGGTCGAGTTCTCCGGTGGTTTGGGCGCTTTTCGTCTTTCTCGGTATGTTCCTTTTCTGGCTCGGTCAAACCTTTCTCAAGGCAAGGGCGCGATGAGTAACTCTGACGATCTTCATCAAACCGAGGAAGGGGCTCGGGTAGTGATCCTGCCTCCGCCTCTCTTCCTCTGCACGGTTGTGTTGGGTTGGGGCGTGAATCAATGGGTACCCTTTGGCCTCCGAGGCGGTTCCATCTGGGGCTTGGCGGTCGGGCTTGTTTTGATTTGCATCGGCCTGATTCCCACTTCTTGCGCTTTTTCTCTTTTCATGAGGATGGGGCAGAACCCGAGTCCCCGGCGGATGACGCCGGAGCTCACCCGAAAGGGCCCATACCGCTTTTCCCGCAACCCGATGTACCTTGGCCTTGCGCTGGTCTCGATTGGTTGCGGCCTCGCTTTTGATAGTGGATGGATTCTGGTTCTTCTCGTTCCGACCCTGGTGATTCTCCACTACGGCGTCATTCTTCCCGAAGAGCGGTATCTGGAGAAGAAATTCGGGGAGGAGTACCTCGGTTTCAAGCGGTCGGTTCGAAGATGGATCTAGTATTTGTCCCTACTCGATGTTGGTTCCAGGCCCGCCCATATCCGGCCCGGGTGGAATCGAGGGAGGGGGAGTGAATCCAGGGCCCTCGGTCGAGTCGGGATTGTTGCCCGGGTTTTGACCGCCCAGAAAACGGATCTTGCGGGTCGAGAAAAGAAAGCCGTAGAGGGCCGACATCTCCGGGGTCGAGTCCGTGCTGAAGGCAACGAGAGTATGGGGGCCTACCCGCTCGGGTCTTGCGGTAATCGGATTGATATGGGCAAGGCGGAAAATCACGTAGTGGACCGCGGATGACGTATCCTGAACCTGGTCGAGGGATAGGGAAAAGGCGGACGGCCAGGGATCCACCGGGTCATAGGCGTGATAATAGGGGACGGGTGCAACATTGGAGAAAGCGTCCGCCCCCTTGTAGATCGTCCATTCCATCGAGTTGTAGTAGATGAACTGCTGAAGGGGTTCGTCCATCACCATGCCCAGACTGGGGGGCTGGTTCCCGCCGACCACGTAGACCGTGCTGCTGGTCAGGGTTGGTGTGATGGTGCTCCGATCAAAAACCTGGTTACTGAGTAGGTAGGCAGTGTCCTGAACAAAGGAACAAACGAAGAGGTCCAGGTCACCATCCAGGTCAAAATCGCTGAGGTCGGGAAATGATTCATCTCCGGTTGCCGGTGCGTCCCCGAGGCCGATGTCGATCAAGGAGCTGTTTGCCATCGAAAACGTGGGGGTCCCAGCACTCGAATTGTAAAAGACGATCACTTCCTCCGTCGTGTCGCTTCGAAGAACAAGGTCATCCGATCCGTCGTCATCCACATCGCCGGCATCGATGCCGACGGTCTTGATCGCACCAAAGTTGATGGCGGGGGTTTCGATTCCGGTCTGGTCGAGGATGAACAAGGCGTTGTTGGTTGGAAACTCAGCCGCGACGGCAAGGCGGTCCCGTGGGTACCCCGATTGACGGAACGGAGCGATGACAGCCGCGGCCGTGGTCACCGAAAACGCAAATCTCTCGTTTCCGAAGAAATTGTAGATCTCGATCCCACTGGTGGTGATGACGGCGATCTCGAGGTTTGAGTTGCCGCTCCAGTTCAAGAGGGCGATATCGAGGATGGGGGCAGTGGCCGAGAACGAGAAGGATGGTCCCGGTGTCGGAAAGCCAAACGGAGAATGCTGGACCAGGATGGTCATGTCGTTTCCCCGGACCGCGACCAGATCGATTCTTCCGTTGTCGGTGATGTCCCCGGCAAGAATGCGCTTGCAGGAATCCCAGGGTCCGTCGACCGCGGAGCGGATGAGCTCTTTTTGCCCCGGGTGGTACACCCACTTTCCGGCCCCGGCTCCTCCCACGATCATGATCGCATCCGTTCCCGAGGGCCCCTGGGTGGGAAGAATTGCAAAGTCGGTGGCGCCCTCGGCAAATGGTACCAGGGTTTGAAAGAGGGTCGGGCCGCAGACGAAATAGGGCTGATTTCCTCGCATCACCACGAGGTCGGTGTAGAAGTCTCCATTGAGCTCACAGGAATGGGTTCGACCATAAGGTTGTCCTCCACCGGGCCCGGGATCAGGAAAACTGATCTGGAGACTGTCACTTTCGCTGAAGAAAGTCGGAGGTTGTGCGTTTGTTGCCGCCGGAAAAACCAGCCATGGGATCAGGCAGAGACCGAGGAGGAGAGTTGTGTGGATACTCATCTTTTGTTCATCACGATCATGTTGGGTCGGGCACAGAACCGGTTGGATGATGATCCGAGGTTAACCTGTAAATCGTTGAGATAGAAGAGGTTTTGGCTCTGGATCCAGGTTTTTGATGAGAAAGATTTTTCTTCCAGAACGGTGAAACCAAACAGGGCCTCACGAGCGCAATTCTCTTGAGGAGGCCGTGTAGGATCTTCAGGCTCAGTGCTTTTTCAAGCCTACGAATTCCGGGGAGATGCCTCAAAGGCCCGATTGAAATGGGTCTCTGCCTTGGCCTTTAGTTCCTGCAAGGTTTCTTCCAGAGACACCCTCAGTTCCTCGAATTCCTCAGCGGTGATGTCCCGGGGGACTTCTACGGGTTGACCGTAGAAGATCACGCTTTTTGAGAACGGAAGCGGGAGGTAGCATTGATTCCAGGCCTTCACAAAAATGTGACGGCGATTGGAGGCTGCGGCGCCGGCGATGATGGGATGACCGGTTTGCTGGGCAAGCTTGAGGACTCCTGGCTTTACCCGATAAATAGGACCGCGGGGTCCGTCGACAGCAAGAGATGCCTGACAGTTGTCCTTTGCCACGAGATCGATCAGTGCTTTCAGGCCGGCGGCGCCCCGGCGACTGCTTGATCCCCGAACGGGGCGAAACCCGAGGCGGGAGAGAACCCGGGTCATGAGCTGGCCATCCTTGCTCAGGCTGGTCATGACGGCCATTCCTCGTCCGATGCAGACTCCGGCAAGGAGGAGCTCGTCGCCGTGCCAGTGGGCGTAGATGGGAGACCGACCTTGGGGGTCGGGAGCTGGCTCATCGATATGCTTGATGAACCAAAGCCGGCTTATGAGCCAGAAGAAAACGGCGATGAGAATGGCCATGCGTGAATGCCCGTGTTGATCCGATGATCGGCCGAGTGAGGTTGGGATGGCTTTGACAGGTTTTCCCAGATTCAGAAGGCTTCGTCAACCTATCGGGTACCCTTCCTTTTCCTTTACTCCCGGGAGTTTGTGGAATAATCGATGCTTTCAGGTGATTTCCGGCCAAGAGAAACGACAATGACGAGGTCAGGAGTGGGCTGGTGTACGCTCGCGAACGGAGTCCTCGGGGATCGTGCCGAGGAAGGCGCGTCAGAGAAGAAGGAAAATCCATGGCGGGAGACTCGACGACTCGAGTTGTGGTTGCAGCGATTCTCGGGAACGGGCTGATCACCTTGGTCAAGTTTGTGGGATGGTTTTTCGCTCCGAGCCCATCATTGCTGGCCGAGT
>JAJDCM010000037.1 GCA_029260825.1 Planctomycetota bacterium | reverse complement strand
CGAATTCAGCTTTAGCCGATTATTTAGAGGCTGATCCCAAGATGGCAGCGCCCGACTGGTCGGACACCAGCATGCAGCAGGCCCCGACAATGTGGGCCGAATTGACTGCGAATGGAAGCCTGGCGGACAGACTGGTCGGGATGGAATTTCTCGGGAAGGGGTTGTGCCTTCTCATGGAAGCTGAATGTCGCGAGCTCGAATCTCGTCGTCCGCTCCATCGCACCGGGGTGCACTGGGTCGCATCGGTCGGTACTGAATCGCCAGAACTTCCTTCATCAAGAGACTTAGGTTTCCCCTCCTCATCACCTGATTCTTCCTGTTTATCGCACCCCGATGCATCCTCTCGCATTGAAGCGTGCACTGACTGCTGCCGTATTTGCTGCGCACTGCTGTCATATCTGCTGTCGTTCCCGGTGGGGCCGATTGATTGCAGCCGCTTGACGGCTTTCCGAGTGTCTGTGACCTCCAGCTTCGTGTAATGGTTCTGGGTGGTCCGGTAGTCGGCGTGGCGCATGAGCCGTTGGGCGTGTTGAGGGGGCACTGATTGCTGGGCGAGGTTGGTTCCAAACGTCGTGCGGAGAGCGTGAAAATCCACAATCCGTCCAGCCTCATCCTTCCTTGTGATCCCGGCGCGGCCGAAGTCCTTTTGCACGGTCTGGAACGATGGCATGGTCTTGAACACATGGTCAGTGGGCTTCAGCTGCGCACTCTTGAGGGAGGCCAGGGCCTCGGCGGCTTGTGGGTGAATGGGGATGACGTCTTCGCGTTTGGCTTTCCCGACACCGACCCTGATCGTGATGCTGTACGCTTCGAGATCGACATCTCCCCAGGTCAACTTCTTTATCTCGCCTCTGCGGAGACCCGTCAGGACAGCGACCAGGTAGATGATGCTGCGAGGGGTCCAGCGGGGGCCGTACTGAGCCTCGTTCTGCTCGTCGATGTCTTGGGTCACATGGATCAGGCGGTGGATCTCATCGTCATTCAGGGCGCGTCTTTCCCGCTTGCGATCAAGGTGCTCGTTCATCTTGGGGACGATGGAGAGTGGGTTCTCGGGGATCCGTGATGTCTTGACGCACCAGTTGAAGAAGGCCACCCAGGCGGCACGGTGATCATTGCATGTCCTTGGCGATCGCGAGCCTCTGAGGGCCTTCAGGCGATGCTGGAGGAGTTCTGGAGTTACATCCGCAAGGCGGGTGACCTGGCTGTCCTTCAAGAGTCCCATCAACTGAGCCCGCCGACCCTGGAGATGCCTCTTCGCGTGGTCTGATTGCTTGCAATGCTCCAGGTAGGCTTCGATGTGGTCCTGGATGGGTGCGCGATCAGCGGCGGTGTAACCATCTGTTCTGGGATCAATCACTCCTTCGCGCCGAAGTGCACTCTTGGCTTCCCGTTCCCTCAGGATTCTTTCGGCGGCTCGATGATCGGTGGTGCGGGTGGAGAGATTTCGGCGACGGCCCTGATGATCATAATGAGAGCTGATCCAGTTGCCTTTGTTATTTCGTTTGTAAAGACTTCCCATTGTTGTTTCCTCATTGTTGTTTGATCTTGTACACAACATGTTGTCCTGCCCTGACTTTCTGCGCCATCAAAATCCCTGGTATGAACAGCATCTATCACTGGTGGATCCGAGCCGGAAGCGCGGAAAGTAACGGAAATTGGCCCTGTTTCCGGCTGAGATCAGGATGGGGTGGGGATTTACAGCGTGTCGGAAGCTGGAAACGCCAGGGAAGGGGTATCTTGCCGCTGGAAGGCGTTGGTGAACGACGCTGCCGGGTTAAGGGCACTGGTGCCGGAAGGCGTTGCAAGTCGGTATGTTCTTTTATTCTTCTGGTTACCCACGACTTCGATATGACCAGACCGCGCTAGCTCCTGCAGTCGGCCCCTGACCGTACGGTCCGTCACGTCATCTTGGAGCTTGACTGCAGCGGCGGAATTGAAGTCTGATTCAGGGTGAGCGCCTTGAAGCTTCTGCAGCAGCTCGCGAGCCCCATCGGTGACATAACCTGAGGCCAGGGTACGCATCGATGGCTCGAGAAGCCTTAGAGCCACATCCCGGTCGTCTCCTTCAGCAACGATTCTCCCTTGCTCGTCGTGCTCCCTTTGAAAGCTATAGAGAAGCGCTACTGCCTCGATCATACTTAGGTCTGTGTCAAAAATAACTTGGCATTCTACGCGCTGATTCTTGGGCCGATCGTGTAGTTCCATCTTTCAAGCTCGCTTCCCTTCTCAAGTGCGAGCGCCTTCATTTCGGCTGCGGATATTTTTTCTCCCTTTGGGTACTCCCGCGTGTCCAAGTAGGACCGGACTTCAAGTCCGCCAGCGGTCCTGGTCGTTTGGATGTATTTGAGCATCGTTTCGAGGCTGTCCAGAGGTCGTCCTGTCCAGTTCTTGCTGATCTCACTGAACAACCGATGTTCAATTGGGTTCCACTTGGATGCACCTGTCGGGTAATGCGCTACAGTCACTGTCAGGCCGTAACGATCCGCGAGGTTTTTCTGAAGCTCGTACTTCCATGCGCGGGGGCGGTAGCCGTTCGAGCCCCCACCGTCGGCGAGGATCAGCAACTCCCTCTTTCCGTCATACTGGTGCCTGCCACGGTAGCGCCACCAAGTCATGATGCTATGGACGGCGAACGCAGGTGTGTCTGACGACGTCCCCACGACCACCGTTCCACTGTTCTCCTGGAGGTCGTAGAGGCCATAGGGCACGGCGATAGCATCCGCGTCTGAGCGGAAGTCATGATCGTTTGTCGCTAGCGCTTCGCGAGCCCAGACCCGACCGGAATTGGCGAAGTTACCAATGAACTCTTTCTTCTTCGAGTCGACACTGATAATCGGATTTCCATCTTTCCCGAAGGATTCGCGAAGCCCCCGGATGATGCCGAACTGTTGATTTCGATCTGGGCTCGAGCTGGTGGCGATTGTCTTTCGATTTGCCTTCAACGAGAAGCCCATCTCCAGGAGCAATGCGACCACAGTGTTTCTGGATATCGTGAAACCGCGCGAGTTGGGTGGATCTGCGCGATCTTTTGCGGCGTGGTTCTTGTCCATTTTTTTCCCGTCATGGGATCACCTGCAGCTTCGTACTTCAGCAGCTCCTCGATATCGACGATCAGCTGCGGCGTTTTTTTTTGACCTGCTTCCTTCCTCCACCCGGCCTGCGTATACGATCGAGATCAAGGTCTTCTTCGAGCAACTCTTTTCTCCCTTTGGCAACTGTGTGCACGTTCATTCCGAGCAAGTCGGCGATCTTGCGATCTCCGCCGTAGCCGAGCCGTAGGGACTCGAGGCCGGCGCAAAGGCGCCGTTGTTTTTCGTCGAGCGAACTGTAGACGATCACCGTCGCAGCCTTGAGTTCATCCGCCGACACCTGGGGCGCTCTCAGGCCATGTGCAAGTATTAGCTCTGCCTCGAGAATATTCCGAGCACGCAACTGCTCTTTGCGGGTGCCGGCGTCTGGGGCGAAGTAGACGTACCAGCCGGAAACTTTTTCCCGGCTAAGCCTCTGCTCCAGTACAAGGCGCTGAAGAGCCTTCTTCGTACTGACGTGAAGAACCTTGTCGAGCTCACATGCGAAATACCCGCCCTCAGAATCCATCACGAAAGACTCTGCTGTCGACATTAGCGTGCCGAACTTTGAGAAGCAGATTTCTCCGTACGACCAGAGTCCTTGGCTGTCGAATCGAGGCAGCGCCTCGAGGGTGTAGTACTTGCCGCGGTGAGAATAGCTGGTGAAGTAGCCGAGCGAAGTGAGCTTGCGAATGACGGTCGACTGACTTGTCGTACCCAGTGCCATTTTCATGTCCGACATGGTCGAAACCTTGTCGCGCATGAGGAGGCTCTCGAGCGCCTTGGGACGGTAGATCTCGGGTCTCATTATGGCGTAGTTTCTCCTCTTTTCTTGGATGAAGGAGCAACTATACCACAACTCGAGCCGAGGTCCCGTGGGTCATGGATGGCCGATGATCGGACTAGGAAGGCATAAATGGCTTAAAGCGCACCTATGCATCGATTTGGACGATGGTGGTAATTATGAACGTAGTGCGCTTATGAATGATATATTATTTTTGACAGAACCCTAAGGCGGGAAGTCCAGCTCTCCGGGCCACACTTCCGTGTGTATCCCACGGAAGGCGGCACCGGAAAATTCATCCGATGAATAGGTTGTTATTCAGCTACAATCGGTGCGCAAGGGTAGAGATGTCGTCCTCTTGGAGAATGAACTAATGGATACGCTACTCCGTGCAGCCGCGACGGGATGTCGCCAGTCTCAGGAAGAACTTACTCAACGGTTCTTGCCAAGTCTTCGTGCCTATGTTGGCCGAGAAATGGGCGCCACGATCCGCCGCTTGTACTCTATTGATGATGTATGCCAGGATGTCCTCTTGCGTGTGTTCCGTACCCTCTCGACTCTTCCCTCAGAGGCGACCTTGGAAACACTCAGTGCCAGACTATTCCAGAACGTCCGATGGGTTTTGGCAGAAAAGGCAGAGAAAGCGAAACGCTTCGCTGGCGAGTCACAAGTTGGCGGGGGCCTTGCGGGAGCTCGCGACAACACGACTCGAACTGGAAACGTGACCCGCGAAGATGAAGAATTGTGGTTACGCTCAATGGTGCTGACGCTAGAGCCGAAATTCTCGGAAGTCATTCGTCTTCGGCTTCAGGGATGGAGTTTTTCTCAGATCGGTACAGAGCTAGGTGAGAACACGGACACGATCCGCAAGCGATACCACAAGGCCAGCAAGGTCCTCGAAGAGAAGATCTTGACTCGACGATATCATGGAATCCGATAGTACGCGACCCAAGAGACGAGGGAGAGGCTCATCCCAAAAAGGGAACAAAGATCCTCTCCCGGGCTCCATCGACAAATTCATCGATCAGGTTGGGTTAGATGCGGCCACTGGTGCATTGCGCCAAATCCAGGCAGCTGGGCAATCGAAAAGACTACAAAATCGCCCAGAAGGTTTTCGCTTGATCGTGGAGATTGGCCGCGGCGGAATGGGTGTGGTATACGAGGCGGAGCAACTTTCGGTTCCCGGAAGACGTGTTGCCATCAAGTTCCTCTCCACTTCTGCAACGACGGGAAACACACCTTTTCGACGATTCCAGCGAGAAGTAGAAGCCATCGGCCGCCTCGATCACCCCAATGTCATTCCGATCCATTCTTCTCATCTTCAGGGGAGCGATCCTTATTATGTGATGAAACTTCTTCGGGGTGGGAGCCTTTTGTCGTCTCTATCCAAATCTGTCTGGAATCGAGCCGACTTCAACACGATTGCTCGTACAATCCTGGACGTTTCGAATGGGATTCAGCACGCTCACGACCACGCGGTGATTCATCGGGATATCAATCCGAAGAACCTCTTGTTCAATTCGGACGGTGTGGTTTATATCGTCGATTTCGGTCTGGCCCAGGACCATTGGTCCGAAACTAGGCTGACGTTGAGCGAAGACACGGTCGGAACCCCGGTCTACATGGCGCCAGAACAGGTAGATCCCGAAATTGGACCCATTTCTACGCGGACCGATGTGTATGGGCTTGGGGTTACTCTTTACCACTGTTTGGCAGGACGCAGTGCCTACAACGGGCGCTCTCAGCAAAAAATTTTCCGGCTGATCTTGGAGGCCAATCCGACTCCACTAAGACGACAGAACCCGGCAATTCCAAAGGATCTTGCAATCATTTGTGGCAAGGCCATGTCGCTTCGGCCGCAGGATCGGTACTCCTCAGCTCAAGAGCTAGTGGACGATCTCCAGGCCTTCCTAAACCATCATCCCATCAAAGCCGTGCCGCCTAGTTCGTTGATACGGTTTCGACATTGGGTCCGCCGCCATCCAACGACACTCTTGAGTGGAGCCGTGTCTGCTTTCTTCGTCCTAATCCTAATCGCTGGTTACAATTACTGGTGGCTACCGAAACAGATGATCCAGGATCTGCGGCAATCACATCTAGCTTGGGAGGAACTTAGGACCGGAAGTTGGAGACTCGACGCATTAGAAGAAAAAGAGCATGTAGATCGAGTGATGAAACTGGCTTTGAGTTTTCCAGCTTCCAAGGGAAACATGATCGCCGCCGAAATGATCGTTGCGGTTGTGAGTCGCCACGAGCAGGAGCGTGAAGGCTACGTGGAAGAGGCGCGCCGACTATTTGACGTCATGGCCGCGCTGCAAGATTCCTCCAATCTGGAGAAGGACAGCAATCACGGGAATCGATCTGTTCGCCTCTATCAAACAGAAAAGAAGATCAATCAACTAGAAACAAAGATTCTCAAGTCTGACGAGATGCTCGATGAGCTCTTGCGGCGGGCTCTCCGAGTAATGCCTTCTTCACCAGCGGTTAGGCAAGCTCGAATGCGCTATTGCAAGGGTAGGCTTATCCACCATCTCGAGAACTTGGCGGTCTACTTCGAAACCGAAGAGAGTATCGTTTCGCACTGGGAGACTGCGTTGCGTGAGGTAGATTCCAATGGCTCCTACTTAGAGTTGCTGGATCGACGAGGAGACCTTTCGGTTGACTGTGCGGAGGGGCCCGCGGACGTCTGGCTCTGTCCGGCATTTCGGGAATCGGCATCAGAACGGATGCTCTATCGAGATGTGAACCATTCCCTTTCTACCTATCTCGGGACCACTCCTGTGTTCTCGAGCGGCATCCTCGAAGGTAGCTACCTTTTACGGGTACGCCGAGAAGGCTGCATGGAGACTCGGTTGCCGATTTTGTTGAGACGCAAGGCTATGCAACGTAGAAACGACGTTCGTGAACACGAGATTTCGGTTCATGTCTACGAAGAAGAGATGCTCAGTGAGGGGTTCGTTTACATCCCCGGCGGGTTCAGTATTCTCGGGGAACGAAGAACTCGCATTGTGGACTTTAATCCTCGTCTGCAATGGGTCGATGATTTTTTCATCCAACAAGACGAGTTCAGCACAGGGCAACTCCGAGACCTCATGCACAGTTTCTCCGAATCGAAGCTGCTTACTGAGCCACTCCTCTCTCGGATTGAACGACACAAAGATTTTCCGCGAAGTCGTCCGCTCGGCTCGATTAGATACATGGAAGCTCTAAACTGCATGCTACTAATGAACCAAGAAGAAAGGGTCAAGACCGACGGCAGGCCTCGGTTTTTCTATCGCCCGCCAGACCCGAAAGAGTGGGAGCGCGCTGGCCGAGGTGCAGATGGCCGGTTGTATCCCTGGGGAAACATCGGCAACTATTCATTTGCCAACGTTTATTGGTCGATCGCCGATATCAATCTAAAGCACGAGTGGGTCCTGCCTACAGTTGATCACCAAGATGAGTCTCCTTTTGGTGTGCTAAACCTGGCGGGATCCTTTCGAGAAATGTGTCGACCCATCGATCACATCGAACGCTACGGGCATTTGCGAATGTTAACTCGCGGCGGCTCTATTTTTTCCCACAACCCAAGAGACTTTGACCTACTCTCCAGATCCTTTGGCGAGAAGGACGTCAATGTGTTTGACATGGCGTTACGGCTCGTCAGGGAGCCGGTGCCAGAGCATGGCGATCGATTTGACGAGGGTGTTTCTAGCCACACAACACGTTGGCATTTCGGTCACGATGACGGGACCCGTCCCAGTGTTGCTAGTCGGCGCGCGTTCATCGAACATGGCAATCTGGTCTTGCGGGGCTACAACGATGACTTCGGACCATCTGTTCTTGCCTGGATACCTATATCCGTTCTGACGGATGAATTTCGAATTGCCGCGACAATCAATACCGTAGCCTTTGACCCTGAGCAACGGCCCGCGGAAATTGTCCTCTTTGGATGCTCTTACCCGACCAAGGCCTCATTAGAAAAGCGCTGGCAACATCCACTCCAACTCCGCCTCGCCACGGACGGCAAAATGAAGCTGGTTTGCGTCACACGGCAACAGCCAGAAGAATCAAGAAAAGACGGGCGTCGGGCAGCTGATACGTGTCTCGAGTCGATTCGTATGGAGCTCCTCGTTGACAGAGGAAGAGTACGAGGCGCTGTCCACTATTCCGATACAGAACCATTATTGCTTGCCGAAATCGAGTTCTCTGAAGGAGACGAATTGTGCCCGATTCGATATGTTGGCGTCCAAATCGGCCTACAGGCTCTTCGTATTGAGGTAGATCGAATCGAGGTAGAGTCTCTCCGTTGAGTACTATGTTGTATCTGCTCGTGGCTCAGAACCACGACGCTTATCCAAGAAATGCCAAGAAAGTTTTCCGGTTTACTCCCTCCAGGCCATCCTTCCTAATATAGCGGCCACGTTCGTCTAAATCCGTAGGCAATGGATTCGTACAGTGTTCTGTTGTTCGGGTGCTGACTCTGCAATCGACTAGTTGCTCCACGGCCAGGTAGAAGAGAAATGATTCCGATGATTGGATGCATCGGCACGCTCCGACGGCAAAAGCTAGCTCGTCTCTTTTTTCAGTAGTCATTGTGATAGCCGGTTTTTCGAGTTTGCGTTTGAGCGCGACGCCAAGATCGAGCTGTTGATTGAGGATGTTCAAGATAGCCTGAAACTTGTTGTGAATCCTGGCGTCTTTAGTCTTGGGAAAGAGGAGGGAATTTCATGAATAGACGGAGAGATAGCTCCAGATGTAATCACAAATTTACCTTAGCTTTTGTCCTAGTCCTCAAACAAGCGTATGAGAGAAGGGTAAATGCGGCTATTGTTCGGAAACTCTCAGGGCGCACCCCTCCCCGAAATCCCGCTCCGGATTCTCCCAAACTTTCGCCGGTCTGAATTTTCT
>JAJDCM010000360.1 GCA_029260825.1 Planctomycetota bacterium | reverse complement strand
GCTTTCTTCACGGCGACAACAATGACGTCTCCAACACCTGCGTAGCGACGCCCCGTTCCACCAAGAACCCTGATGCACTGGGCTATTTTTGCGCCGGAGTTGTCAGCGACATCCAGCCTCGACTCAACCTGAATCATCGTTCTCTTCCTTTTCGCCTTCGCCCGAAGGGCTTGGGCGAACAAGTTCGCCACTCGGCTAATTCTGCTTTTTCGGCCAAGTTCGCCTTATTCCCGGCGAAGTCGTTCTAAACAGTCGTTACTCGACGGACCGCGACTTGACGACCTTGGTCAGGCGCCAATGCTTGGTCTTGGAGAGGGGACGGCTCGCAATGATCTCGACCGTGTCACCCATCGATGCTTCCTCGCGTTCGTCATGAGCCTTGTAGACCGTATGACGATTGATGTATTTGCCGTAGCGAGGATGCTTGACTCGACGATCAGCACGAACGCCAATGGTCTTGTTCGCCTTGTCGCTCACCACCACGCCGGTGACTCGCTTGCGGGGCTCGCGTCCGTCTTTTTGTTCCTGCTCGCTCACTCTGTTAAGTCCTCTCGCTCACAAGATCGCGCTCTCGGGTCACCGTCATGATGCGCGCGATTGTTCTTCGAATTTCCCTGATACGGCTCGGACTCTCGATCTGTTCGGACGCAGTCTGGAACCGCATATCGAACAGCTCCTTGCGTAGGTTCTGAAGCTGAACAGAGAGTTCCTCGGCAGTCTTCTTGCGAATCTCACTGATCTTCATACGACTCCGTGCCTCCGCTTCACGAACCGAACTCGAAACGGCATCTTGTGCGCGGTACGGTTCAACGCTGTCTTTGCCAGTTCTTCGGTCACTCCGGCGACCTCATAAATGATCATGCCCGGCTTGACCACGGCAGCGTAGTACTCCGGTTCACCCTTTCCTTTTCCCATCCGAGTTTCGGCCGGGGTCGAGGTGATGGGCTTGTGAGGAAAAGCACGGATCCAAATCTTGCCCTCACCCTTCAGAAAGTGGTTGGCCGCGACACGACCCGCTTCGATCTGCCTACCCGTGAGCCACGCGGGCCCGAGGGCTTGAAGTCCGAACTCACCAAACGCGACCGTATTCCCCTGGGTCGCAAAACCCCGGATACGACCACGCTGGGTCTTTCGGTACTTCATTCTCTTTGGCATCTGAGCCATGATTGTCTACTCCCGGTCGATTCTCTGGACCCCCCAGAATTCCATGGGGCGAATCAGACGTTGATGATTAGCTGATCTGAGGTCTAGAGAGCTTGAGCTGCTTTTGCTTTCGCGGAACATTTCCGCGGTAAATCCAGACTTTGACGCCGATATGACCGGCCGAGATTTTCGCCTCGGTAAATCCGTAGTCGATATCGGCCCTCAGAGTCTGAAGAGGCACCTTTCCATCGCTGGACTTTTCGGTGCGGGACATTTCACTACCACCCAGGCGGCCCGAGACCCGAATCTTGATGCCAAGAGCGCCCTCTTGCATCGTGGTCTGCATTGCCCGCTTGAGGGTTCTTCGGAAGGCAGCGCGTTTTTGCAGCTGCTCGCCGATACTTTCAGCAACCAGTTGAGCATCGACCTCAGGCTTTGCGATCTCGGAGGTAACGATGAAGACACGCTTACCCGTCCGAGCCTCAAGATCCTGCTTGAGCCGGTCGATCTTTGCCCCCTTCTTCCCGATCAAGATCCCGGGGCGAGCCGTGTGAATGATGACACGCACGCTCTCCCCACTCCGTTCGATCTCAATCTTGGGAATGGCGGCAAAGCCGAACTCACGCTTGACGTACTTGCGGATCTTCTGATCCTCAAGCAACAGCCGCCCGAAGTCCTGCTTTGTGGCGTACCAACGTGATCGCCACGGTTGATAGATGCCAACGCGAAAACCGATTGGCGAAACCTTTTGACCCATGGACCTACCTGTTCACTGGATTCCGGACTGACCCGGATCCATCGTGTTTGGGTTCGGCACGATCAAGCTCAGCTCGCAACGCGAGCATTTCCGGATCGGCGAGACTTTCCTTTCTTCCGAGGAATGTCCTCGGGAAGACGGAGTTGAATATGGATATGGCACGTTCGCTTGCGGATGGGCACCCAGCCCATTCGGGAGGCGATCCGATACCGGACTCGTCCTTGACTCAGGGGACCCTCATCGACTCGGGCGTCTGAAATGACCAGCCGATTGACGTCAACCTCGGGGTTGAGATCTCCAGCATTGGCCATGGCTGACTTCAGGACCTTCTCAATCATTGGAGCGGCCCGACGATGGGTGAACCGCAACACGTTGAGAGCGTCGTTAACAGGGACGCCACGAACCAAGTCGAGGACATATCGTGCCTTTTGACTCGATATGCGCGCGTATCTATGACTGGCTCGGTATTCCATCAATCTTCCACCGTTTCCTGCAGTGTCTTTACTTACTGTTTCCTACCGCTATGACCCCGGAACGTCCGGGTCGGAGAAAACTCGCCCAGTTTGTGGCCGACCATGTCTTCGGTCACAAACACCTTCATGAAAGTCCGGCCGTTATGTACAAGGAACGTGTGGCCCACAAACTCCGGGGTCACCGTACATGCCCTTGCCCACGTCTTGATCGGGTCCCGGCTGCCGTCGCCCTTTTGGCGTTCGACCTTCCGATAGACTTTTGGATCAATGAACGGACCTTTTTTTAGCGATCGTCCCATGCTCGAGCTTCCTCAGATCCGGCTCCAGGCCAACTAGCCCGAAACAGGGGGTTTACCTCTTCTTCTTTCGACGACGGATAATGAACTGGTCGCTTCGCGCTTTCCGCGGCCGAGTCCGGCCACCCTTGGATAGCTTACCCGTGGGAGAACACGGATGACGCCCACCACCGGATCGGCCTTCCCCACCACCCATCGGATGAGCAACAGGGTTCATGGCCGTACCACGGACATGAGGACGACGTCCCAACCAGCGCTTCCGCCCGGCTTTTCCGAGCTTGATATTCTGATGATCCGAGTTCCCCACCGTACCCAGGGTCGCCCGGCACTTGATGTGTATGCGCCGCATCTCCCCCGAAGGCAAGATGACTGCGGCGTAATTTCCTTCGCGAGCCGAAAGCTGAGCGGAGGCACCCGCGGTGCGCGCCAGTTGCCCACCACGCCCCGGCTCCAATTCAACATTGTGAATTGTCATACCGAGCGGGATGTTCGCCAGCGGAAGGCAATTCCCCATCCGCGGCTCCGACTCGGGCCCGGAGAAGATCTTCTGCCCCACCTTCAGCCCTTCAGGAGCGAGGATGTAGCGCCACTCACCATCGAGATACTTCAGAAGCGCGATGCGAGCCGAACGATTGGGATCATACTCAATCGAATCCACAATAGCCGGAACGCCGTCCTTGTTGCGCTTGAAGTCGATGATTCGATAGCGCCGCTTGTGACCGCCACCACGAAACCGTGCTGTTGTTCGGCCATGATTGTTTCGCCCCCCCGTCCGCTTGAGCGGCCGGGTCAGGCTCTTTTTCGGCGTACTCCGGGTGATCTCCACGAAATCGGAACAACTTCCGAAACGGCGGCCCGGTGACGTCGGATTAAATTTGCGAATGCCCATCGTTGAACTTTCCTGTTGAGTGCCTAGACGACTTCGATGGCGTCGCCCCGCTTGAGGGTGACGATCGCCTTCTTCCAGTCCGGCTTTCTTCCACCGCGGTAGCCAAGGCGGCGGGACTTGCCACGCACGTTCATGGTGCGCACCTGTGTCACGCTCACGCTAAAGATCTGCTCCACGGCTTTTTGAATCTGAATCTTGTTCGCTCTTGCGTCCACCTCGAAGGTGTAGGCGTTGGATTGCTCCGTGGCCGACATGCTCTTCTCCGAAACGAGAGGGCGCTTGACGACGGCGTACGGATCATTCAGCGCTTGCATTGGACAACCTCGATCTCAGCGTTTCCAAAGCCGACTCCTCGATCACGAAATGATCATGACGAAGAAGATCCAGGGCATTGAGCTCGCTTTCAGGAAGAACCGATACGCGCCCGAGGTTTCGGGCCGACCGATAAAAGACTTGATTCACACCCTGGGTGACAAAGAGAACGGATCCCTCGATCCCCAAGGACTTCATCAGCTGTACCACGGCCTTGGTCTTTGGCCGCTCGAGACCCGGAACCTCAAACACACTCGCTTGATTGTCCCGAAACTTCGAAAGAATGGCGGAGCGGAGAGCCGAGCGGCGAATGTTCCGAGGAATCGTGCCGCCGAAGGTTCGCGGCGTAGGACCGAAAACGATCCCTCCACCTCGGCGATGAACGACCTTCCGGTCGCCAACACGAGCCCGGCCAGTGCCCTTCTGGCGCCAAAGCTTCTTGCGAGATCCGCTCACCTGCCCCCGCGTCTTGGTTGACCTCGTACCCTGGCGCTTGTTGGCCTCATACGAAATAACCGCTTGACGGGTAACCCTCAGGCGAACAGCCTTTCCGAAAACAGTCGTATCCACCTCAAGGGTGGACGCGGCCCCTTCCGCCTTAACAAATTTAACCTCAGCCATCTTCGACCTCGGGTTCTATGCGATTTCAATAAAAAAGACCCAAACCGGCGCTGCGCTGGATTGGGTTCTATGCCTTGATTCGAATATCTACGCCGGCGGGGACGTTGAGCTTACTGAGCGCATCCATTGTCTTTCCGCTCGCATCGCTAATATAGAGGATCCGTTTATGCGTCCTCATCTCGAATTGCTCCCGCGACTTCTTGTCGATATGCGGGGAGCGCAATACCGTGTACCTCTCAATCCGAGTGGGCAGCGGAACCGGACCGGAAACCTTGGCACCCGTCCGTTTTGCGGCCTCGATGATCTCGAGCGCTGATTGATCCAGCGACTCATGATCATATGCCTCCATTCGGATGCGAATCTTGTTGCTCAACATGGAAAAGACGCCTCCAGCGCGACTCTCACGCCATTCACCCGGGGATTCATGGCCAGACTCTAATGACACACCGCCCATGGCCGCACCGCGACACCGCCGGGTGGGTGAAGAGATTCTCTACATTGCCTTGGGAGAAACGAGGCTTTTATCAAACGGGTTAGAGCGAGTCAACCCGGCATTTCTTCAAAAAGGAATTCACCTCGAACCCCACCCCTTTGGTCCGAATCGACGAGCCTCTTCGCCGGCCGGAACTCTTGGTGGAGTAGGGACTAGAACATGAGCTTCTCGGACACCTCTCGAGGCACCGGGGCATACGAACTTGGCTGCATTGTATATCCTGCCCGACCTTGGGAAAGAGAACGCAGGGCGGTCGTATATCCAAACATTTCACTAAGAGGAACAAGGCCCCGCACGATCCGAGGGTCGCTGTTCGAATCCATGTCCTGGATCTTAACTCGGCGCCCGTTCAGATCTCCCAAAACTCCGCGGAGATAGCCCTCGGCAACTGTAACCTCAAGTGCCATTATGGGTTCCAAAAGTAAGAGCCCAGCTTTTTCAATGCAGTCATCGAATGCGAACTTCGCCGCGGCGACATATGCAACTTCCGTGCTATCCGATTGATGGGTGGAACCACCAAGAAGTGTCACTCGAAGACCGATGAGCGGATATCCAAGATGATGCCCGGACATGGCAGCGTCGTACACCGAGTCTTCCACCGCATCGTGAAAGGCCTTGGGGACATCTTCTTTGCTCATCTGGTTGACGACCTCGACTTCCATCGAGTCTGGAATCGGCGTCAATTCCATGATGATATGGCCGTACTGGCCGCGACCGCCGGATTGGCGCTCAAACCGCCCTTCCCCCCGCGCATGCTTCTCAATCGATTGTCGGTAGCTTACCCGGGGCTTTCCAACGTTGACCTGGACCTTGTAATCCCTGCTCATCTTCTGCTGGATGACTTCAAGGTGCAGCTCGCCCATCCCGGCAATGATCATCTGGCCGGTGTCCTCATCGACGTGGCAGCTAAAAGTAGGATCGTCCTTGGACACGATGCCAAGAACCTCAATGACCCTGTCCTTGTCTGCGGCTGTCTTGGGCTCTACCGCCATCGAGACCACCGTCTCTGGAAACAATGGAGCCTCCAGCAGGAGTGGATTCGACTTGCTCGAAAGGCTGTCCCCGGTTCGTGCAAACTTGAGCCCGATCAGGGTTCCGATCTCGCCCGGACCCAGACGAGTGACCTTTTCCCGGTCGCTCGCGTGCATCCGGTACATGCGCCCCACCCGCTCGATTTTCTCCTGACCCGCGTTGTAGACCTGGCCGCCGTCCTGGAGAGTCCCGGAGTAGACCCGCACGTAGGAAACCTCGCCATGGTGATCCGAGGTGGTCTTGAACACCATCGCCGCCAGAGGGCCCTTTTCATCCGGGGTCAGCTGAGTCGTCTTGATCTGAGGGTCCACCGTCGTCTTTCGCCGTGACTTCTTTCGGCTGGTTTCAGCCACCACAGCTTCGATGGGAGGTAGGTCCAGCGGAGACGGAAGGTACTCGCAAACCGCATTCAGCACCTGCTGGACCCCTTTGTTCCGAAGCGCAGAGCCACAGAGAACCGGAACAAAGGTTCCACCCAGGGTCTGCTTCCGGATTGCATCCTGGATGAGAGTGACCGGAACCGGCTTCTCCTCCACGTACAAATCCATGATTTCATCAGCGCCGCCCTCGGCAAGTTTTTCTAGAAGTTCCTGACGAGCAGCGTGGGCAACTTCCGTCATGTCCGCGGGGATTTCGTCTTCGGTGACGGCGGCTCCCAGACTTTCCTCGCCGTAGAAGAGAGCTTTCTCGCGAACGACATCGATGGCCCCCCGGAGTTCCTTTTCAATTCCAATAGGAATGAAAACCGGAACCGCATTGCATTTGAGCTTGGTTCGAATGCTCGTCAAGACGCGCTTGAAATCTGCTCCAACCCGGTCGAGTTTATTGATGAAGACCAGCCGAGGAATGCTGTAGGAATCGGCCTGACGCCAGACGGTTTCGGACTGGGCTTCAACCCCGGCAACCCCGCAGAAGACGCCGACGGCACCATCCAGGACCCGGAGGCTTCGCTCAACCTCGGCCGTGAAGTCCACATGCCCGGGAGTATCGATGAGATTAATCGAATGCCTGTTCCAGGTCAGTGTCGTTGCCGCACTCTGAATTGTGATGCCGCGTTTTTGTTCTTCCTCGAGGTAGTCCATGGTGGCCGTGCCCTCATGGACTTCTCCCATCCGGTGTTCTTTCCCGGTGTAGAACAAAATGCGCTCGGTGACGGTTGTCTTCCCGGCATCGATGTGCGCCACGATTCCGATGTTGCGAATGTGGCCAATATCCGTACTCACATCCCGACCCCATCTTGGAACAAGAAAACTGAGTCGCTCACAATGAGCGCAAAAACCCCCCGCCGACCCAAGCCGACGGGGGGACTGATTCTTTTTTGCAACTTCATGCTGACCAGGAATTCGGGAGCAGATGAATCCTTGTCAGGTGCTTACCAGGCGAAGTGAGCGAACGCGCGGTTTGCCTCAGCCATCTTGTGGACGTTGTCCCTCTTGGTGACTGAATCACCTTCACTTCGATAGGCAGCGCAAAACTCGTCGGCAAGGCGATCGGCCAGGGGACGACCTTTCTTGCCTCGGACCGCCTCCAGGAGCCAACGGAGGGCAAGAGTCTGCTGACGGCCTCTCTTGATCTCAATCGGAACCTGATAGGTAGCACCACCAACCCGCTTGGACCGAACTTCGATCCGGGGTTTGATGTTTTCGATCGCGTTGTTCATCACGTCAATCGGCTCCATGTCTGGAATCCGTTTCTTGACGGTCTTGAGCGCATCGTAGAAGACCTTCTGTGCGGTGGTCTTCTTTCCTTGGTGCATTAAGCCATTGATCAGCTTGGATGCCAGTCGACTATTGTAGACCGGATCACCCTTCAAAAACCTCTGCGGCGAGGCAAATTTTCTACCCATTTCCGTTTCCTAAGAAGGCTTGAATTACTTGGGCCTCTTGGCCCCATACTTGGAACGCCCACGCTTTCGTCCATCGACTCCAAGAGCGTCATAGACGCCTCGAACGATGTGATAGCGCACACCCGGAAGGTCGCGAACACGCCCACCACGAATGAGCACAATCGAGTGCTCTTGAAGGTTGTGACCAACCCCGGGGATATAGGCGGTAATCTCACGATTGTTCGACAGTCGAACTCGGGCGATCTTACGAAGCGCAGAGTTCGGCTTCTTCGGGGTGGCCGTCTTCACCTGAAGGCAAACACCCCGCTTTTGAGGACAGGACTCAAGAACCGGAGAATTGCTCCGCTTCTTCATCTTCTTCCGTCCCTTTCGGACTAGCTGATTAATCGTCGGCAATGAACTGCTCCCTGTGTTTCGAACTACCCGGCCTTTGCAGCCTCATCGTCGTGGGCGGCAGCAGCGGTCGCTTCTTCTTGCTCCACCACCTCCACCGGCTCCTCGACTTCCTCAAGGACGTGCTTCTTCACCCGGGTATGGTGATACTTTCTAAATCCGGTTCCAGCCGGCACCATGTGGCCGAGGATGACATTTTCCTTCAATCCTTGCAAATAGTCCACCTTTCCAGCAAGAGCGGCTTCGGTTAGAACCTTGGTCGTCTCCTGGAAACTGGCGGCACTGATGAAGGAGTCACTCTGGAGTGACGCTTTTGTAATACCAAGCAACAGCGGAACTGCAGTGGCCGGTTTGCCCCCTTCATCCGCAACCTCTCGGTTGCGCATCCGGAACGCAAACTTGTCGATGACCGTACCGGGCAGAAGATCCGTATCCCCCGGCTTTTCGAGCTTCACCTTGCGCATCATCTGGGCCACGATGATTTCGATATGCTTATCATCGATGGTCACGTTCTGCGAGCGATACACGTTCTGAACCTCTCGGAGCAGATAGTTGTGGACCGCCTCCTCGCCGTTAATACGCAAGATGTCGTGAGGAACCTGAGGACCATCGGTCAGGGCTTCACCAGCCCGCACTCGATCTCCCTTATGCACCCGAAGATGCTTTCCATGGGTGATCACGTGTTCCTTTTCGATCCCACTATCATTCTTCACCAGGATGGTGCGCTTACCTTTTCGCTTTTCGCCGAGCTCAACGATACCGTCAATGTCGCTGATCACGGCCGGGTCCTTGGGTCGTCTGGCCTCAAAGAGTTCTGTCACTCGGGGAAGACCACCGGTGATGTCCTGAGTTCCTGAGACCTCTCGAGGAGTCTTGGCAAGAAGGGTTCCGGCAACGATTTCCTCGCCATCGGCGATTTCAATGTGAGCCTTCTCAGGAATCGGGTAGAGACCAAGAGGTGTCCCGTCCTTATCTTCAATCACAACCTGAGGATGCAAGTCTCCCTTGTGCTCGATGATCACCTTGCGGCGCACACCCGAGCCAGGGTCGACTTCTTCCTTCATGGTCACGCCGTCAACGATATCGTCAAATCGAGCAAATCCAGCACGTTCGGCGAGAATCGGGGTATTGTGTGGGTCCCAGCGGCAAAGCAATGTCTTGGCCGAGATTTCCTCCCCCTCCCCAACGCTGATGGCAGAGCCGGCCGGAATCAGGTGCCGCTCGATCTCGCGTCCCTTCTGATCCAAAATGACGACCTCGCCATTTCGGTTCAGGACGACGCTTTGCTTTTCCTGATTGACCACGACCTTCAAGTTGTGGAACTCGATTCTTCCGGTTCGCCCACTGCGGATCTCGGACTCTTCCACCGCACGACTGGCCGTCCCACCGATGTGGAACGTTCTCATCGTCAGCTGGGTTCCGGGCTCTCCAATGGATTGGGCGGCAATGATTCCCACGGCCAACCCCATCTCAACGAGGTTTCCGGTGGAGAGGTCGGCACCATAGCAAGATGCACAGGCCCCGAGCTTGGCTTCACATGTTAGTGGAGACCGAACTCGAACCTTTTCATAGCCAAGGCCTTCAATCCGCCGTGCAACCTTTTCGCCGATGGGTTCGTTTTCTTTGACGATGACCTCATCCGTAACGATGTCGACAATGGTGTCTCGGGCGACCCGTCCGCGAATATTCTGGTAGAGGGGAACCTCCACGTACTCGCCCTTGTAGACCGCGGTCTTGGAAACACCGTTGATGGTGCCGCAGTCGTGAATGGTAATCACAACGTTCTGAGCGACATCGGCCAGTTTTCGGGTCAGATAACCGGAGTCGGCCGTCTTCAATGCCGTGTCGGCGAGACCCTTTCGAGCTCCGTGGGTCGAAGAGAAGTACTCCAGAACCCGGAGTCCCTCCCGGAAATTCGCCTTGATCGGAGTTTCGATGATCTTTCCGGATGGCTTGGCCATGAGACCTCGCATTCCAGCCAGCTGTCGAATCTGTTCGATCGAACCACGAGCACCCGAATTCGCCATCAGGTAGACCGGATTGATATAGGGTTTTCCCTCGCGAATGTCGTTTTGCAGGGAGACCATCATCTCCTCGCCAACAAGCTCACGCGCCTGGGTCCATGCATCAATGATCTGGTTGTAGCGCTCTCCGTCAGTGATGACCCCCTTCTTGTAGTTGCGCTCGATGCGCTCTACATCTCCGTCGGTCTTCTTCAGGATTTCGACCTTCTTCCCGGGAATGACCAGGTCACCCTTCGAGAATGAAAGTCCGGCCAGCGTCGCCCGGCGGAAGCCCCGATCCTTGATGTCATCAAGGAGCTTCAAGGTCTTGTCCGTGCCCAGAATCTTGTGGGTATCGTAGATGACCTGGTTCAGACGCTTCTTGTCCAGGACGAAGTTGAAGAACGGTGCCCCATCCGGGATAATGTCGTTGAACATGATCCGACCAACGGTCGTTTGCAGCATGAAGTCCTTGAGCTTCTTTTCCCCGTCGGCATCAACGATGATCGTGTCTCTTTTCACCCGAAGAAAAACCCGAGCGTGAATCGAAGCTTTGCCCGTGTTGTAGGCCATGAAGGCCTCTTCCGGCGATGCAAAACGCATCCCTTCACCGACTTCGTCAGGATAGTCCACCGTCATGTAATGACAGCCAAGAACGATGTCCTGAGATGGCGCAATGATCGGGCCACCGTGAGCCGGGGAGAAAATGTTGTTCGTTGACAGCATGAGAGCCGTCGCTTCCACCTGAGCCTCAAAGGAAAGAGGCAAGTGAACAGCCATCTGATCCCCGTCAAAGTCCGCATTGAAGCCAGCGCAGACAAGAGGATGAATCTTGATCGCGTTTCCTTCGATCAAGATTGGCTCGAAGGCCTGAATTCCTACCCGGTGAAGGGTCGGAGCCCGGTTCAGCAGAACCGGATGCTCATGGATCACCTCTTCGAGGATATCCCAGACCTCTTCGTCTTTCCGCTCCAACATCTTCTTGGCGCTCTTGATCGTGTCTGCAAGACCGATCTCCTTCAACCGTCGAATGATGAAGGGTTGAAAGAGCTCAAGGGCAATCTTCTTGGGTAGACCGCATTGATGGAGCTTTAGCTCCGGCCCCACCACAATTACTGAACGGGCGGAGTAGTCAACACGCTTTCCAAGGAGGTTTTCTCGGAACCGTCCCTGCTTGCCCTTGATCATGTCGGTGAGACTCTTCAAGGGTCGGTTGCTGGATCCCAGGACGGCCCGGCGACAACGATTATTATCAAAGAGCGCATCGACCGATTGCTGAAGCATCCGCTTTTCGTTTCGAATAATGACCTCTGGAGCATTCAGATCCAGAAGCTTCTTCAAACGATTGTTTCGATTGATCAGACGCCGATAGAGATCGTTCAAATCGGAAGTAGCAAAGTTGCCGCTTTCCAGAAGAACCAGAGGGCGCAGTTCAGGCGGAATGACCGGGATCACATCCAAGACCATCCAATCCGGATTGTTCTCGGAATTCAAGAGCATGTTGGCGGTCTTGAGACGCTTGATAATGTCCTTCGTCCGTTGAACCGAACGGGTTTCCTTCAGCTCGGCAGCAAGCTGTTCGGCGAGAGACTCGAGCTCAAGTCGAACCAAAAGCTTCTTGACCGCTTCTGCTCCCATATCGGCATCGAACGAATCCCCGTATTGTTGACGGGCAGTTCGATATTCTTCCTCGGAGAGGAGACTCCGCTCTTTGAGGGGAGTATCGCCGGGATCGACAACGACGTAGTCCTGGAAGTAAATCACTCTTTCCAGGTCGGCAGTCTTCATTGCCAGCAGTGTCCCGATCCGGGACGGCATGGCCTTGAAGAACCAGATGTGAGCAACCGGGGCAGCAAGGTTGATGTGCCCCATTCGCTTGCGTCTCACCTTGGAGTGGGTGATCTTGACGCCGCATCGGTCACAGATGATGCCCTTGTGCTTGATACCCTTGTACTTTCCACAGAAGCACTCCCAATCCCTCTCAGGACCGAAAATGCGCTCGCAGAAAAGTCCATCTTTCTCCGGACGATAGGTTCGATAATTGATGGTCTCTGGCTTCTTGACCTCGCCATAGGACCATCGTCGAATGTCTTCCGGTGAAGCAAGACGAATCGAAACCGAACTGAAATCATTGATCCGGTTACTGATTATGTCGACCATAAACCGGCTCCTCTTGCTCTATCGGTCTTTCTGACCGGTGTTTCAAACCAAAACCCTTGGCACAAAGATCCGACTCTTTTACTCAAGAGCCTTCTTACGACGCAGTTCCATGTTCAAACCAAGGCCGCGAATCTCATTCGTGAGCACTTCAAAGGAGACCGGGGTTCCAGGCTCGAGAATATTCTCACCCTTCACCATGGACTCATAGATCTTGGTGCGACCATCCACGTCGTCGCTCTTTACTGTCAGTAATTCCTGGAGGATGTTGGCTGCGCCGTAAGCCTCAAGCGCCCAGACCTCCATCTCTCCAAATCTCTGCCCGCCGAACCTGGCCTTTCCACCGAGCGGCTGCTGGGTGATCAAGGAGTACGGCCCGGTGGCTCGAGCATGAACCTTGTCGTCGACGAGATGGTGAAGCTTCAACATGTAGATGTAGCCAACCGTCACCATCTCATCGAGGGGCTCACCGGTGCGACCATCATAGAGAACCGTTTTGCCGTCGGTCCTGAAGCCAGCTTTGGTAAGCCACTCTTCGATTTCAAGTTCGGGACAACCATCAAACACCGGACATACAGCCTGG
>JAJDCM010000359.1 GCA_029260825.1 Planctomycetota bacterium | reverse complement strand
TGCCGAGGACAAGTCATTTCGGTTCAGATCAAGAAGCCGGAACGGACTCGAATTTGTTGATTCTTGTGCTTTTCGGCGACGCAGAGCTGGGCCGAAAGGGCTGTCCTCGGCGAAATCTGACTTTGTCAACGGGCTGCTAGTCCTGAGGCAACGATTAGTGTTTCTTTGAGGAGGATGAATTTGACTGTCTCGTCAATCCCCACGGAGATTACCATGAGATTTGGAATCGATTTTGAAGGAAAGTGGCTGAGCCTGGTGGTGATCACCGTCCTCTTGATTGTAGCCCAGGAGCCAGCCTACTGTCAGGGTCCAGGGCCGACTTTCGCGAAGATTGCCGATACGCAAACTGCGGTGCCGGGAGGAACAGGAACCTTTGCCCTGTTCGCTGATTCCCGTGCGATCGAGGGTGGGAAGGTGGCCTTTGTGGGTTTTGACAGCGGATCCGGGTCGGGTATCTATGGATATCAGGCTGGAGCGCTGTCGGTTCTTGTTGATACTCAGACCGTCGTTCCGGGGACCGCAAATACGTTCAGCACTTTCTTTGATGTGTCCATCGGCGGAGCGTTCATTGCCTTCACGGGTGGTTGGCCAGGTCCGGGAGGAGGTTGTTCTTTTGCCGGTTCAGAAGGGCTCTTTGGACTTCGTTTTTCCGGTGGTCCGGTTCGCGCGGTTGCCACGAGTCTCTCCACCTCAAAGAACTGTTTTCATGGTCTCGATTTCGCGGGAAACGCAATTGCCGTGGCAGGCGGAGTCAATTCTGTTGACGTGATTCACAATCACAGTGAGTCGGTCATGGTTGCTCGAAACATCAACAGCTTGAATGTGTTTCTCGATACGACCACTCCGTCTCCGAGCGGTGGAACGTTTGTCGGTTTCGATCAAGATCTCGCCATTGAAGGGAACGGCATCCTCTTTACCGAAATAATCCCCAATACGTTTGGTGCGGTAGCCGGGATTTACGTTCTTCGAAATGATGGCCTGGGTCCTCGATTGGTTGCGGATCAAGCAACGCAGATTCCGGGAAGTGCGGGGCTCTTCAAGAACTTTGCCGGTGCGGATTGGGATGGAACGGAGGTTGCGTTTGTGGGACGCAACAGTGGAAATGCCAGCGCTCTTTATGCGGGTACGATGCCTTCGGATTTGCGGGTTGTGGTTGACAATTCAACTCCGGTCCCAGGTGAGGTCGTGAACTTTGGTGGACTTTCGAACCCCATTGCATCCGAGGGAGGAGTGATTGTCTTTTCCGGTTTCTGGTCTGGGAGCCGGACCGGATTGTTTACCGAAGAAGCCGGAGTCGTGAGCGCACTTCTCAAGAAAGATGATCTTCTGGATGGGAGAGCCGTTGACCAGGCATTTTGCCGGCATCAGAATAAAGATGGCAACGCACTCTTGATCGAGGTTCGTTTTCAAGATCAAACCCGTGGCCTTTATCTGGTCAATCTCTGATGGGTCCTGGTCGATTGCTTCGTCGAGGAACGTGGCTGTGCCGCTTTGCAGGGATTCAGTACAATCGGCTGGGGGTCAGTCCATGTCGAGTTCTTGCTGAATGAACGCGAAGCCTTCGATCTGGTCATCTCTTGCCGCTCCAGGCGTCTTTCTGGTAACCGCAGCTACCTTGGTCCTGTTTGCCGTCTCCTCGGTCCATGGCCTCTGGCGGGCAGATGCATTCGATTACGCCCAGATTGCCCGGGAGTTGACCGAGGGTAACGGGTTCACGTCCAGGCAAGCCATTTATGTTCTTCATCTTCGATTCCTTGATAATCACCAGCTTATCGAGGAAGCCTGGCCCAACTTGCATCGGTTTCCTCTACCGTCTATTTGCATGGCTGTCCTGTTCTTTTTCTTCGGGGCTTCCGATGCGGTTGTGGTCGCGTACGGGATTCTTTTCAACGCAGCGACCTCGGTTATCCTGTGGTTTTGGGCCAGGCACGCGTTCGGAGTGCTTCCTGCTTTGGGTGTGGTCGCTCTGTTCACGTTCAATCCGGTGTTTCTCGAGAATGGATGCTCCGGACTTGCGGAACCACCGGTTGTGTTTTTCTTTACCCTTGCTCTCTACTGGATCTTTCGATGTCTTCGCGGAGACCCAAGTCGACGGAGCATTATTCTTGCGGGCGTCTTTCTCGGGATCGCCGCCCTTGGCAGGACCAACATACTCTTCTCCCTGCCGATCTTCGTTGCGGCTATCGTATTCGCCGTCCGGAAAGTACGAGCTGGAGCTGCATCCGAGGAGTTGGTTCGGTTTGATCCGTCTCTTTCCTGGGTGAGAGGAACTCTCTACTTTGTTTCTTCTTTTGTCTTGGTGGTTTCTCCCTGGTGCGTTCGGAATCTGATTGTTGCCGGAAGTCCGTTCTTCTCGCTGCACTCCTACTTCCTGCTACCGGCGAGTAAGCTGCCCCTCGGGAATAAGTGGGATTCCTCTCTGTATTGGGTCAGGAATTTCGTGTCTCCGCTCCGCTACGCGATGGAAAACCCGGGGGTTGTTTGGGAGAAATGGATGACGAATGTGGGGGCGTTGGTTCAGGACTTTCCGTTTCTTGGCATGACCTGGGGAATTCCCGTGATTGCACTCCTTGGAATTTTCATTTCAACGGGAAGAGCTACGAGGGTTTTTGCGGCACTGCTCTTTTCATGTTTTGTGGTGAATGCCGGACTCGTCAGCTGTTCGGATACATATTTTGATAAATATCATTACCAATTCCTTCCGGCCATCATGCTCGTGGCCATGGGAGTGATCTTTCGCATGTTGCAAAAAATCGGGAACGAAAAGATCCGAGGTCCGATTTTCTTTCTTCTCGTGGCCGTGCTGGCGAACATTCCCCGTATCTTCGATGCCCATAAGAGCACGGCACAGGCGGGCAAGAGATACCGGGCTCCCCATATGCGATTTGTGGAAGAAAACACTTCGCCCGATGGGATTATCTTTTCGGATCAGTCTTTTGCCATCACCTGGCTTACCGGAAGAAGGAGTGTTCGCAATCATCTGGATCGGAATATGAACGGCCTTCCCGTCCTTTCCACTCTTTTCTTCGAGAAGGAATTTGGGCTTTCTCTCGATGGTATCTATCTTTCGAGACAGTGTCTCGCCAAGGAAGAGTGGAGAGAAGCTCTCGGGAATTCCCTGAAGGATGACCGGTTCGTGGCACGGTTTCCTCGCCGGAAACGTTTTGAGAATGGTGCTCTTTTCTTGTACCGCGACCCCGTGTCTGATTCTCCCCAGATTCAATGAACTTTACTGACTCTTCGGTTCGGGTCTGTAGGGAGAGACGTTTCGGGGGAGGGATTGAGCGAGCTTGATCTTGATGGGGGCGTATTCCGGATCATTCGCCAAATTGGTCCATTCCCAGGGATCTTCTGCGTTCTGGTAGAGCTCTTCTGATCCGTCTTCGTAGCGAATATAGCGCCAATTCTGAGACCGAACCGTGTGGTTCCCCGGAAGGTAGCTCGAGAGAACCGGACGTTCCCATTTGCTCGCTGGATCCTTCAGAAGCGGACGAAGACTCTGACCGTCGAGGCCATTCCAGGGAAGATGACAGAGCTCGGCAAGGGTTGGGTAGATGTCGATCAGGCTCACCGGAAGCTCGCAGTTTCCCCTTTCAATTCCGGGCCCGGCAATGATCAGAGGAACCCGAAGAGACTGTTCCCAGAGAGTGAACTTCTTCCAGCATTTCTTTTGACCCAGCTGAAAGCCGTGATCGCTGAAGAGAACCACGATCGTGTTGCCCTTGTGCGGGCCGGATTCAAGAGCATCCAGGAGTCTACCGACTTGACCATCCACGAAGTTGATGGTGGCCAGGTAACCAGAAATGAGTTTTTTCCACTGTCGTTTCTTCACGACCCGGCCAAACAGACCGATGTCGATGAGCTTTCGCCCGGAGGGGGGTATGTCTTCAAGGTCGTTTTCTTGGCGCGGTGGAAGCTCCATTTTCTGGGGAGGAAACTTTTCAACGTAGGAGCGGGGAGAAAACCAGGGCAGGTGGGTCTGACTCAGGCCGACCGCGAGGAAGAAGGGTTTGTCGTGTGCCTCTGTCAGTTGTTTACGGGCCCATTCGGTTGTCTTGAAGTCGCCCATTTCCTCGTCAGGTACGTCAAGAGCAGCCCAGTCCAGATCGGGTCGCCCAGGAAGAATCGGGGTGTGTTCGTTCAGGGTGGGCATGGCGGTTGACGGTACGTTGTGGTCCCAGGAAGGATAGTATTCGTCGTAAGACTCCCTATCGATAAAACCGGTATGCTCGACTTTTCCTGCGCCGTAGACCTTGTATCCGTTCTTTTTGAAGAGTTGAGGAAGAGTCACCAGATCGGCGTGCGCTTCCCGAAATGGCTGACGATTGACGTAGACGCCGGAGGTTGTGGGATGGAGCCCGGTCAAGACGCTTACCCTTGATGGATTGCAGGCCGGTGCAGCGCAGTAGGCACGGGAAAACAAGACACCTTGCTTTGCAAGTGAATCCATGGCCGGTGTCATCGTATTGGGATGCCCGGAGAGACAGCCCACCCAGTCGTTCAGATCATCGATGCAGATGAAAAGAACATTTGGTCTGGAAGGTCGGGGAGCCTCGGCGTTGTCCTGGCAGCTCAATACTGTCAGGAAAAGAAGCGATAGTATGAGGGTCCGGCAAGAGTTCACGGTTTCTCTTCTCCACCTCTCAAGTAGCCCAGGCGCTCGAGCGCCTTCTGAGTCTCTGGATCCATGAGCTCTTGAGCCTGGAGGTTGGCGAGCCCTTCTGCCCAGTTGCGAAAGAGATCCCGAAGACGTTTTGACTCCTCCCCTTCAACCCCGAGCCGGGGGTTGTCCTGGCGAAACGCGGCTCGACCGTCTCCGGTGTAGTGATTGTCGTTCTCGATGAGGTAGAACCGGGGCGCTCTCAGGGTGACTGCCTCTCCGTCCGTTCGCCATTCCTGAAAGGGAGTAGCGAAGCTCCGCCTCATTCCCATGGCTTTGCCCTGATTGCTGGATCGGGATCGGGTGAGGTCCCGCCCGGACGAAGGTTCGGAAGGCAAACCAAGAAGAGCCAAGATGGTGGGAGAAACGTCGACTGTTCCCGCGATATCCGTTCGAACGGATGCCTCTACCGCTGGAGAAACGATGAAGAAGGGAACATGGATTTGCTGGGGGCTGAGTCTCTTCCCATGACCAAGAGATCCATCTTCTCCGAAGCTTTCGCCGTGATCAGAAAGAAGAACGACGTGAGTTTTCCAGGATTTCTCTTTCTCGAGGTAGAGGAAGAGTCTGCCCAGTTGACGGTCAAGGTAGCTGACGTCCGCGTCGTACAGTCGGCGAGCTTCTTTGATGGAGTCGGCGAGTTTTGGGTCCCGATTCTTCGAGAGCTGAACCAGGTCACCGCCGCGAAGTGGCGCCCCGGTCACCTCTCCGTAGGGTGAGTGAGGATCAAAGTAGTGGAACCAGAAGAACTGACGGGCACCGTTCGCCCTCTCCAGGCTTTCGAGGGCGCGGTCGGTTACGGACTCAGCTCGAGATCGGAACGGTTCCCCTGAGAGGTCGACCCCCTCCCATTTGTCGCCCCGGGCGGAAAGATGAAACTTGTCGTCGTAGTCATCGATTCCCTGGGAAAAGCCAAAGCGCGAATGCAGGGGAAAGGATGCGACGATCGCCGAGGTCGTGAAGCCGTGGGAGTGGAGTTGCTCGGGAAGAGTCGTGTAGCGATCACCCAGGACGACCCCGTTGCGGGAAACGCCGTGCTCCCAGGGGTGAAGTCCGGTGAAGAGAGATGCATGGGTTGGCTGGGTGCTGGACGTTGCCGAGTAGAAGCTCGTGAAGCGTACACCCTGGGAGGCAAACTCGAACGTGATCGGCATGTCCCGTCCCGTTCCTTCATCCCCCCAGAAAGAGTCGTAGCGCAGAGTATCCAGGGTGATCAGGACAACCCTCTCTCGATCGACCTTTGCCGGCGTCTC
>JAJDCM010000358.1 GCA_029260825.1 Planctomycetota bacterium | reverse complement strand
TGCCGAGGACAAGTCATTTCGGTTCAGATCAAGAAGCCGGAACGGACTCGAATTTGTTGATTCTTGTGCTTTTCGGCGACGCAGAGCTGGGCCGAAAGGGCTGTCCTCGGCGAAATCTGACTTTGTCAACGGGCTGCTAGTGATGACGCACGCCCTGGCCTGCTCACTCCCCAGACACCATCGAAAGAAGAATCCGCAAATCCTTCGAGACCTCCTGAGTCGGGGTCTTGGAGAACGCTCCCCGCTCGATAAACACCGGACGAATCCCCGCGCGCTCGGCTCCGATCACATCATCCAGATGAGTGTCGCCCACGTGCAAAGCTTCATCAGGCGAGACCGACGCCAGCTCAAGCGCCCGGTGAAAGATGTCGGGACAGGGCTTTCGACACCCGACCAATGCAGAGGCCAGAACAAAGTCCATCCGGTTCGAAAGTCCAAGATCGTCGCAGATGGGGAGAAGAGACGATCCCCAGTTGGAGACGATTCCCAGCTTGATCCCTCGAGAAGCCAAACCGGTGAGCACTTCATTCGCTTCAGGAAAAAGGCACCAGCGATGACTGCTGGCGAAAGCACCGTGGATCGCCGAAAACCAGTCGGCGAATCCTACCGCCTGTAGAGCCGGTACTTCGTCATAAATGCGCTGGGTATAAACCCTCCAGAACTCCTCGTCCCTCTCATCTGAGTCCGGGATGAAGCCTTCCTCTTCCCCCCGGCCCGTCTGATAGCTGTCCCAGAGGTGGGATAGTATGTCCGTCATCGATTGCTGATCGAGCTCGACTCCCAGACCCCGGGTGACATCGCAATAGACGTCCGTGAGAGAAGGGAGGGGGTGGACAAGAGTTCCGCCAGCATCAAAGAAAACAGCCTTGATCATTGTACTCCCGTAGCATTCTCGAGATGCAGGATGTCTCGCGTTCGCTGGAGGCGATGTGGGGGGAGAAAAAGAAAACTAAGCGAGAGTAAAGGACTCAGAAGCCGTCTCGTCGCCCTTTTTCACCGAAACCTCGCCTTCTTTTCCTGAAAGATCATCTGGCAAGGTGAAGAAGACCTTGTACTTCGCTTCACTGAGCCAGGTGACCGACGCGTCCAGTTTTTGACCGTCGACCGTTACTTCCGCACTCGGCTCACCCGCCTCGGAGACAACCGTGCAAGAGACATGGGTTCCCGAATGGAATTCCTTGGGGACAGACAGATCCAGAGCCATGACCACTCCTCCTCGAGTTCAACTTCTAAAAACGGCCGAACTAGCCATTTAGGTCGCTGTCGTTTCCACTTCCTTGGCCACACCCTTCCCGAAGAACTTGGGCGGGCTCGTCAACGTGTAAATCTCGGTTTCGGCCTCGATGGCCCGGCGCACATGAGCCGGGAGCTGCAGCATTCCAAGCAGGGTCGTCCCATCAAACATCCGCAATTCACCGGACACCTTCTGTCGAAGGAGCTGATCCACTTCGTCAGGCTCAGGCCGGGTGGGAAGGTCAATGTCGGAGCCAAGGATGTAACTCCACGGAGCACAGTAGGTCGGAACGTGGCTTGAGTGAGATCGAACCGAAGGAAACACCGCACTCATGGTGCGATGAAGCTTTGCATGCATTTCAATCCCGGGAGGGGAGACCGGACCCGACTGGACCACAAAGACTCCGTTCTCTCGAAGAAGACCTTTTACCTTTTCAAAATACTCCCGCGTAAAGAACTGAAAGGAAGGCCCGTCCTCGATCGGGTCCGAAAGGTCGGAAATGACCACGTCCCAGGATTGATCCGTCTCATCGAGGAACTTCATCCCATCTTCAATCAGGACCTCGTGCCTCGGATCAGAAAAAGCACCCTGATGCATTTCGGAAAGGTGCTCCCGGCAAGCGGCAACAACTTCTCCGTCAATGTCGATCATGGTGACATTCTCAACACACGACCACTTGAGAACTTCTCGGGAAGTCGCCCCCTCCCCGCCTCCCAGGATAAGGACATCCTTGGGAGCCCGGTGGGCGATCATCGCGGGGTGCACCAGGGGTTCATGGTACAGAAACTCATCGCCGGTGCAGGATTGCCATTTGCCATCGAGAACAAGGGCTCTACCATAGACGCCTGTCTCGACGATTTGCATCTCCTGAAAGGGAGTCGAAGCTGTCGCCAAGACCTTGGTAATCCCATGAGAATAGATGTCCCAGGGAGTCATGTATTCGTTGACCCAAAGGTCTGCCTTGACGTGGCTTCCAGCCATGGTCGATTCCTCTTTTTCTGCGCCGCAGCACCGATGCCCACCACTTTTCCGAGCGATTTCGAGCTGCAAAGTGCTGTGTTATAACTGCAAATCTCTGGGTCGCAACCGTTAACCCGTCTTTTCGCGAGGGGAATTATCCGTGGAATATCGATCTGAAGCAGCCATCCGCGTAGCAATGATGCCCAAGGACACGAACGTCCACGGCACCATCTTTGGCGGGATCATCCTCAGCTACCTTGACCTTGCCGGAGCGGTCGAGGCCAGGTGGCAGGGTTGTGAGAGGGTCGTGAGCGTAGCGATGTGTGAGGTGGTCTTCCTGAAACCAGTATTTGTAGGAGATCTGGTGAGCTTCTACACCCTGACCGAGAAGATCGGCCGGACTTCAATCCACGTCAAGGTACGAGTGACCGCCCAGCGCTTCGAGGATCCAGACGAATTCGTCGATGTGACCGAAGCCGGCATCGTCTATGTAAATGTGGATCAAAACCGCAACCCTCTTCCGATCCCGAACCGGAACGACTAGCTCAATTCGGACCCCGGATGTCCAGAGTTCGCAACATCTCCAATAATCACCGCTAATCCTATCTAGCAAAACCGGTTAGCTCACCGCCACCCGTCTGCACTCCTCCCCCTCCCCCCACAATACACACCTCTATCCTCCTGGCACCCAAAGACTTCTACACTTGAAGGACAGGTGGAATACCCATCTAAACACTCGTTGGGTTTTCGCAACAACCGCAACACCCCCTGAAGCCTCCTCCTGGACCCACCCGCAATTCTTTTCCTTTGCACCCAAAGGAGTTGCCCACTTTCTCCACCGCCCCCTGTCGCTGCGGAACGTGGTTTGCCTTTCACAAGGCGTCGACCTGTCCTCGGAAAGCGACCAAAAGATTGGACCCGAGTTCGGCCGGCCCAAAGCGAACGAAAAGCGAAAGCACGAAACTCAAGAAAAGGAGCGATTCGATGAACAAGACCTTCACCAAGTTTGCCCTCTCCCTGACCGCAGCCCTCGGCCTCGCCGGCATCGCAAGCGCACAACCGCTTCACCTTCAACCCGGTTCCGCCCTGGTCTTCCCCTTGTTCGACTCACAAGCCCAGACGGCAACCGTCCTCAACGTTACCAACACAAATGAAGACAGAACCGTCCAGACGAACGGCTTCCGTGCTGGCGACATCCTCTTGCACTACGTCTACTATGGAAAGCAAGCCGATGGATCGACCGTCTGCCTCGAGTTCGATCGATTCGAACTTCTCACCCCGGCTGACACCCTCACCGTTCTCGCTTCCGACCACAACCCTGAAGGTGAAGTTGGATTCCTGACCATAACCTCGCAAGATCCCGAATCAGGTGACGCCGAAGAGAACTTCGACTTCCTCATCGGTTCCGCCTATGTCGCCAACTCGGCAATCGACATCATGTGGAGCTACACGCCTTACTCGTTCTTGGGTGGCGCCAACAATAACGATGGCGTCCTCGACTTCGATGGCACCGAGTACAGCACTTTCCCGGACACCCTCTTCATCGATTCCTTCTTCGAAGAAGATGATGGCGTCTTCAACAACAAGCTGACTCTGATGTCCACCTCCGGTCAGGACTTCATCAACGAGCTTGATGTCTTCACCTACAACAACAAAGAAGACCGATTCAGCCGAACCTTCAAGTTCGTCTGCCACACCACGGTTGAGCTCTCCGAGATCACCACCGTCGCTCGAAGCCTCAATGGTGACCCGAACGAGTTTGCAAAGGAAACCGGCTGGGTTCGCATCGAAGGCCGAAACATTCTGGACCTCTCCGGAAACCTGGTCGCCGCCGACCCGGCTCTCCTCGCTGTCTTCGTCCAGATCGTTCGGGTCGACTTCACCGCCGGACATGCTCTCCACTACACCGGCAGCCAAGCAACCGAGCTTCCGGTTCAACCGTAACTCTGACTTGACCTGGAGCTCAACAAGCGCCGGCCTCCTGGCCGAGGCCGGCGCCAAGCCTTCCGCGGGCTGAAGATGGGGAAGAAAAGAAGGAACGAATCAAAACAAGACCCCACGATACAAGTTCAAGCAAACGACCGCAAGACCATCGATTTACTACTGAACGACTTGGAGGCCACAAATCGCTTTCTGCTTTCGTCAAACGCCCCTTTGGGCGGGACCGGAGGTCGCTTCTCCGGTCCCGCCCCCCCCTCTACCCAGACGACGACGAGCAGAACCATGACACACGGTGTTGGAAGCCATCGAGCTTCCTGAAGAATTTGACGACCTGACACCGCGAGCTCCCCTGACAGGTGCTCGCTACATAACCAACAGGAGACTGAGATGAAGAAGTTTGCATTGGCCCTGACGGCCGCTCTTAGCCTTGCCGGTATCGCAAGCGCACAACCGCTGCACCTGCAACCTGGCTCCGCTATGATCTATCCTTTGTTTGACTCACAGCCCCAATCGGCTACCGTCATCAACGCCACCAAC
>JAJDCM010000357.1 GCA_029260825.1 Planctomycetota bacterium | reverse complement strand
CTGGAGCAGCTTCAGCAGGAGGTTCTCTACGACCTCGCCGACATAGCCGGCTTCGGTAAGCGTTGTCGCGTCACCGATCGCAAACGGAACGTCGAGAATCTTTGCGAGGGTTTTGGCGAGAAGGGTCTTCCCCGTCCCGGTCGGACCGATCAGGAGAATGTTGGATTTCTCGATCTCCACGTCACCCGCATCAAAGTTGCAAAGAAGGCGCTTGTAATGGTTGTGAACCGCTACTCCAAGCACCTTTTTTGCCTGATCCTGAGACACGACGTACTCATCGAGGATCTTCTTGATCTCGGCAGGAGGGGGGAAGCTCTTACCAACGATGGATTCGCGGGTCGGGCCGGACTCTTCAGCCCGGCTCGGACGCCGCATCTCCTCGTTGAGAATCGCGCTGCAAAGTTCGACGCACTCATCGCAGATGTAGATGCCCGGAGGCCCTCCGATGAGGTTCTGACGGACTTTTCCGCAGAACGAACAGCTTTCGCTTGTCCCCCGCCCTTTGCGCCGATTACTCAATCGCTCCCCTCCTTGAGGGTATGAACCACGTCGTCTACGAGACCGTACTCCTTGGCGTCTTCTGCGCTCATGAAGTAGTCACGGTCGGTGTCTTTTTCAAGCTGCTTTCCCGTTTTTCCGGCATGCTTTCCCAGGATGTCGTTGAGGATCTTCTTCTGTCGAAGGATCTCTTCGGCCTGGATGCTGATGTCGGACGCCGTTCCCTGGGCGCCGCCCCACGGCTGATGAATCATGATGCGGGCGTGGGGAAGAGCGTATCGCTTACCCTTGGTACCTGCGGCAAGGAGTACCGCTCCCATGCTTGCTGCCTGACCGATGCAGTAGGTGGCAACGTCGCACTGGACAAATTGCATCGTGTCGTAAATGGCCAATCCCGCGGTGACGTGTCCGCCAGGGGAGTTGACATAGACGTTGATGTCCTGGTTTCGATTCTCTTTTTGCAGGAAGAGAAGCTGCGCAATAACTACGTTTGCGACATTGTCATCGATCGCAGTGCCAATAAAGATGATGCGATCCTCGAGAAGCCGCGAGTAAATATCGTACTGACGCTCGCCACGACCAGTCTTCTCGATCACATAGGGAATTGGTACCCAGTTATTCATTCTTCTCCGCCGCCTCCTCGACAATTTCCGCGTTCTCTCTTAGAAGTTGTTTTGCTTTGACTTCTCGGATTTGAGCGCGGAGCTCGGGCATAAGGTTTCGTGCTTCGTAATACTCCCTGACTTCCTCCGGCCTCTTTCCGTTGGAGTTCGCGATCGATTGAAGCTGACCTTCAATTTCATCTTCGGTTACGTATATCTTCTCAATCGTCGCGATCTTGTCCAGGAGAAAGGCTTTCTGGAAGTCCTTCATGACTTCCGATTTTGCCTTGCTTCGATACTCGGCTACTTTCGAGTCCAGCTCATTCTCGTCTTCCAGGCCCTCAACCTGTAGTCGAATTCGATAGCGTCCAGCAGCTCTCTCGAGTTCGTTCTCGACAACGCCCTGGGGAATCTCAAAAGGAGTTATCTTGAGAAGTTCTTCAACCAGCCCGTTTTCCAGAGCTCGGTCGATTTGTGACTTCTTTCTGGACTCGAGCTGCTTCCGGACGTGCTCGGTCAACTCGGCTACGTCATCGAAGTCCTGTTCCTTCGCCCACTCGTCGTTGATTTCCGGGACGATCAGCTTCAGGACTTGCTTGATGGTGACGGTTGCCACGGTGGTGGGGATTTCTTCCTTCTCTTCCCCTTCCTGCTCGTCATTTTCCTCGTTTTGTCCCTGGGTGAGGTCAAGCTCGAGATCATGGGTTGAATCCGGGCCGACTCCAACCAGAGCGTCGGGAAGCGAAGGGCAAGGAACGCCAAGAATATGGCCTTGAGAGGGGGTTATGTTGACCCCCTCCCGCTCTTCAATGAGGGTATCGTTCTGTTTGAGGGCGATATCGGCGACCAGAACGTGGTCGGCTTCCGATACGCCTTCTGCAGATTCAGTGGTCGCCCGGGATTTGGCGAGCTGGGACATTGCCTCGGTGAGCTCTTCGCCGGTGATGTCGGACGAGGGGCGATTGACCTTCAGGCCCTTGTAGTTCGAGACGTCTACCTCGGGTTTTACTTCGATGGTGACATCGTAGGTCAGATCGACTTTGGGGTCGACGTGGATGGCCTCGATGTCGATTTCCGGCTCGCCAAGAGGGCTGAAGGAATTCTCATCGAGAGCATCCTTATAAGAGCTGGTGATGATCGACTGCCTGACGTCATTGCTGACTTCCTGACCAAATCGCTTTTCCAGGACCCCTCGCGGCACCCGTCCGGGGCGAAATCCGGGGAGTTGGATGTTGGAGATCAGCTCCTTGTAGCTCTTTTCGAACTCATCGTTGATTTCCTCGGCAGGTACCGTGATGGTGATCTTTTTCCGGCACGGTCCGACTTCTTCCACCGTGGATTGCATGGATCCAACTTCCTTTCTCCCGCTCATGGCCAGAGGCCGGGGCGGATGAACATGCTTTTACTGTGCTCGTGACTCTGCCCAAATACGAGGGCCAGGTACGACTTCTGCTCGCACGAGGCGAGACGATCGGCAAGGTCTTGAACCGACCCGAACTCTGGGCACCGGGGGGATACGGCTCGGTTTCGGGCGATTTTGATCGATATGAAACGACGAACAACCAGCATTACGATCACTGAGAAGGATCCGAGAACTCGCCCAGGGCTCCCAGAAACCGGGTAGCGGCCCCGCTACGGCCGGGACACTCCAGGCCCGCAGGATCGAACCTCCACCGCGTTTGGCCGTTATACACCCTCCTAACCCCATGTCAATGACCTGGGGGCTGGATCTGCACCCGGATCGGTGAAGGGTTTTTAGGCACTTTCTCCGACCTGGTTTTACCAGCCGCAGATCACTGGCATCGTGCCGTTTGACTGGTAACATGGAGCAAGAAAAGAGGGGGGAGTCTCCAGGAGTCGGCCTGACCGTCATGACGGCGGAAAACAGACCCCGACCGTCTCCTGCTGAGTGTCTCCGGACCTGGAAGCCAAGCCAGTTTGAGTTAGGAAGGAGACCCATGGTCACCGCTCAACGTTGCATCTTCGCCGGTGGGGTTCTGCTCACCATTCTTCTTTGTACTGGGTTTGTATCGACCGACGGGGCCCACGCTGACATCATCAAGTTCAAAGATGGCCGTCAGATGGAGGGGAAGGTCGTGGAGGAAACTCCGAGCAAGGTCACGATCAAGCTCAAGTTCGGGGTGCAGATCTTCAAGCGTTCCGAAATCGCCTCCATCACCAAGCAAAAGACCGAGTCGGATGAGTACGACGAACGCTTGAAGGGCCTCCGGTCCAAAGACGCCGAGGGTCATTATCAGCTCGGTGTCTGGGCTCTTCGAAAGGGCATGAAGACCAAAGCAAAGCGGCTCTTCCAGAAGACGATCCGACTGGACACCAATCATACCGGCGCTCGGACCGAGCTCGGGTTCAAGCGGGTCGATGACGACTGGCTTCCGGTAGCCGAGGCGAACAAGATCCTGGCGGATCGAGAAGTATCGAGTCTTC
>JAJDCM010000356.1 GCA_029260825.1 Planctomycetota bacterium | reverse complement strand
CTACGGTTGCGGAGTCAACACTCGAATGGTGTGGCTCTCGCCGTTTCCACCAAGAATCAAGGCATCTTGATGAATCGGATCGAAGATCGCGCTGCCGTACGCACGTCCCTTCGGGAGTTCTCCCAGCATGTTCACCCGAGTGCCAAAGGGTGCTGCTGGATCAAAACCGACCACGTCCTTTAGATTCTCGGAGCCACCGTTCCATCCACCAACGATGTAGATGATGCCGTGAACCGAGTCAAACGCAGTGTGCGGACCGATTCTCGCGGTGGGCAATGTGTCGATGGCTTGGAGCCGATTGCTAGAAGCTCGCGGATCGAAGCGGAAGATCGTGTCGCTTCCGTCTCCGAAGATGTACGCCTTGTGATCCCGCGTACTCCACGCTGCCGAAAGTAAGCTTGCCGGAGAGATGAGAGTTTCCGGAAGCGTTGATACTTGGAGGCCAATCGGATTGAACTGGTGGATGGTCCTCATGGAGAATCCGGAACCACTCGTTCCGCCAAAGAGATAGGCAACATTGGCGACATCGTCCCACACCGCGCTGCCCCCGGATTGAGGAGAGGCGAAGGTGGTCAGGAGACGAAGGCGTGAACCCTCCGAAAGACTCGGATTGAACTCGTAAATCTTGTTGATGCGCTGGCGAGAGATCGGATGGTAGCCACCAAAGAGATAGGCGACATTTCGTGACGTATCCCAGACAGCGGCCCTGCTGATGGCCTCTTCCGGGAAGGAGTCACTGGTAAGAGAAACCTCGCCGCCAAAGGGCGCGGATCGATCCACTTCGTAGATCCCATCGGAGAACATGAAGGTTGTCTGGGTGGTGGGAGCGTAAACCGATGTAACTCCACTCAGCTCGTTGGAAAAACCTCCCAGAGGTTTGATGTTCGACGGTGGGAGGAATTCAAGAATTCGATCGAGCTCGGACTGGATATTCTCGCCGCCAAAAGTGTAGATCCGATTGAACTGAGGATGAGGAAGTGCAAAGCCAAAGCCAATGTCTTCCGGCATCTGACATGCGGTCACGATGGATCCATTTGATGGGTTCAGCTGGAGTACTTCATCCGGATAGAAGGATCCGGTCCAGCCTCCCATGATGTAAACAAGATCGTTTGACGGGTGACGCGAAACCAGGCATCCGGTGCGCGCAACCGGCAGAGTGCATACCGTTTGGAATCTCTGTCCCGAGGCGAAGCCAGGGTTAAACTCCTTGATGATGTCTGTTCCGTCTCCGAGTGTGATCACCGAGCCTCGTCCGGGAAGGAAGACCGCACTGAGATGGGCGGCCGTGGTCGGAAGCCGATCCACAAGTTCCGTGAAACGGGATCCAGCCGGTCGAAGCGGGTCGTACTCAAGAACCTTGCTGGTGGTGAAGCCACTACTGGTGACGCCGCCAAACAGGTAGGCCTTACTGCGCCAGGTATCCCAGACCGCGGCTCCGCCGGATCGACCAAACGGTATGCGGTCGGCGAGGAGAGTCAGCCGGCTTCCTTCCGGCCTGAACGGGTCGTACTCAAAGACCTCATCGTATCGGAAGAAGTTGTTCGGATTGTAGCCGCCAAAGATCATGGCGACGTTGCGGTCAGGGTTCCAGACCGCGTTCATCGCTTTTCGAACGGTTGGAAGCTGGTCGGTTGTAGCCCGAACTCGTTGTCCAAACGCGGCGGCGGGAGAGATTTCAACGATGGTCTCCCCGAACACGTACATCTTGGATGTTCTGGGGTCAACGACGGCGGTGATGCTCTTTTCAGCCTGAGGTAGCGAAAGGAATCCACTCACGTGAACGTTCGTGACTCCTTGCTCCGGAACAAATGTCACCTGGGTGACGCCAAAGGAAGGGCCTCGGTTCGAGTCAGCGGTGACGGTAGCTGTGCCATCGAATGTGGATGAACGGAGAGTGAGGCTCAGGATGCCGTTGGTCGAAAGGACCTGGAGTCCTGGGACACCGGATTGATCCGCGTCCAGAATCTGGCCAAGGTTCGTTGAAATGGTGAACAGCTCATCATTTTCGATCACGTTTCCATATTCGTCCGTGATCGTGGTGCTGAGGATTGCACTGGAGCTCTGTCCATTCGCCGGAATCGACGGCGGTTGGGGGGTCATCGAGATAGCGCTTGCCGGAGCTCGTGCGGTGGCATAAGTCCAGGACGCGTCCGTGTAATCGTTTCCTGAGACAGTCTCCCCGGCAACCACCCGGCCATCTTCCTTCGTTTGCGAAGAATGATAGGTGATCTGAATTTTCCCGCCAACAAGCTGTTTGTTGGAGAACGTACCCGATCCCGGGGATACCACAAAGGCGATGTCCTGGGTGGCGGTTGCGGCAACGAAGTTGTTACTTCCGTCCCGGAGTTCTCCGGTAAAGGTCACGGTGTCCCCGGCTTCGATGTTGGCGAATGACGGGGTCATGACCATGCTTTCAACCTCGGGAATCACCGGAGTGAACTCCACCGTTCCCGAACCCGAGCTGGAGCCCGTGGTTGTAATTCCGGTGATGAGGCAGGTGCCGGCGTCTTCAGAGCTTTGAAGCGAGATGGTAAAGAAGCCGGAAGCGATCGATCGCTGGATGCCTGGTGTGGACCCATCGACATCCGATCCGATCAAAGCGCCTCGGTTTGTCGAAACCGTGGCGAGAGTTCCATTCGCGACGAGGTTGCCAAAACTATCGGTGACCGGCCCGCCTTGAATTGAAGATGTCGAAGTTCCATCCGCAGGAATAGAAGATGGGTTTGTGTTGATGGTGATCGAACCAGTGGGGGGGCCAGGAATCGACGTGACCGGTGACGAGTCGGATCGACTTTTCCCGGAAACGGTTTCGGTGGCTCGAATCGTGGCGATCTCGACCGTGTTTGCCGCGGTGTAGGTCATCCGAACTCGACCGCCGAAGAGTTGCGCTCCCGAGAACGTGCCGGATCCAGGCGAAACCGTAAAGGCCACGTCCTGAACGGCCGTGGCCGCAACAAGCTGATTGTCACCGTCTCGGAGTTCGGCCGTGAACAGGACCGACTCGGCGGCCTCGATGGTGGTAAAGGGAGGGGTCAAGACCAGGTTGGTGACGTCGGGAACAACCGGAGTGAACTCAACGTTGACGGAACCGCTACTGGATCCGGTTGTCGTTGTACCGGTGACGACACTTGTTCCCCCGTCTTCAGAACTCCGAAGAGTGATGCTGAAGAAGCCGGAAACGATCGAGCGCTGGATGCCGGGATTGGATCCATCGGCGTCTGATCCGACCAGATTCCCGCGGCTGGCACTCATCGTGATGAGAGTGCCGTTGGCGACGATGTTTCCGAAGATGTCGGTGATCGGGCCGCCTTGAATGGTCGAGGTCGAAACCCCGTCGGCCGGGATGATCGACGGATTCGCGGCGATGGAAATCGCTCCGGAAGGAGGTCCTGGAATCGAAGTCACGGCGGAAGTGTCGGTCCGGTTCAGGCCGGAAACGGTTTCTGTGGCGCGAATCGTAGCGATCTCTACTGTGTTCGCTACGTTGTAGACCACTCGAACTCTGCCGCTGACGAGCTGATTCCCGGAGAAGGATCCGCTACCAGGGGCCAGGGTAAAGGTGACATCATTCACCGATGTCGCATTCACAAGCTGCCCTGATCCGTCCCGAAGCTCGGCGGTTAGGGTGACGGCTCCGCCGACCGTTCGGGTTACCTGGTCGGGGGTCATGGTGACGCTTGCGACGGTTGGCCCCGATTCAGTGAACAAAGCCGATCCGGCTCCGATCGCCGAGCCCTCGGTGGATTCAGCGCTGAGGAAGCAAGTTCCCGAGGTCGTCGCCGACTGCACTGAAACCTGGAAGAGACCGTTTTGGGTGAGGACCTGAATGCCCTCGATGTTTTGATCGGCGTCCGAGGTCAGGATGGTGCCGAGATTGACCGATACGGTGACTCGACGTCCGTCCAGAACCGGGTTTCCGAACTCATCGACGACCGGGCCGCCCTGGAACATCGTCGTGGAGGCGCCATCAGCCGGAATTGCTGCGGGGTTTGCCGTGATTGTGATGTTCCCCTGAGGTTCGGAAGGGCGAACGCTCAGGAAGGAGAGGGCAAAGAAGTTGTTGCCGGAAGCCCGTTCGGTGAATCGTAAAACCGATTCTTCGGGACTTTGGGGAGCGATGTAGAGTACGAGGAACTTGTCGCCGGTGATGTGGGGGTAATACCAGGTGCCGGTTCCTTCATCGATTGTGTAATCGATGTCGGTCAGGTTCTCGACCGGGAGGGTTCCCCCGACGGAATCGAGGAGCTCGATTTCATAGGTGACAACATTGCCGACCCAGAGTGCTTCCTCGGTGGGGGTCACTTTGACTCCCGCGATTCCGGAGCCCCCTCCGGAACCCACGGTCACCGCGAAGCCTTCGGAGAGGGCGAATCCGCCGCCCCCGGGAGCTCCTGGATCTTCTACAAGCGCCTGGATATAGAACGTGCGTCCTCCCGTTCCGGATGGAACCTGAACCGACATGGATCGGCTCGGCCAGGCACCCGAAAGTTGCCTGGAGGGCGAGACAATCGGATCGGAATTGAGGTTGAAGGACACATTGGGAACAAGAACGGCCCCCGGGCCCAGGTGCTGGGAGACGTCGGTCCCGCCGTACTGACGCGAGAAGGCGATGAGGACCCGGAGGTCATCGGACGCCGCTGGAATATTTGCGACGGTGATCGTCGCAGTCTGACCCTCGATGAGATTGTCGACCCGAAGCGTGGGAATAAAGCCGTTGGAGTTGGGTGTTCCTCCTTCGGCAAGAAGTCCCGTGGTCGCAAACGCAAGAAGCAGCAGGAGTCCAAAGAGGCTCCTGACAGCTTGACATCGTCGAGGTACTGCTCTGAGGCTCAGGAGCGACGTTTTGTCCACGGTCGGACGAACGACGGTCCTTGCCCATCGGATGGGGTTCTGGCAACTGGCTGCCATGTTATCCGTTACCTCCAGATAATTTAGGCCCTATAGCTTTGCGCCCTCTCCTTTCAGAGAGTTTGCCGCGGTCAGAACTCCCACCGACCGTCGGTACGAGTTCCATCGAGTTGTATCTGTATGCTCTGGATAAATTATACAGTCTTCTCGCGGCAACGGCAAACACGCTGTTCCTTTTGGATGGAGCAAAATGACCCGCCCGGGTCCTGACCTGCCACCCCGACTGAGCAAAAGCCAAGGCTCGATCCCCTTTAACGCAGCGTCTGGAGCGATGAATATAGCAGAAGTTAACGCCTTCGCAACCGGTAAGTCTTGCCTCGGAGAAGAGGCCGAATCGAGTTGCGCCGGATGGGGGCATGGAAGTGGGCACCCTTAACTAGATGGTTTTGTGGCTGAGGAGGTTTCGACATTACCTAAAAAAGGTAATAACAACTTGTGTGCCAAACTATCGGATGAATCGTAACCCGTTTTAGGGGTTGCCGTTAATGTCTCTTGGGGGGAGGTGGACGCGCGGAACCGGGGCCGGTCATATCGAGAGGAGATGGAAGTGATATCCGGCACGAATTAAGAGCGTTCTTGGGCGGGTTAGCCGATCTGGCTTTTTGAAGTTTGTAAGGCGCGGGTTACCACCTGGTGGAAATCTTCTTTGTCAAACGGTTTGAGGATGTGGAAATGGTTGTCCTCGGACGGGAAATCGTGGATTGCCAGAGGCTCCGTTCGAGGATGGAGAACGATGTGAGGACACCACGCCGAGAGGGGGCTCAGCTCGTCCAGGAGTGATGGGTTCATGCAGTCCACGTCGATGACAACCAGGTCGTAGCTGCGGATCGTCACTCGCTTGGCGAGCTGGTCCTGATGGTCAAGGATGTCGAGATCGATCGGTTCCTCGCGCACGGCTTCCTGAATTGTCGAAAGAGTGTCCTTGTCAACGATCAACAAGGCGTGAAGGCGATCGACGAAGCTCGAGGTCGGATGAGCGACCGCAGGCAGATGGTCCGGTGCCTTCTCCGGAAGAAGGCCGGTCTCAGATTTTGCACCCCTTTGAGCCTGAATCTTGATCGTAGTTGTCACGCCCAGTTGAGATCCGGATGCGATCTCGATGTCTCCACCGTGATCCAGAAGAATTGCCCGGGCAACACAGAGGCTCAGTCCCGCTCCCTTGGTGCCGTCGTCGGTCATGAAGAATGGATCGAAGATGTGCTCGAGCCTTTCCTCGGGAATCCCCGGACCGGTTCCGTGAAGACGAATCATCACCGATTCGTTGGTTGCCCAGGTCGAAAGAGTGATCCGAGCCAACTCGGACTCCGGGTCTTCCTCAACGACTGCCTGCACGGTTTTGAGGGTATTGAGGAGTGCCTGCTGGAGGTGATGAGGATCTCCAACGAGCCGGGGGAGATCCTCAGCAAGGTTGGTCTCCACCTCGATCTTCGCATCGCGAAGGGAATGCCGGTGTACGGTGAGAGTTCTTCGCACGAGATCATTGGCGTCGATCAAGGTGAGGTCAGGCTCTTCTTTCCGGGCAAAAGCGAGGAAGTCTTGAACGATGTTCCGGCAGCGAACCGCCTCCTCAAACACGATCCGGGTGTACTTCTCAGAAGCTTCCTCGAGTTCTGTCCGCTCCAGGAGCTGGATGTAGCCAAGGATCGAGGTGAGGGGGTTATTGAGTTCGTGAGCCACGCCCGAAACCATTTCTCGCATGGCCGAGAGCTTCTCTGCCTCGAGGAGTTTTCGCTGGGCTCTCTTTTGAAACTCCATCGACTGGCGGAGCTTTTCGTTCTTGAATCGGATCTTTTCGTACAGCGTTAGGTTGCGCATGGCGCAGCTGGCGTTGTTGGCAAGGATGCGAAGGAGGTTGCGATGATGTCGAGAAAAAGGCCTCTGACGACTCTTCTTGTCGATCATCATGAGCACGACTCCAAAGCTCTTTCCGAAAG
>JAJDCM010000355.1 GCA_029260825.1 Planctomycetota bacterium | reverse complement strand
TGATCGGCGGTCAAGATGATGAGGCAATCGTCGTACCAGCCCCGCTCCTCGATGTACTGAAGAAGCCGGGATAGTTCGGAATCAAAATAGGCGATCTCCTCATCGTAACGATCTATATAGGCCGAGGCTCTTCGCTCCTGTCCAAGGACCTGATAGTTCGGAATCCCCGAACGACCGGTCTCCGTGGGATTCACCTGGAGCAGGTCCTCCTCTGCCGGGTCGTTCTCACTCTTGAAACGTCCTTCAAACGGACGGGGAGGTGTATAGGGTCCATGTGGATCCTGGTAGTGCACCCAGAAGAAAAAGCTCTCCCCTCCGATGCCCTTGAGGTACTTGATCGCCGCATCGGTCGTGCCGGTTGCTCGTCGTTCAAAGTAGTCGGCGCGATTCTTTTCGGTTTCGTCGGTCGTGTCATCGTAGTAGGTGAATCCCTGCTCGGTCCCCGCAAACCCCTTCTTGCCTCGGCTCCGGAGAACATAGTTCGAAACCACGGCTCCGGTCTTCACCGATCCTGTTTCGGAGAGGCATTCGGCAAGAGTGAGGGCTCTGCCCGGAAGATTACGAAAGTTGCTTTTGACCCGAACGTCCCCCGGATAACGGCCGGTCATCAGTCCGGCCATGGCGGGGCCGGTACTGGCGGCACCGGAGTAACAGTTTTCGAAAACCAGCGAGTCCTTCGCCAGGAGGTCAACCGCTGGGCTCGTATCCCGCGAATAGCCGTAGCAGCCAAGGTGATCGGCCCGAAGAGTATCAACGACGATGAGGATGACACCACGCGGAGGTTGCTCTCCCCCCCCGCAACCGCAGATCAGGAGGAGAGACAGCAACAAGGTCAGACTCGTCCCATTGACTGTCTCTTTTTTTTCCCATCTTTTCCTGCTCACCCACAATACTCCTGTCGAATCCTCAAGTTCTATAACCCGTGACATCGATCCTCGTCAGTTTGGCCATTTCAGCCGGGGAGATCAAGCGCCTCAACCCGGCAAAAACATCACCAAACACCAGGACATCCAGTGCGGCATTGCAGATATAATGCTCAATCAGGTCTCATAGCCCGCTGGACTGGATTCTGAGTGAGAACAATGCCAAGATCTTTGACCTCCTACCTGCCAGTTTTGTTGCTGCTTCTTCCACTTTCCCTCCCGAAAGAGGCCCAGGCCTCGCCTGAGCGCCCTGATATCCTCCTTGTCATCGCCGACGATATGGACTATCGGCATCTTGGCTTTCGTCTCCCCCATGCACATACCCCCCATCTTGATCAGCTGAGAAAACGAGGCACCCTTTTTGAAGTCGCGTGGATCGCTCCCGTTTGCGCTCCAAGCCTTGCCACCCTTCTCACCGGGAAAACCTCCATTGAACACGGCCGCTACTACAACAAAAATCGGAGCAAGATCGATCGAGATCTGGACACGTCCCGGAGTATCGCCAATGAACTGGGCAAAGCCGGCTACCGTTCCTTCGTTGCCGGAAAATGGTGGTATGGCCCGATCGAAAAGGCAGGCTTCGAGGCCGGGTTCACCGATTTTGATCAATTTGCTCGAAAAACTCAAAAACCCATTTACGACTGGTTGGATGGGCTTGAAAAAGAAGAGAATTTCTTTCTCTGGTGGGCACCGCTTCTACCTCACGGGCCCCACAATCCCCCCAAAAAATACCTCGACTTGATCTCCAGAGAAGAGATCCAGGTACCGCCTCATGTGCCGAGTAAGGTCACCTACACGAACCATGAGCGGGTACTCCTCGCCATGACCGCATGGTTCGATGATGCCTTTGGCGATCTCAGCCGGGAGCTCCAGACCAGAGGCCGAGACAAGAATATCCTCATCGTCTTCGTGATCGATAATGGTTATGCGATGGGATATGTTTCGAAGAACTCCCCCTATGAATTCGGCTGGCAGTCCCCCATTCTCTTCGCTGGCCCCGGTATTCCAGAGGGAGAGTCTCGCACTCAGCTGGCCTCAGGGACAGACATCTACCCAACTCTTCTCGACTTCGCCGGGATTCCCCGGAAGAAAACAACAGGCATGACCCTTCGGCCCTTCATCGAAGACGGGTCAAAACCGGGGCGTTCCCACCTGATTCAGCCCGTATGGCCAAGTCATAGCTTTGTTGACTCGTGGCGAGAGGAGCTGATGGCGGTCGGCGTTCGAGACGAAAAATACAAGATGATCCGCTGGTTCAAAGATGTCAGAGAAAAAGACAAATCCTCTCTCCGGATCGCCCATCGACAGATCAAATTTCCCGAGCGAAACGACGGTGACTCGGAACTGTACGATCTACTTTCTGACCCCCACGAACTTCAAAACCTCATCGGGAACTCGGATCTTGCTGAAGTTGAAGCGAGCCTGAAAAAGAAGATCGACAACTTCCTCAAATCGAAGACCTCAGCTCGCTAGTGGTGTGAGTCAGGACGAGGGCTCGAGGGTTCGCCTGGCAACGAGAAAATAGGTGGTCATCTTCCCCTTCCCTTTCACCTCGATCTCTCCCCTTTCCGTGAACTGATAGTGTTGCTTGAGCTTCTCAAACACGGCATGAGTTACTTGAATCTTTCCGGGGACACCATGGCTCTCCATACGGCTTGCCACGTTCACCGTGTTGCCCCAAAGGTCGTAGATAAACTTACTCTTCCCGATCACTCCGGCGACCACCGGGCCGCAGTTGAGACCGATGCGAATGTCAATCCCGAAGTGGGACTTCTTCTCGATGGCAGCGAGAGCCTCCCGCATGCCAAGCGCCATCTCCGCCAGAGCCTCGGCATGATCCTCCCGGGGAATCGGGATTCCACTGGCAACCATATACGCATCGCCGACGGTCTTGATTTTCTCGACCCCGTGAATCTCGGTGAGATCATCAAAAGCGCTGAAGATTTCATTCAACCGAACGACCACTTCATCGGCGGAAAGAGCGGATGAGATTTTCGTGAACCCTACGATGTCAGCAAAAAGCACCGAGGCCTCATCAAAGCCATCCGCGATGGTCTTTTGCCCCCCTCTCAGCCGATCGGCTATCGCTAGGGGCAGGATGTTCAGAAGTAGCTTCTCGGAAACAGCTTTTTCTTCCTCCAGTGCATGACGACTTTTCGCCAGACGCCCCGTCATGTTGTTGAAACGTTGGGCCAGCTCTCCGACCTCATCGGAGCCCAACACCGGAGCTCGAGCCGTCAGAGACCCATCCCCCACTTCCTTGGTGGTGCTCGTGAGAAGACGAAGGGGGATCGTGATGCTCTTGCCAAGTACATAGGAAAGAACAATCCCGGCGATGAGTGTGACAACCGTTGTTATGAACAGGAAGAGTATCGTCTCATTGAAGATCTCTCCTGCTCTTTGCACATCCGCATCGGCCGAAACCCGGCCAAGGTGAGCAGCCTCCCGGGTCGTTTCCTCGACCACCTCCACCGTCTGACGAAGGACGCCTCTTTTTCCAAGAACCTTCTCGTCAATGGCGACGACCGCTTCAAAATCTTTTAAGTACTCATCGAGCTGGGCCGACACCTCAAAAGAAAGCTTAGCAGCCCTTTCCCGAATAACATCGACTGCCTGTCGGACGGAAACGACAAACTCCTGCCTGCCTCGAAGAAGATAGTCCTTCTCTCGCCTCCTGAGCTCGAGCAATTCCACCCGTAGATCGGAAAGACCTGCGTCCTTGACCCAGGCTTCGACCTCGTGCGCGCTTCGTCGAAACCGTCCGACCAGGCCCGTATCCTCGTAGCCCTTCTCTTCTATCGCCTGGACGAGTTCATCGAACGCCTCTTCATAATGACGCGCTTCCACCTGCAGATCGGAAAGATGGCCTTCAAGAGCTGCTTCATGCTGACGAAGATCACCTTCATCCGAAGCTCCCACGTCTTGCAGGAGGCCAAGAACCTTCATCATCTTGTTTCGGAAGTCATCCACCGCCAACCGATTCGCCTGAGCATATTTCTCCTTGGCGATCTCCAGCCCTTCTTCCTTCCATCGAAGGAGGAAGTCTTTCTCGTGCTGGCGGGCCGTTCGCAATGCTCCCTGGGCTTCCCGAGCCAACTGCTCGATCTCAAGCCCACCGTCGATCGCAGCCCGGTAATTCAGCCGGACATGACGAAGACCGAACAAACTCATCGAACCTGAAATCCCGACCAGGAGAAGGATGACCCCAAAACCCAGGAGAAGTTTATCGGAGATGCTCCTGCCACGAAGCCACCTGGAGCTGAAGAGGAACAGCTGTTTCGCCTCATCCACCTCAAGCGAAGTCGAATCTTTGGAAACCGCCTTCTTCACCATGCCCAACCTCCTCGGCCCTCGGGTTCCATCCGTTCTAAAAGTGAAGCTTCATCCCCTCGTGGGTTGCCTTGAAACCAAGGTTTTCGTAGAAGATCTTAGCATCTTCCCGGGTCTTGTCCGTCGTGAGCTGAATCAAGTGACACCCCTTCTCCTTGGCCCGGATGATGGCCCACTGCAGGAGAGACTTCCCGATTCCCTGACCGCGACAACCGGGTGCCACCCGAACTCCCTCGACAAGAGCTCGCCATCCCCCCTGGTAGGTCAAATAGGGAATGAGAGTGAGCTGAAGAAACCCGACCAGCTTTCCCTCGCTTTGCGCGACGACAAGCTCATTGTTCGGGTCAGAATCGATGGCCAGGAAAGCATCGACATAGCTCCTTGGCAACGGCAGCTCCGCTCGCTCTCGCTTCTTTCCCAGAGGATCATCCGCCAGCATGAAAACGATGGTTTCCACATCGGACTCCGTAGCAAGACGGAACGTAAGATCGGGCTTTTGATTCATGACGAAACAATAGCGTTACTCGGCCCGAGTAGCAACTCCGGGAAGATCTTGTCGTTTTCTTCCTGTCTACCCGAAAGTACTTAGTCGGTGGCACGACATAACTTGCTCCTCCCGGCAGCCCACGACGCCAAAAATCTGAACCTCGAGGCTCTCTTCCTCGTTTGTAGAGGAACCATGACAAGTCCCCAAAGCCATTCATCTGAATCGTTGTTGATCCGGCTCCACCGCGCTCTTGGCCCGGTGGCATCCGGAATCATCCTCGATGTGCTTGATTTCGCCACCTTCGGACCGCTCGGTCTCGTGCTGGGATTCGTCACGGGATTCAGTGTCGGCTGGTGGATCGCATCCATCGAGGAGCAGTCTCCCTGGATGAAGTTCATCCTTGCCTGTCTCAGCGGACTCTACATGACAGTTCCGTTCACCGAGATCATTCCGCTGGCAACTCTTGTCGTCGCCCTGGTGCGGGTTCGAGGGCGCCCGAGCAAAGATGATGTCGTGACCTCGGCCTCAATCGACAACGGTGAGCCGGGTGGCGTTGGTGACGCTAATCCCTCTTGAGTTCATGGCGCCCGGGTCTCTCACCACGGCTTGCAAAGTCAAAGATACCGGCCGCCGAAGTCCTCGGGAATGAGTAAAGACCATCGGTGTCGCATCCGGCCCGAGCCTCTCGCCCAAACCTCCACAAACGATGTCGGGGACGCTCGTGCTCCGGATGCAGCTAATCGGCTGCGGGATTCGATTCGGACTGAGCGGCGTCGGGTTCACCAGACAGCCCAGCAAACCACCCCCTTGTCCCCGAAGGTCTGTCGGGTTTTTCGGGGCCCCGGACCAGATCCAGATGACATAGGGGCCTCCTCCCAGCGGGGGAGCGTCAAGGCTCACCGCAATGCTTACCCCGAAACGCGAATTCACACTTCCGGTCCTGCCATTGATGCGAAGAAGATCAATTTCCCCTCCTTCACCCAGCTCAACGTTGCCCGAGCCAAACGGCTCATCCAGCGTGGTAAGCCCGGTCACGAGATCGACCTTGTCCCCATCTCGATTGAGGTCATAATCCATTTCTCGAGCCGTAATCACCATTACATCATCAGGAAAGACAACGAAATCTTCGAGGAAATCACGACCGATCAACACAGGAATTCTGGTTCGAAGATCATAAGCCGTCATGAGCTGACAGGAGGCACCTCGAAAGAAAAGAAGATCGCCCTGCCTTCGAAAAATAGAATGGTCTTTTCGGTTCTCGGTGAAGTAATCAACCGGGCGCCCGAGCCGGCAACATTCCATGGCCAGATTCGTCAAGCTTCCATTTCGATGATCATAGACAAAGGCCACTCCATCCAGGAGATCCCCGTCTGCATTCAAATCCGTGTCGCCTTGCTGTCTCTCCTTGACGGCAAACGCAACGATCTCATCCTGAACAAGGAAGGACCCCAAGCTTGAAATGGTTGCAGCCAGGCCAAGATTTGAGACCGATCCATCTCTTGCATCGAAAAGGTGGTACACCCGGTCCAGGTGATCACCGTCCTGGTTTGCGTCCTTCCTCCCCTCCTGAAATTCGGGAAGAAGAAACAACCCTAACTCCCCATCCGCATCGACCACCTCGGCGGCGATGCCGATATTTTGCGAGCTCCCATCCAGGGTTTGAGCAACAAACAGGACATCATCCAGAGCATCTCCATCCCCGTTCAGGTCCGTACTTCCCTGCTGCTGTTCAGAAACCGAAAGAGCAAGGAGGCTACCCGCAACAAGAAAAGGATGAATGGGGTTCATCGACGCCAGGTTGAGGTTGACGACCGTATTGGTGTCGACATCAAAAACATGAACCACCTGATCAAGCCCGTCACCGTCACCATTCAAATCGGCTCCACCATTGCCCGCCTCGTCAACCCGAAAGGCGAGGAGCCTCCCTTCATGCAGAAGCGGATAGAGAAAACGGTGGGGTCGATCCAGAGGGGGCCCCGGCACGGTGGCGAGACCAAGGTCAAAAACGTCTCCGCTGGTGAGATCCAGGACCTGCAAAACCGCATCGTCTACATCCCCGTCCTCATTCAGATCGATCCTTCCCTGCTCACGCTCCCCCACCAAGATCGCGACCCGACCCTGCTGAATCGAGATGTTTCGGGACGAACCATCAAACACGGCCAGGTGGGTGTTTGAGACTCTTTTCGTCTCACCGTTGTAGATGTGAACGATCACATCTCCCACATCACCGTCTCCATTGATATCGGTGTGAGTTTCCAGGACCAGAAAGAGAATTCGATCCTGGGCGACGAAGAACTCTCCAAGAGCCTTGAGCTCCAGATCCGTCACGGATTGATCCCGGCGATCAAAGACATAAAAGCTCTCGCTACTTCGGACCGCAACGAGGTCGGCTCCGACCTTCACGTCTCCTCGCTCGGTCACGATTCCGGTTTCAATCACTTTGCTCGTCGCCAAGTCGAGGACTCGGAGCGCTTGATCGGGTGGAGCAGATGGGCTTCGGCCAATGTAAAAGGCGAGAAGATCATCGCTGAAGCCAAGAATGACTCCATCATCGGTGAGTCGTGAAAAACCTTTGATACTCGCCGCGCCAAGAGGAGGCGCCAAGAAAGCCAGCAAGGAAGAAAGAAGAAGCAGGAAACATCCGGGGAACTTGAGGGCTTGGAACATGAGTGTCTATCTCTCCTAGGCGACACGTTCTTTTGCTCCCCGATCGACCCAAACTAATTCGAAGCACTACATTACGCGATTTTCCTGAGTCTGTCAAATCCCAAAAAAACGAAGCCGCCCCACCTCGAATTGCTTCGAGGTGGGGACGGAAGAGGGAAGTGGTGCAGTGGATTGTCCGGATTACTGAATCGGAAGTTGAGTCGCGATACCAGGTGCGGACCGTCCGTAGTGAAGGGCACTCCCTGAGGTGAACCGATTGTTCACGATCTGAACCAAGACACCGAGGATTGCCGGCGTATCATCCTTGGGAAGGCTGGCAGCGTTTCCCGCCAGGTCCAGGACGTTTCGGCCTTTCATCCTCGCCCAGCCCGTTTCCTTCAGGAATTCGCTCGGATCCCCACCAAGGTTGCGGGCAATGCCGGAGATTTCCGACAGCGCAACAGCGGTGTGGCAAACGAACTTGAAGGTTCGGCTGAATCGATCTTCCTTGTTGTTGTAGATGTAGAAATCGATTTCGTTGACGAAGTCCTGGCCGGAAGTCGACATGAGGCTCAACACGTTGTCGAACACCCCAGCATCTTCTTCGAAGAAGCTGTCAATGTAGAGTTGCGTCGGGAACGTGAGGTAATCCAGGCCATCGAAACAGAGCGGCGAGGTGAAGTCAGCGTCGCGGATGAAAGGCCGCCCGCAAACATCATTTGCCGCCGTGTTGGTCGCAGGTGCGGTGAACGCATACGGCGTGTAACACCACATGATATCCAGTCTGGCGTTGGCCACGTAGGCCGAACCGATGAGATAATCAAACTGGATGAGGGCACCTGATTCCGGGTCGTTCGCGGTGACAACCAAGAACCCGATTTCACGTTCCGGGTTGTGGTGGTCAGCCAGAACGCTCAGGGTGTCGGCAGGGGTCAGAAGCTCGAATCGATCGAACTCAAGACACACTCCACCGTCCTCAGGTTGGCCATAGTAGGTGTAATGCAGCAGGACATCTCCGTCGAGACCCCCATTGGTGCAAGCATTTCGATCTTCGTTGGTGTTTGTCACACTCATCACGGTTGCGAAACCCGGACGAGAGTCAAACATGGGGTAGATCAGAGCACTACCCGGTTGAAGGTGAAGGGGTTGGGCTTTCGCAAAGCCACCAGCAACGGCCAGGGCCAAAAGGCACATGGCGCCAATTCTAAGACAATTCATACTACACATCCTTCCATGGTTTTGGCGCACCAGTGCACATCCACGACAAAAGCGAAGGAAACTACAGTGCGCCTGCACTCGCTTCTCACAGCTTGGCCCACTACAGAGCAAAGACCGTTCCACGAGGTTCGTTCCGATTATGTGGTTGGGGTGGTCCGACTTGTGAGTCGGTGCAAAAATCAACCGAGAGGCCTGGAAGTCGCATTCGATCAACATTTGATCGAAAAAAACCCGCATTGATCCGCAAGGCCAGCAAGGCAGGAAAGTACTCTAGCTCTAGCTAAGTGCTTCCCGTCGAAGGCAATTCATTTCGGCTTCAGATCAGACCCATGACGAACGTACAGAACCCCCGAACTCTCACATGGGCGATCATTGCGTCCCAGTTCGCTCCGCCGTTCATGTTTTCCGGAGTAGCCGTGACCCTGCCCTCCATGGGGTCCGACCTCGAAGCTGGTGCGACCTCTCTTGGCCTCGTCGAGACGTTGTTCCTCGGCGGTGGTCTCGCTTTTCTCCTGCCTCTGGGGAGACTCGCCGATGCAACCGACAAGAACACTCTCTACAAACTTGGTCTTCTGGGTTTTGGCATCACGTCCATTCTCATCGGTGTCCTCTCCTCCGTTCCCCTGCTACTGGCCCTTCGTTTCTTGCAGGGAGTTTCTTCCGCGACGTTTTCGGTAACGGGAGCCGCGATCCTCGCCGACATTGTTCCCCTCGACAAACGTGGCCGCGCCTATGGAGCTTCCCTTTCCGCCATTTACGCCGGGTTGACCCTGGGACCGATCTGCGCGGGCTTTCTCATAGAACTCTGGGGATGGCGCTCGGTCTTTCTGATCGGCGGCGGGGCCCTCCACCTCGCCCACCTCATGATTCATTTGATGTTGCCTTCAAGGTGGCGAAAGCCCGTGGCACCCATCCATATCTCAAGCATCCTGCTCTCGGCGATAGCCGTCCTTTGCTGGGTTTTCGGGAGCGCCTTGCTGCGCCGGGGGGCATCGGGCTACGGGTTGATCGTGGCAGGATTTGTAGTGGCCGGCTGCTTTGTTTGCTGGCAAAAACGGTTGCACCAGCCTCTCCTCGACATCCCTGCTCTCCTTGCGAACAAGAAACTTCGAAACGCCCTCCTCATTCAGCTCCTTCTCTATCTGAACGCGTACACTTCCATTTTCCTTCTCAGCGTGTACATGCAGGTTTCCCTCGATCATCCGGCAAAAACGGCGGGAAAGGTTCTCGCCATCGGGACCGCTTTGATGGCGATCTCGGCTCCATTTGTGGGCACCCTTTCCGATCGGTACAAATCCACAAGAATCTCGAGCTTTGGAGTCGCAGGAGTGCTGGCGAGTTCAATCCTTGCAACGACTCTTGACATGAATTCAAGCCTCTTCCTCGTCACCCTCATCCTGTCGATTCAGGGCCTGGGCTATGCCTTCTTCTCCACTCCCAACATGACCCTGATCATGGGAAGCGTGCCCAAAGATCAGGTCAGCATGGCCTCTGCCCTCGGTGCGAAGGCTCGATCTCTCGGAATGGTGGCCGGCATGCTTGTGACCTCGATCTTGATCTCGATTCAGCTCGGAAATGACCCGATCGAGAGACATCCAGAAGCCTTCGCCGGGATCATGGTGACTTCGTTCGGCATCCTTGCCTGTCACATCGCCGTCGCATTTCTTCTCTGCATCTGGAAACGCAACCGGGAGTAGGCTTTCTCTTTGACCCTTCCGACCTGTTAGAATAGGAGGGATTCAACTCAAGGAGAAACGATGCCAGGCCTTCCTGCCCTTCTCACATTCATCTTCGGATTCAAGGGACTCTTCATTCTCGGATTCATGGCTCCGAGCGAAAACGCCTACCCTTCTCATCTCACGATGCAAATAGGCCTCGCCAGGACATTTCTCAATGACGGGGAATTCGAAAAAGCGGGCGTACTCCTCGAAAGTGCGATTGCCCAGCTCACCAAGATCTTCCCGCAAGACGACATCAGGGTTCTCGCCTGTCGAAGCCACTTCTTACAAGCGCTGCAGATCCAGAAGAATCGGAAGGAGGCGTTGATCCAGGCCGAGAAAATACTCCTTGGAGTGGAAGCCAACCTTCAACAATCCTTGATGATGAATTCTCCAGTAGAAACGACATTCCATCTCATCAAATTGAGGATCCCTCTCGATGCCATCCTGTCGTATCTGGCAACGGAGGACTTTCCAGAGGAGCTTGAGAATCTCACCGCCCAGACGTTTTGCATGATCGAAGCCATGCGTTCATCCTGGATCACCTCTACCCGCATCAAGAGAGCGATCGCCAAGAATCCCGGGATGAAAAAGCTTGCGGAGGAGATCAAGAAAGAAACCGAGCAAATCGCCGTCAATGCACGCTCAAAGGCGACTCGAGAAGGGTTGAATCAGCCGCTCGAAAAAAGGGACGCAGCAACGAGAGATCTTGCTCGACTTCTTGCCAAGGAAACCGTTCCCATCCTTCCTTCGCTGACCTTCAGTGACTACGCGTCCCGCCTTTCCCCCGGGGAAGCTGCTCTCACCACCTGTGCATTTACCCGATCAAGATTGGATGAACAAGATCCACAAAACCGTTACCGAGCAACTCACCTCGTATCGTTCGTGATCACGTCCGAAGGTGCTCTTTCAGCCATCGATCTTGGCCCCGAATCCCTGATCGAGAAGGCCGTTTCAGATTTTCGTCAGGGGATCAGTACTTCCATGTCGGGGACCTATCACCCCGATAAAAAGTTGAGGTCTTTGGTCTTTGACCCGATTTCCCATGCCGTCACGAGATGTTCTCGGATCTTCCTGGCAACCGACGACGTCTTGCGAATGATTCCGTTTGATGCTCTTTTCCAGGGGAAACGACTCGTCGGGGATCGGTTCGAAATTGCCAATCTGAACTCCCTCGATGATCTCTTTGCTCCGCGTACCCGACCCGAAAATCCCTGGTTCATTTCTTCAGGAGGCGTTGACTACCTTCGCATAGCGACCCAGGGTTTCTTTCGCACTGGAGTCACCGCCTCGGAACTCTCAGACCTTGACCTCACCGGCTGCCGTCTGGCGGTCTCTTGCGATCAGGAGAACCAGACGGAAGATCTGGGTCGAGTGGGCAGCCAACTTCTATTCCGGCGTCAAGTACTTCAAACAGCCGGTGCTCGAGCGACACTCACATCGCTCTGGAAAGCCCCGGATCCGGCAACTCGGGAGTTCATGATTCTCTTTTATCGCAAGCTGTTCGTAGATAGACTGAGCCTGCGGGAAGCCCTCTGGCAGTCAAAAATGGAAGTCAGAGAATCAAGACCCCACCCGGGCAACTGGGCCGGCTGGGTTCTTACAGGGCGGGACGCATGAGCATGACTGGATTTCGAATGAACATCCTGGGAGAGATGACAAAACCATGATTCCATCTCTGGCATTCTGCCTCCTCTACTTGTTCTCATTTCAAGAGCAAAAAGAACCAGAAGAACTTGTCCTCGAGAGACCCATCTTCGGGATTCTCTCCGAAGAAGATCGCCTCCTCGCACCTCCCGATGTGGCTCGAGCCTGGCCCAACACCCTCGGCCACTCGTACCTGATTCGGGTTTTGGAAGCTGGAACGTACACGATCAAACTCACCTCCCCGTACTTCGACGCACGCCTCGTCCTTCGGGACGAAAACGGAAAGGAGATCGAGGGAGACAACAACGGGTTCCTCCTCACTCACTCGCAGATCGCCGGTGTTCTTCTCGCTCCCGAAAAGACCTACCAGATCGACGCTCTTTCCCATGAACGCACCGGCCCCTACCGCTTGAGCCTTGAACGGGGTGAGCCCGAACCTGTTTCCAAACGAACGAAAAGGAATCAATCCATCGAGGAAGCACAACGACTCGTTGCTCTTGTTTCGAAGGACCTTGGCCCCGGGCACCCCACAACAATCGCTCGCCTGAACGAACTTGGAAAGAACCTACAACAAGCCTCCAAGTTCGAGGAAGCCCGAAAAGTATTTGAGCGTTCCTTGTCCGCAATCGAGGCAGGAAACAAAGAAGAACTCCAGGATGGTCACGCCCTGACCCTCAACAATCTTGCAACCAATCGTTTGCGAATGGGACGACTTCAAGAAGCTCTGGATTACTTCGAAAAATCTCTTCAGATCTGGGAAGATTATTACGGCCCTCATCACTGGCGAACCGCACTTTCTCTGAACAACCTCGGGACACTCTACAAAGACCTTGGTCGACCCCAAAAAGCGGAGACACTGCTTCTTCGTGCCCGAGAAGCGTTGATCCAGGCACTGGGGGAAAGCCACGACCTCACCGGCGACTGCATGGAGAACCTTGCCGCCGTGTATCTCCAGATGGGGGATTTTGAGAAGGCACGTCGTCTTCTTTCCGAGTCTCTATCCCTCGCTCTCCTGAAAAACGACAACCCGGAAAAACCCAACGAGAGAATGCTCCGGCGACTCAATAATCTCGCCACGGTTCTCTCCCGCCTGGAACGGAACGAGGAAGCGCTGGAACAGTGGGAGACGACTCTCGAACTCTGTCGAAAGAATCTTCCCCCCGAACACCCGATCACCGCACTCTGCCTGAAGAACATGGCGGGGGTTCTTGCCCGGAGGAACCAGCACGAACGAGCCATCGCTCTTGGCAAAGAAGCTCTGGAAATGTTCAGGAGCACATTGGGCAAGAAGCACCCAAAGGTTGCCATGACGCTGCAAGTTCTGGGTGCCATCTACAACGATACGAGGGAATTCACCACGGCAAAAACTCACTTCGAGCAAGCCCTGCAGATTCAAAAGAAAACCCTTGGGGAATCCCATCCCCAGACCGCCATTACCCTCAGCATCCTCGCCCGAACCCTTCATGAGCTGGGGGAACGAGAAGAGGCCATCCTCCTCATGGAAAAGGCACTCGCCGTCATCGAAAGCACCTTCGGAGACGCCCACCCCGAAACCGCCCAAGCTCTTGACCGACTGGCCCACTGGAAGGCATCGGAGGGCCAGACAAAAGAGGCTATCCAGTCATCCCTTGGCGCTCTGCGGGCCAGGCGAACCTGGCTTCAATACCAGCTCACGTTTCTTTCCGAGCGAGAGAGGCTTGACCTGGCCGACCGGTATCGAAAAGGACTGGGCCATCTTCTGGCCCTCGATCCAGAAACCGATGAGGAAGAGGTGGATGCGACCTACTCGGAACTCCTTCACTGGAAGGGTTTCATCTCTCGGGGCCTTTTTCAGGATCGATCCTGGCTCCAAAATCGGGCCGATCCGGCAACCAACCACCTCCTTCAGGACTTGCGATCCGTTCTCGCCGATCTTTCAACGACTTTCTTTGCGCAAGACCCTCCCGACGACACCAGGCGAGTGAGTCAACTCCGGAAACTTCGGCGCGAAAGAGAAAAGCTGGAGGAACAGCTCGTCGAGGCTCGGGAAGACCAGGATACATACACCCCGATCAGCCTCGATGCCGTCATCGCACGCCTTGCCCCGGAAGAAGCCATTCTGGACTTCTTCGTCTATCGATCTCAGAAAAGGAACGAAGACGGCGAAGAGCAAAGCCATGTGACGGCCTTCATCATCCGGGCCAATCAACCTGTTCTCCGGGTAGAGCTTGGCGAATCGTCGGTTCTCTTTGGCGCAATTCGAGAGCACCTCGCCGACACCACCGGGCGCCGGGGTGCGTCAAGAATGAAGCGGCGCTCAAAAGATCAAGATGTGCGTTCCCTGCTCTGGATTCCCCTTGAGCCCCACCTTGCGAACGCGACCCGCATCTTCGTTTGCCCAGAAGGTGAGCTTGCCACTCTCCCTTTCGGGACCATCCCCGGAGCCACTGAAAAGACCTTTCTTCTCGAACAGGTCGGCTTCGTCTATCTGCAGGGAGCCCTTGATCTCCTTGGTTTTTCAACGACTCCTCCCACAGGAAAAGGCGCCCTTCTCGTAGGAGGCCTCGACTTCGACAGTTTAGAAGAAAATACCCGTGAATATTCTTCGGAGGTGGCAACTCTGCGCAGCCAGAACCTTCGCACCTTTGAGCGAAACTTCTTTCCCATACCCGGAACGAAAAGGGAAATCCTCTCCCTTGCTCATCGATTTCGGAAGACCAAATCGGAGCACGGTGAACCGGTCACCCTCACCGGAACCCAAGCCACCGAAGAGAGGGTCAAGAGCCTGCTTCCTGGAAAACTCTACGTGCATCTTGCAACCCATGGATTCTTTGAGCCCGAAGGGATGAGAGACGTGGCTGACCCCGCGGCCAGTCTGCTCCCCGGCCTCCTTTCCGGAGTGGTTCTTTCCGGAGCCAACCTCGATCTATCGAATCTCCAGGAAGACAGCATCCTTACCGCGGCCGAACTCGCCTGGCTCGATCTGACAGGATGTGACCTCATCACTCTCTCCGCCTGCGAAACCGGTCTTGGCACACCGCGTGCTGGAGAGAATCTTATCGGACTTCGACGATCCCTTCGACTTGCGGGGGCGCGCTCGGCGGTTACTTCTCTCTGGAAGGTCGGAGATCAATCCACCGAAGATCTCATGGAGACCTTTTATCGTCGACTCTGGGCATCGGGGGAGGGAAAGCTCACGGCTCTCCGTTCGGCCCAGCTTGCGATGCTGTCGGCAAACCGAAAAAGATACAAAGGGGAGGGCCACCCCGAAACCTGGGGAGCGTTTGTTCTGGAGGGCGACTGGAGATAGAAGAACCTACAGCAGGAAAACTAACTTCGCTTTCTCTTCTTGCCCTTCTTCTTTTTCTTCTCGCCAAAGAACGCTTCCCGAGCTCGATCCGCCAGCTTCTTTAGCGGATCCGGAATCCGGCTGAAACCGCGAAGGGTTCTGGATCCTGGGATGTAGTCGTAGGCATCGTCGTCACGATAGGCTCGGTAGAGCTTGCACTTGGCACAAGGACCGACGAGCTCCTGGGAAAACATCTGCTTTCGCAGGCGTTGGTAGGCCCGACCGTTCCAGATTTCCTCGAAGCGGTTTCGCTTCAAGGAGCCCATGAAGAGGTCGCCCGGAATACAACAGGGATAGATCGCTTCATTGGGCTGAATGTAAACCTCTTGAAGCATCTGGCTGCAATACCTGGACTGAATCGGTTCCGGACTCACCATTCGCTCGGTTCGACTGATGACGTTCTTGTATCCAACCTCGTGGAGAATGAGGTTAAGACCCAGTCGCTTCGCTTCTTGCCGCGCGTCTTCAATATGACGGTCGAGCTCCTCTTTTGCGAAACAGTGGAACGGGTCTTCCTTTTCCTTCAGCTCCTGAGTCATGTAGCTCATGCGAATGACACGAACGTGGTCGACTCCTGCCTCCCTGGCAAAACGAACGAACCCCGAAAGGTGGGGAACATTGGAAGTCATCAGGACCATGTTGAAAGAGGTCAAGTAGGATCGGGGCCGGTCTCCAAGAAACTCGCCAAGCTCCCGGAAGTTCTTCATGATGGCCCGGTGAACTCCCTCGCCCCGAATATGATCGAGAACTTCCTCGACATGAGAGTCGATGCTGATTGCCAGGTGATCAAGCATCCCTTCCATGCGCTCAAGACGTGCCGCCGTCAATCGAGTCGCATTGGTGATGATGTCGAGTTTACATTCATACTGGTCGGCAATGTCGAGGATCTCCTCGAACTCACCGATCAGAGGTTCACCGGCCGTGGTGAGCTTGAGCTTGTGGGCGGTGGGTAGCACATCATCCAGAATCGCATGCACCCGACTCATGGGAAGGGTCTCTGTTCCCGGAGTATAGGCCTGAAAGCACATGATGCATCGAAGGTTGCAAACACTCGTCTGATTGAGGTTGATGATCTCGGGGAGCGACTTGAAGACCAACCGCTTTTCGGCGATATCTTCACGAAGGAGTCTCGAGTTTTCCTGCTTCTGCAACTGGCGATCCCGATTCCTCATTTGACCATCTCCCGGACGATCAGCGTCGGGACGGGACGTTGCGAGATTTTGTGAACTCATGACCTACACTCCACGCGTCTTCATCGGCAGCAAACCTGGAGGATCGGAGCTATTTCTTCCCCTGGCAGAACCTCCAGTCAATCATGGTAGAGGCCTCAGAAACGGATGTCAATTCCAACCTGCAGGAACCCCCAAAATCGGGCAAATTCTTACCCAAAAAGCGTTTCTGATCGTTCTTGAGTTTCGATTCGATCCCCACGCCTCCCCTTTGCCCCTCTTCCTCTTGCCCGGGCGACCCGGTATGATGAGCCCACGAATCCCCCACCAATGAACCGGTCTCTCGTTGCTGAAGGAGCGAATGAATGTCCAAGAAACTGCCGTTGATCGTCCTTTGCCTGCTTGGCCTCCTCCATCCGTCGATCGCCGTTGCCGATGGCCCACCCGGTGGCGGAGGCGGCCAAACCCTGACGGGAGCTCCTCTTTGGATCTACGATTCGGACTTCAACATCAATCATGTCGAAACGGCCCACCTCAACGGAGACACGATCCTCGACGTGATCGGCGCCGAGTACTCCAATAATCATTTCGCAGAGCCCTCCAAGATCTATGGAATCGATGGAAGCTCCGGCGCGACTCTCTGGACATACTCCCTTCTGGACGGGGTTCGATCCATGACGATCGGCGATCTCAACAATGATGGAGTTGTCGATGTCATCGCCGGGGCTGCTTCCGGGACGGATCCGGACGGAATGGTCCACGCCATCAACGGAGCCACCGGGCTGGTCCTCTGGACTTACCCTGTCGGAGCAACGAATCAGGACGTCGCCATCGGAAATCTGAACGGTGACGCATTTGCGGACGTCGCCGTCGGAAGCTTCGATGATTTCGTCCATGCGATCGACGGCCAGACAGGAGCCCTCCTTTGGAGCCGGGAAATCGGCTCCCTCTGGGTCAACGCGGTGGCTTGTGGTGATGTGAACGGCGACACCATTGATGATGTTGCCTACGCTCATGAGTACCTTGCTGGATTTGACAACTTCTTTGGCGTGCTGGATGGAACGGACGGAACAACGATCTGGGACATGACCGTTCCGGATATCGCTCTTACCGTGGTTCTGGAAGACATCGACGAAGACGGTCTGGTTGAAGCCATCTTCGGCATGGTCACAGGAGCTGATCAAGGCACCGTCGATGTGAGAAACGGCGCCACAGGAGCCCTTGAGTGGCAATACTCCCTTGGCTCTCTTGACCATACCAACGGTGACATCTTTCTTCATCCCCAAGATCTTGACCAGAATGGTGACCTCGATCTCGTCGTTGGCAACTTTATCGGCAACTACGAGGTCGTTGCGTTCGACGGATCCAGCAACACTCCGATGTGGATGTCGGACCCCCTCGATGGCTACGTGCGAGACCTGGCCTTTGCCGATGTCACGGGAGATGGAACCCTCAACGTTCTTGCCGCGACCTTTGACCGGGTCCAGGTCATTGACGGTGCAGACGGTTCAAAGACCTGGTACTACGGGGTTGCCGGAACCGTCTCGAGCATTGCTGCCGGCGACTTCAACAATGACGGCATTTCCGACCTGGTTGCGGGCGGCGAGGCCGAGCTTTCCGGCTTCCCTCCGAATCCGGCGAAGTCGATCTGGGCGCTCAAGACCTCGGATTCCCCGATCCTCTGGGAACTGGATTTCGGGGAATATGGAAACGCCTTGGGTCTTGCCGATTTGAACGGTGACCCTGCCATGGACCTGATCGCGGTTTCCTCTCTATCGGATGAGGCCGTGGCGATTGACGGAGCAAGTGGAACCGAAATCTGGCGCTGGACCGGAACGGAAAACCTCTACACCGTTGCCACCGGAGACATCACCGGCAACGGCCAGGTCGACGTGGTGGTTGCCGGAAATGATGATCAGATCACCGCGCTTGATGGAGGAAGTGGCGCGGTACACTGGCAATTCAGCACACCCACGGATCAAATCTACCGCAAGTGTATTCAGGTGGCCGACCTCAACAACGACGGCTCCGGGGACGTCATTGCGGGAAGCGATGATAACATCGTCTATGCAATCGATGGCCCCACCGGAATCGAGCTCTGGTCAACAAACCTGGGCGGAGACATCGAAGAAGTCGAACTCGCCCAGATGAACAGCTCAGGCCCCCTGGACCTGGTTCTGGGAGTCGGCTTTCCGGCAAACAAGATGGTTATTCTAGACGGGGTGGATGGAAGCTTGCTCTGGGAGTACATCGCATCTGGAAGCGTCAGGCACGTCGAAGTTCTGAATGCCAACGGTGACACAACTTCGGATGTCGCTCTTGCCACGGCAAACGAGATCCTCATCGTGAACGGCCTGACCCAGACCTCGCTCTGGTCCTCTTCCTTTGATGCCAACGTGGACTACGGTCTATCTCACGGAGATCTGAATGGAAACGGGCGGGACGAACTCGTGGCCGCCGGAGATTCAGGAGACCGCTCGGTTCATTCCCTGGATGGTCTCACGGGATCTTCCCAGTGGAGTTACCTCACCGGCGGGGACATCAACGTGGTTCAGGTCGCTGATGTCAACGGGGATGGCAACCCCGATGTCGTCGCCGGATCCGATGATCAAAGCCTCTATGTCCTTGGAGGGACGACCGGAAACGTCCTGTTCAACTTCAGCACGGTCGGCGATGTGATGCACCTCCAGATCGGAGACATCAACGGCAACGGATCCCCAAACATTGCCTGCGTTACTTTTGATTCAGACGGAGTTGTCTACGCCTTCCGCGACCTCAGCTCCAACGTGTTCGTCGATAACGAAGATCCAGGGTTCGTCGTCTATACCGGCGACTTCAACTCAGCCACTTTTTCCCAGGCCTTCTGCGACACTCTTCTCTACCGGAGAAGTGGAACCGGAAGTAACCGCGCCGCATTCCGACTTGATCGTGTCAACGGCCAGCCCTTTATCACTCCCGGGACCTACGACGTCTACCACTGGAAGGTCGGCCATCCATCCCAGCAACAAATGGCAACGGACGCTCCGTTCCGGGTGTTTCACAAGAACGGGTCCAGTGCGTGGATTCGCCTGGATCAGACGATTCCTGGGAGTGAGTGGCAACTCATCGGAACCTTTGAGTTCGATAACGACTCCCCCCAAGGCGTCCTCGCGTCCGACGATGCAAACGGCTTTGTGATCATCGACGCCCTTCGACTCGTTCCTCAATAATCAACGACACGAAAACAGAAAGGCCGCACTCGTGGAGCAAAGTCCACGGGCGCGGCCTTTTCTTATTCCAGTTGATTCGTTCTTGACTAGCGCACGGTCGGACAGATCTGCAGATTGTCGAGAGCACCGGACCCCATGAACGTTACGTTCAAGCTCATCACATCTCGAAGATCGAAAGGTCCATCTTCGGTGGCAGTGGCCTGGGAGCCATGGCCCTGCTGCGGATCCATGGTCGACAGACTGAGTGCCGCAAACCCCGGAGGACCATCCCCTTCGATATCGGTCGTCCAATCGCTCGGTACATTGTAGCTGCGGGTATTGCCCGACGAATCGGTGAGCACCAGGACCACTCCCTGGTTCGTTTCATCAATATCGATCAGGGTAATTCTGAGCGGCATTACCGGACGGACAAAATCAAACAGGATCGATCCACCGGAAGCTTCGTCATCGGGAAAGTCAAAAATGCCCGAGCTGGTCTGGGTCCCGTTTTCCTGGACGATGAGGATGTTATCCAGGTTCACCAGGAGGTCCGGATCCCTTCCGGGATCATTCGCCCCTCCCACGTTGGAATCAAAAATCGCGGCACCAAAAGAAGAGCTTGAGGTGATGTCGACGATGTTTCCGAACTCGACCGGAGAATTGATCTCCCGCCCATTCACAAGCTCGGTGGAAAAATCATCGCCGGTCTCAAAGTCAAGTAACGGACAATCCTCGATGCACGTGATCACCAGAGGACGGGTCTCGGTAAGACCAACGCCAAGGGGTGAATCACAGGACGTGTTCAGAGTTTTCGCGGTGACGTTATTTCCGATGGTCACGGAAATCGAGATGCTATCCGGCAAGGTCTGTTCGGTCAGTTTTGATCCATCGAGACGGAATTGAACACCGAGGCGAGATCTTCCGTTCCCGTTGGAGCAAGGATCAAGAGTCGTGATGCGCAAGATGGTCAAGAAACCGTCACCGGACTGGAACGGACCGGAAGGCCCGGGAAGATCAAAAGAAAAGGGAAGGTTTGCAAGTTCATCCTGACCCGAAGAGATCTCGAGATGACCCTGAACAGGGAAACTGGATTCAGGTCCGACGACCATGATGGCGTCAAGTTTACCGACGGCAGTGCGACAGGAATAGGATTCGTCCGGCGAACAGACCGGCAAACAAATCGTATTCGTAATGGCGAGGCCATTGGGAGCTTCCGGATCAAAAAAGGCGGCCTGCCAGTAGAGATTCTGACCAACCAACGATTCATCGATGGGATCATCAAGCCAGAAGCGAACCGATCCGTCCGGGCCAATTCGACCTTTTCGAACCACCCGGTTGGGGCTGAAGCCAACACCGAAGGTGCCAAGTCGATGAACAAACGGACCCGGGTCCGTATCCGAGATGAGATAGGCCCGAGCTCTCTCGGACGCGCATCCACGGACTTGAAAATCGAGCCCGGCACCGGGAGAGCAATCACCTCCCATGGTGAGAATGGCATTGCCCTGGCCGTCCTGAGAAACTCCCGGTGACGAAAACGTCAATCCGGCGAGCACAACCAGGAAAAGAGAACAACATACAGGCTGGAATCGAATACGACGGTGCAAGAACATAGGTATCCCCCTTCAAGACAATCTCCCCTTCTTTGAACGAGGGACCATTAGACCAAACACCCTATCCCCTGTCAATGGCTATAGTTACATAGATCTCAGGCCCGATAAATGGCCTCTAGAGAGACCGTGTCAGGGAAAACCCTGGCGGGCTATCAGTGGTGTGGATCTCGTCGAAGCACGACCGCGGTCAGGTCATCGGCCTGCGGGGTTGCTCCGGCAAACTTCCGCAATGAACGGATCGAGCGAGCGATCAGGTCCGATGGTCCCAGTCCCGGGTTCTGCTGAACGACCTGGCAAAAACGCTCTTCTCCGTAACGTTCGTTATCCGGTCCCTTCCACTCGAAGAGTCCGTCGGTGAACAGGGAGAGCACGTCCCCCTCTTCAAAGAAAACCTCGGTCGAATTTTGATACACCTCATTTGGATCGACCCCAAGAGGCATACCGTGGATCCCCAGTCGTTCAACTTCACCGGTTTCAGCCCGAAAGAGAAGAAGGGGACCGTGTCCTGCTGAGGTATAGGAGAGACGAGATGTGGCCGGGTCAAGAAGACCGCAGAACAAAGTCACGAAGCGATCGACGGGAAGATCCTCGGAAAGAAGACGGTTCAAGAGCATCACAAGATCCGTGACTTCAGTCTGATCCGTGATGGCGGAAAAAGTCGCCCGGAGCAAAGCGTGGCACTGAGCAGCAACCAGAGACGCTCCCATTCCATGACCCGTCACATCGGCGATCGTAAAAACAAACCGACCTCCGGAGACCATCTGCCAGGTGTAGAAATCCCCGCCCGTCTCTTCGGCTGGCCGATTGAATCCCGCACAGGAAAACCCGGGAAGCTCGGGGGGGCCGGACGGTAGTAGACCTTGCTGAATACTCCGGGCAATCTTGAGGTCCCGCTCGATCCGTTGCTTCTTGGCAAACTCCTCCAGAAGCGTGTGACGTTCGATCGCCACCCCACACTGGGCGCTCAGGGTCTTTGCCAGGGTCTCATCCCAGCTCCCGAATCCCCCGGTTCGCTTGTTCAAAACCTGCAGCACTCCGATCCGCTGCTGGTCGTGAGCAACCAGCGGGATGTTCAGCATGTTCCGGGTGCGAAATCCGGTCTTCACGTCAATGGACCGATTAAACCGGGAGTCCGCATAGGCATCCGGGACGTTGATCACATCACCCCGATGAAAACACTCCCCGGCAATTCCGTTCGGAGAAGGAAAGCGGATCTCTTTCACCCCGGTGGCAACCCGACTCACCAGTTCGTCCGCCTCCGCATCGTGCAGATACACGGTCGCCCGTTCACAATCCAGGACCGAGAGCGCCGCCGTTTCGATTCCCTGCAAAAGCGGAGTCAAATCCGTCGCGATCGCCAGCTGCCGCGATATCTCCAGTACCTGCAAAAGATCCGCAACCTGCCGCGAAGACCGAGCTTCTTTCCCGGAGCCAGGGTTCTCATCGGAATGTTCGGAATCGGAGGGAGTCGCCATTCCCATACATTGCCATAGAGGATGTAGAGAGGGAAATAGGAACTGGGAAGAGCTGCGGTTCGGGGGCTAGTCGTACTTCGATGGGTCGGTCAAAGGCGGGCCGGGCTATTCTTCTTCGAGGGTCCTTGCAAGCACCCTTGAACCTTGTGGAACCTGTTTGCCCCGTTCACTGGGACCTAACGACACTCGAATTGCGGCGAAGAACACGATGACCACACATCCAGCCACAAAACAAAGGACGAGTGTCCGTTCCTTGCCCCTTGGGTCGAATGATCGTGCTGGTTTCACAGAAGAGTCCATTTTCACCCGATGCGTTGATCTTGACGATTTAGGACCAAAGTCCCGCAGATCTAACGCTTATATCGGCACGGATGGCCCCAAACTCTAGGGGAAAACCCCTCCGCCAACGGATTTTCTACCCCTGAAATACGGCCCACGCTAGCTTCCCCACCACCCAGATCAGAATCGGGGAAATGATTCCAAACACCCAGAGAATGCCATAAAAGAACTTCAGACGGGACACAAGCAGGGCCTTATCGATCGCCCG
>JAJDCM010000354.1 GCA_029260825.1 Planctomycetota bacterium | reverse complement strand
CGATGGAAAAGGGCAGTTCCCCATGGGGGCCGATCAAATCTTCCTCATGACCGGTTTTCGGGGCCGTGACGTGGCGGTAGGAGACGTGGATGCAGATGGGGCGATCGACATCATCACGTCCAATCTACTGGGTCACACGGTGACCGTTTTTCTGATGAATCCGGCTGACGTGGGTCACCCTCGAGAGACTCTTCAGCTTGTTACGGGCAGTCAACCGTCGGATGTACGGGTTCTCGATCTCGACGGACGAGGGAACCTTGACATCGTGACCTGTGACAATCTCAGCGATACGGTGACCCTTCTGTTCAGCCGCTGATCAGATTCTTCTGCGGTGTGGAGTGACCTCTCATCGCCTCGCCTCCCCGGGGTCGGGAGATTGATTGGGATCCTTCTTGTTGTCTGTTATGATCCAGCAGGATTTCACTTTGATTTCACCATGATCCACCGGGGGGCGTGGGAGGCAATTCAACGGTCCAATCACCTCTTTTCAAGCAGGCCGATCACCTTTCAAGCAGGGTCCGATCAAAATGTTGAACACCGGCGTCGAGCTATCCTCTGAGCAGGCGTCGGCCGTCGCACACAAAGACGGCCCCTTGCTGATTCTTGCCGGCGCAGGAAGTGGTAAGACCCGGGTGATCACCCAGCGCGTGGCTCAGCTCATCGAATCCGGTGTTCCTGCATCAAGTATCCTGGCGATCACCTTCACGAACAAGGCGGCGGGTGAGATGCGGGAGCGCATCCTGGGGCTCGTGGGGCGTCAGCCAATCTGGGTTCACACATTCCATGCGTTTGCTGTCCGGCTACTTCGTCATGAAACCGAACATGCCGGGCTCGGAAAGAATTTCACCATCTACGATCAAGATGATCGGATGGCGCTCATCAAGCTGGCGATGAAGCAAAAGAACATCGACCGGCAGAGGTGGTCCCCGGGTGCCCTGGGGGACGCGATCAGTCGTCTCAAGACCAAGTTGACCACCCCGCAGGAGTATGCGATTCAAGCTGAAGGCTTCTTTGAGGTCGCTGTTCTTGAGGTGTATCGCCGGTATCAGAATCTGATCACCCAGGCCAATGCGGTCGATTTTGACGACCTTCTCATGCTTGCCGTCAAGCTCTTTCGCGAGCATGAGGAAGTTCGAGTTCGCTGGGCCAACCGACTCCGGTACATCCTTGTGGACGAGTATCAGGACACCAACGTCCCCCAGTTTGAAATGGTCTGGTCCCTCGTGAAGGACCACAAGAATCTTTGTGTCTCGGGCGACCCTGACCAGTCGATCTACAGCTGGCGTGGGGCGGACATCAAGAACATTCTTGACTTCGAGGAGCGGTTTCCCGGAGCTCACGTGGTGAAGCTGGAGCGGAATTACCGTTCCACCAAGATGATTCTCAAGGCTGCGTCTTCCCTCATTTCTCACAATGTGTATCGAAAAGAAAAGACTCTCTTCACCGACAACCCGACCGGAGATCCGGTGCGAGTTGTCATTTGTGCCGAAGATCGGAGCGAAGCGATCGCGGTGGCCCAGGTGATTCGTGATGGGGTGGCCAAAGGAAGGTCCTATTCCGATCATGCCATCTTCTTTCGCACCAATGCTCTTTCTCGGGCCGTGGAAAGCGTTCTGGTCGAAGGAAGTATTCCTTATGTTTTGGTGGGGGGAGTTGAGTTTTATCGGCGACGCGAAGTGAAGGATATTTTGGCCTATCTTCGGGTTCTGGCAAATCCTGCCGACGCCGTGAGCCTTGAACGAATCATCAACGTTCCTCGCCGTGGCATCGGAAAGAAAAGGGTCGAGGCACTTCGCCGTTTTGCCATCGGTAACGATATTCCACTGTTTGAAGCCTTGAAACATTGTGATCACATCGAAGAGCTCAAAGAGGCCGGAAAGAAGCCTCTTCGCGCGCTGTGGAAGATCTTTGCCGAACTGCTCGAATGGCCCCAGACACCGATTGGTCCCCTTGTTGAGCGGGTGGTGGTGCTTACCGGTTACGAAGACTTCCTCCGGGACTCGGAAGGGCCTCTTGCGGTCGAGCGAATTGAAAACGTTCGCGAGCTCATCAATGCGGCCTATGCCTTCGACCGGCTTCACGGTGAGACTTCTCATCTATTCACTTTCCTGGAGGATGTCTCCCTGAAGACAGACCTCGATCGCTGGGACACAGAAAAAGACAAAGTCACTCTCATGACCCTTCATGCCGCGAAGGGGCTGGAGTTTCCCGTGGTGTTCATTCTCGGGTGGGAGGAGAATCTGCTTCCTCACGCTCGTTCCCTTGAACTCGATGAGGACATTGAAGAAGAGAGACGTCTTGCGCATGTGGGAATCACCCGGGCGCGAGAAGAGCTATTCCTTTCCCGGGCAGAATGCAGGATGGTCATGGGGGAGCCCCGGTTCAATCCTCGTTCCCGATTCCTGACCGAGATCCATTCCGACGCCTACGTGCTGGATGACCGGCGGCCCGGGTACGCCCGAAAAAGAGTAACGAGATCCACCGCGCCGGAGGACTATGTCGATTCTACCGATCCGGTCGACCAGTACGACCAGGAAAACTCTGCTTCGGACGGCAGCGAGGGGTTCTTCGCCGAGGGCAGCGCAGCGGCACCCACACTTCCCTCACTTGAGCCGGGAGATCAAGTCCTGCATCCATTCTTCGGGCAGGGAGAAATTTTGGAACTGCGGGGAGCTGGCCGAGAGGCTCGGGTGATGGTTCGGTTTGCGAACGGAGACGAACGACGCTTTGTTCTGGAGTACGCAAAGCTTGTCCGTTGCCCGAGGCCGGGCGATGAGGGCTGAGCTAGTGGGGTGACTCAGAAGTTGTGTGGATCAGTATCGAGGTCAGTGTCGTCGAGGTCAAGGCGCGACGACAAAGCATGTTAGGAGCAAACATGTTGCGAAGGAGCAACGCAGACATCGGCGGCAATGGCCCGAAACTTATGTGCACAACTTCTGAGTCACCCCACTAACATGATCCGCTTGATTATCGTGGAAAATGATGTGGCCGAGGCTCGCTACTTTACCTCGGAGCGGATCACCATGGGGCGTGATGTGGGAAGCTCGGTGCGCATTGCGAGCAAGGCCGCTTCTCGTCGTCACTGCCAGGTGGAGCAATTGCCGGGAGCGGTGAAAGTTGTTGATCTCAACAGCCAGAACGGCACCCGGGTCAACGGACAGCGGGTGACCCAGAAGAAGCTCAAAGAAGGTGATCGAATCGAAATCGGTCGTGCGGTGATCTACTTTCAGGAGGCTCCGGACGAGGTGTTGAAGATCGTTCCTGAGCTTCAGGATAAGAACCTTGATCGACTGAAGCGTGAACGGGCAGACATCGAGGGGAGACTGGCCAAGTTCCTTGAGGAGGCGGAGCAGAAGCTTGGGCCCGAGGGACTTCGGGTGGTCGAGCGGGAGACTCAAACTTTCCTGGACGAGCGTGAGCTTTCGTACTATCGAAAACTGGAAGAGCGCTACTCCCGATTGCTCAAGCTTCAGGGCATCGTTGCTGCGATCAACTCGGAGAGGGATCCGGGAAAGCTCATGACCTTGATCCTGGACGCGGCCATCGAGATCACGTCGGCAGAGCGTGGTTTTCTCATCACCAAGGACGAGCAAGGTGAGCTCCATTTTTCCGGGGCTCGAAACTTCGATCGGGAATTCGTCAAGAAGCCGATATACAAGATCAGCCGGTCGATTGCCGAGCAGGTCATGGTCAGCGGCGATCCTGTTCTGACCAGCGATGCCCAGATTGACGATCGGTTTTCATCGTATTTGAGCGTTGCCGATCTTCACTTGTGTTCGGTGCTGGTCTTGCCGATCAAGGTCGGAACCGACGTCCATGGCGTGTTTTATCTCGACAATCGATTCGCTCACGGAGTCTTTTCCGACGAAGACTTCGATATCCTCATTTCGTTTGCCCAGCAGGCGGGGATAGCGATGATTACTTCCCGTCTGATCGAGGAGAACATCCAGAGAGCTCGAGCTCTTGAGGCATCAAAGGGCGACGTCGATCGACTGAATCAAGCCCTGAGTCAGGAAGTTGAGCGACAGAAGCAGGAGCTGGAATCTCTCTCGGAGACGGCACGCACCCGGACGGAAGGGGAGCGGACCTTCAAGTTTGATTATTCCCGAATCATTGGCCGCAGCCCCGCAATGGAAGAGGTCTTTGCCCTCCTTGACAAGGTGATTCCGAGCGACATGCCGGTCTTGATTCAGGGAGCAAGTGGAACGGGAAAAGAACTCATCGCTCGCGCGATTCATGACAACAGTCATCGCAAGAACAAGAACTATGTCTCGGAGAACTGCGCGGCAATTCCCGAGTCTCTTCTTGAGAGCGAGCTCTTTGGTTTCAAGAAGGGATCATTCACCGGAGCCGACCGGGATAAGTCTGGCCTTTTTCTGGAAGCTCACCTGGGCACCCTGTTTCTGGACGAGATCGGCGACACGAGCACACAGATGCAAAAGAAGCTCCTGCGGGCTCTCCAGGAAGGTGAAATCCGCCCGGTGGGGGGAAAGCAGGTCGTCAACGTTGACGTTCGGATCATCTCTGCCAGCAACAAGGATCTGAGAAAACTCGTTGAGGACGGAAGCTTTCGAGAGGATCTTCTCTACCGTCTCAACGTCATCACCCTCAAGGTCCCTGATCTTCGGGATCGGAAGGAAGACATCCCTCTTCTTGTCGATCACTTCATCGAGAAGATGGCCGTGTCCACCGGGAAGCCGAAGGTTCGGGTGAGCAAAGAGGCGATGATCTTTTTCCTCCATCACGATTGGCCGGGGAACGTACGAGAGCTCGAGAACGAGATCCAGAAGGCGGTGACCCTGTCTGATGGGATCATCATGCCGGAGGTCCTTTCCGAGGGGATCCGTCCAAAGGGCGGACCGCCGGGGACCAAGACGTCGACGTCTGCTTATGGCGCCGGGACGATGAAGGAGATCGTGAAGCGGGAGGTGGAGCGGGTCGAAACGGAGGTGATCCTCGATGCGCTCTCCAAATCGAAGTGGAATAAGAGCGAGACCGCCCGAGTTCTGGGGGTGTCAAGGCCCACTCTTGACTCCAAGATCTCCGCCTATGGCCTCAAGCGCGAGGATTGAAGTTCGATCTGAGCTGATCGTTTGATTGATCAGGGGCTTGACGCCGCCCCTAAATCGTATGTAAATAGACCTTTGCACCTTTACAGAGGAGGCCGGGGAACCTCGGAAGGGCCTGGCCACGCCCAAAAAAAAGAATCGAGCGTTCCTTTTTTAAGTCTTCTTCTGATAATAACTTAAGATCACTTTCTTGAGGATCTGCGGTCGGGTATGAGCCAATGGAGGTCGACCCGGCTCGTTCGGTCTCGTATTTGCACTTCTTTGCAATCGGGGCTTTGTGGATGAAGTGCGCGTATTGTTTGGAGTTGCCCAGGTCCGAATGGCCTTTTTGCGCATCAAAACTCAGGATAGGGAAGAGCAAGTTCTCGAACTCGGGGATGAGGCCATTTCCATAGGCCGAGCGCCCGGGAACAAGGTCATCGTTACCGGCGATCGAATCTCCCGTTTTCACTGCAAAGTCGAATCGCAGGGTTCGGGCTTCAAGGTTGTTGACCTCGGAAGCAAGAACGGGGTGCTGGTTAACGAGAGCTATGTTCAGCAGAAGATCCTCCAGGTGGGTGATTGCATCACTCTGGGAGGAACCAGGCTGACGTTTGAATCGGGACGACCCGCAAGGCAAGTCGCCAGTCCAAGACCGGATCTCGAAGAGTCTCGTCCCCGGCGAGAGCAGGCGAGGCGGCCCCAGGCAAGACCCGCACCCTCTCGGCGAGCCACGCCGCCTCAACCCCACCGACCTCCCGAACAGCCGCGAGAAGTTCGAGCCCGAACTCCCAAGGCGAAGGCGAGCGGACCGGTTGTCTTCGTCACTTCGATGGCGGCGGTTGTCGTCCTGGGGCTTGGGGTGCTCATCTTGATGGGCCAGCTCAAGGGGCCCAAGGATCTTCGTCCGGAATCCGATCTCATGGCGAACGCTGCCGGAGACGAAGCTTCCGAGAAGGCCGATGCGCTTTCCGGTGTTGATGAAGGAAGAATCGACCCGGGGGAGGAAGAGGCCACGGACTTCGTACCGCCTGAGCCCAAGACGACAGGATCGAAATCGAAGACCGAGATCGTTTCGAATCCCGAAGGGTCTTTTCCGTCGCGAAAAAAGACAGCGGATCCCCGGGCGCCGACAGGCAATCCCCCGGAAGCCAAGAACTCCAAGCCAGACCGTGAGTCCGGCGATGATCCCCCCGAGGATTCTCCCGAGGATTCTCCCGAGGATTCCCCCGATGATCCCAATGGGGACTGGAACAAGATCTGGGAGCAAGGGGATCACGAGTCGGAGGGTGGCCCCGGTGAAGCTCCGGTAGAAACCAGGTCACGAGACGAGCTTTACCTTGCGGTGATGGAAGGCGAACAGCTGGCGAAGACCTTTCGTTTTTCTGAAGCCATCCTGATCGTCGAGCAACTCCTACCCTTCTGCCGGGAAAACGACATTCGGGTCGAGTTCGAGACGAAGGTCAAAGATTATCAGGCCCAGAAAAATCTCCTCACCGAAGTCATTGCTACGATCCAGTCCAACTCCATGATTGTCGGTCGGATTCGTTTGACCGGACTTGGACGGGTCAAGGGCGCGGACAAAGATGCATTCATCTCGGATCAGGGTCGGATCCCGTGGAGCAAGGTTCAATGCTGGAATTTCATCAAGCTTTGCCAGCGTTTGCCGATTTCGGCCGAGCAGCGGATCGTTGCCGCAAGTTACGCGTTCGATGTCAAGCAAGAGGACAAGGGCCACCAACTCCTGATTCAGGCCATCGAGTGGGACCCTGACTGCAAGCCTCAAGTGGATCGCTTTCTTTCCGACCGGACCGGAGTTCCTGTCCCGACCGGTGGCTTTGTCGTCCATGGCGAAAAACTCGTTCATCCCGAGCGCCGGGACGAAATCTTGCGACTGGCGAAGATTGACGATTATCTCGTTCTTGTCGATTCGACCCGGCCCGACAAGGTGCGGGAGGGGATTGATGGGCTGTTTGCCATCGGTGGGAACTCGTTGCTTCGAGGGCTTACCCGAGTCGCCCAGCACCGCGAACGAGTCATCGAGGGTTTGATCAGGCACAAGACGGTGGGGAAGCTGCGAAGAATTCAGGAGGAGCGTCTCGAAGTCAATCGACGTCGAAGAGCTGCCCTTGATCTCATCTTTGATGAGGAATTATACCCGTATCCGTATCTCCCTCCCGAAGCCAATGAGCTGACTCGCGAGACGTACGCTTCCACCCAGAAGCAGATCACCGAGAGGGTGAAAGCTTTGCGGGAATTCTGGATCGACCCTCCGACTTCGCGAACGGTCGTACTGTCCCGGGAGTTCGCTTCCAACCTCGGCCTTCTTCAGGTCTATGACGAAGGCCTGGCTCGGGGAGGCCAGGATGTGGGGCCTCCGGAAGGTGCCGAGTTCTTGTCCTTCCTGTTGCCGGACGAAAGGGCCGTGAATGTTCAGCTCTTGTTCCTCGACAAGAAAGAGCGGGATCAGCACCTGACGAACCTCAAGGTTCTGGCCCACAACGATCGAGTTGAGACGGATTCTAGCGTCGCGGAAAGGGCGCAGCTCGATGTCACAAACAGCTATCGGCTGCTCATGGGGCGTGGTGCCGTTTATCTGGACGAGCGCCTCTTGCTTTCCGCCCGCGGCCATTGTGACGACATGAATAAGAGGGGGTACTTCGGTCATATTTCGCCGGAGTCGAGTCGAAGTACACCCGAGAAGCGTATGAGATTGGCCGGGTATTCCGGAACGAACTTTGGCGAGAACTGCCATCGAGGCAGATCCTCGGCGCTGGACGCCCACGCGGGCTGGCTGAAGAGTCCGGGGCATCACCGCAACATTCTCGACCCTAAATGGACCGAAATGGGAGCGGGCCAATCCGGTAAGCTGTGGACCCAGAATTTCGGGACCGGAGGGAGATAAAGCAACTACTTCGGTTTTGCTTTCGATTCCATTGCACTTTCCCCTATCTTGCTAGTACTTCTCGTCATGCTGCGTTTCCCACCCTCGCATGATGGACTTTGTTCGAGTTCGACGATTCAGGAGAGATTAGTTTTGGCTAGGTTGACGATCGTGGAGAAGGGCCGAAGCCGTATTTACGACATCTGCGAAGAGGTCGTACGAATCGGCGGTTCTTCCGACAACAATATCGAACTCTCTGACCCCTCGGCCTCCAAGAGCCATTGTGAAATCCGACAGACGAGCAAGGGGTTTCGGCTCGTCGACCTCGAAAGCAAGCATGGTACCGCGGTCAACGGAGACTTCGTGAACCAGGCGGTTCTTGAGCCGGGAGACAAGGTGCAAGTGGGGAAATCCGTCCTGGTATTCGAGGAGGCCTCCTCGGCTCGCGTCCAGGTTCAATCTCCCGCAAGATCAACCGGAGGGAGGGCCAGGCGCCCGGCACCGGTTCCTCTTCGGTCACGAGATGATGACGGGGAGCGTTCCTGGCATCGTCACAAGAAAGGGATGCCGGGCTGGGCGGTCGGGCTGATTGTAGCCGGATCTGCCGGATTGTTGATGCTCATGGTGTTTGGAATCATCAGTAGTAGTAGTAAAGACGATCCGGGCGTTACGGTGATTCGCCAGGCCCAGTTTCTCTATGATGAGGGAGAGCCCGAAAAGGCTCTTACCAAGTTGAAGGAAGTCGATGGCATCCGAGGGGTTCCGGCATGGGCCCTCAGCGAGCGGGATCGACTCGCCGGGGAATGCAACAACCGCCTGGAGGAGGCTCGTCTTTTTGGCCTTCACAACCAGGCGAAGCGTGAAATGAACTTGATCTACCGGTTTGTTGAAAAAAGCACCGACTATGCGGAGATCAATCGGAAACTGGATGAAGTTGTGAAGAGATACGAGGATCATGGAGATATCGTGAAACGACTTGGCCCTGAACTTGATCGCCTCCGAAAGAAATATCCTCGTCCGGGAAAACCTTGATGTTTGTTCGTTTCCTCGCCGGCGTTTGTTGCTACCTCTCGATCTTTTCTGCTCCGGTTCTTGCGGAGGACAGGACGGGGCCCGATGAGTTTCTCTGGGCGTCATCCGGCGAAAAGTCGGTATCAAAGGCGATTGACGCTCAGCTCTCTCCTTCCGGACATCATCTTTTTACACGGCATGAAGGTGATTTGTGGGTCATGTGGGAGCTCATGAACGCGGTCCCGGTTTTTGGGCCGCTTTCGGGCTCGCCAACTCGGGGTCAAGTTGCGTTTGCCCCGGATCGAGATCATTTTGCTCTGGCTCGAGGCAATCAGGTCGAAATCATTGATCTTGAGGCCAATTCCCTGATCACCAAGTTGAGCCCCGGATTCGAGGTCGGGCAAGTGTCCTACCTGAAGACCGATCACCTTGTTGTGACCTCGGTCGGTGGCGAGAGTCGCTCCTACCACCCGGTCACGGGAAAGAACCTGGAGAGCCCCGCAACCGTTGATTCAAGACCGTCCGACGTTTCGGCGGGCCTTGGGTGGGACGGCGGTGTCCTGAAGCGAATCGATGAAAAGGGAGACGTTCTTTGGACCATCGAGGATCTTGATTCGAAGCGAGCGATCGCTGAGTTTTCCCCGGATCAAAAAACGGTCTTTCTGGGAGTTCAAGGAACAGACCAGGCCCGTTTCGTTGACGGAATGACCGGCGAGGTCAAGGCGACCCTCACCCTGGGAGGGAAGCTGAGTGCGGCAAGCTTTGGCTCAAAGGGTGAGCGCTTGATCACCGTGACAGACGATGGGGGTGTCTCCTATTTCAAAGCAGGAGAAGGCTCTCCTCTTGTCACTTTTCTTTGTCTGGGGGAGAACCGCTTTTTTGTCTTTGAGCCTGGACTCAACTATGTCGCCGGGGCCTCGGTCGCCGACTGGATTCAAGTCCGGTACGACGGGAAGGTCTATCCCCTGGTTTGTTTCGAGGCGGTGCTCCTGAATCATCTGGCGATTACCTTTCGCCTCCAGGGGATGTCTCTTGGACCTGCCGATCTTGTGGCCCCTCCCGAGCTTTCCGTGGAGCCGGGCACAGATCGGGTCATCGACAGAAACGGATCCCTCAGTCTCACGGTGAAGGCCAAGGACCCTCTTGGAATTCACTCGATCATCATCAAGGTCGGGCCAAGAGAGTGGATCCAGAACTTCGCAATAAACGAGGTGTCCATCGTGCACGAGGTTCGTTTGCCACCGGGGGCCGAAGAAGTGATGGTGACCGTCCAGGCGGTGAATGATCGGAACGTGGCAAGCCCTCTCGTCAAGATGACCGTTACTTCTGGGGGCTAGTCAAGCCGTCAATTATGAAGGTGCGTCCTTTTCGAGGCTATCCCGTAGCTTCTTCATCAATTCTTCCTGTGCCGATGTGAGTTTCTTTGGCACTTGAATGCGAATGCTCACGAGCTGGTTCCCTGGGGGTGCATTCTTCCGGCGCACTCCCTCCCCCTTCATTCGGAGGACGGATCCGGATTCGATTCCTGGCGGGACCCGAAGCGACGCAACGCCCCGAAGGGTTTTCACTTCGATTTCTCCGCCAAGGGCAGCGGTGGTGAAGGGAATGTCGGCGGTGATCTTGATGTTGTCCCCATCTCGACTGAAGGTCGGATGACGACCTACTTCCAAGGCTACATAGAGGTTACCTGCTGGGCCGCCTTGAACGCCCGGGTCTCCCTCGCCGGCCAGCCGGAGGTTTGATCCGGATTCGACTCCTGAGGGAATGGTCAAACGGACGTTTTTCTCCCCGATCCGAACCTGTTTCTCGGCGCCAAGGATCGCATCTTCAAACGATATTCTCAGGGTTGATCGTCGATCCTGACCCTTTTGAGGTCCGAAGTTCGCCTGGCGAAATCCGCCGCCTCCGAAGAAGCCGCCGTTCCCTCCGAAAATGTCCTGGAACTGACGAAGGATGTCGTCGGTGGAATGGAAGCCCTGATAGCCTTGCTGGTCGAGCCCGGCATGTCCGTGCTGGTCGTAGAGCTTGCGTTTTTCCGGATCGGAGAGGACGTCGTAGGCGGCCGATATGTCCTTGAATTTCTCCTCGGCAGCCTTGTCCCCTCGGTTCTTGTCCGGGTGGTACTTCATGGCCAGCTTGCGGTAGGCTTTTTTGATTTCTTCCTGGCTGGCCTGCTGGCCAACCTTCAGAAGTTCATAGTAGTCCTTTTGTTGAGTCGACATCTGTCTCTTGTCTTGGTTTCCTGGGGGTGTTGTTCAAGTTTCTTCGTTTCGCCGAGAATGTTGTGACAATACCATCTATCGGGCCGGGAGGGGGCCAAACTGGTGGGGCGTCGATCGGCCCGAAGCGGGCTGCCAGTACGAGTCAAACCAGGCAAATCCAACAGTTGACTGGCCAGATCCCTTCGGTCATCGTATTAGAATCAGAGAGTTATCCTGAATTCAGCATCCATAAAGGAGTCGTTTGATGAACATCATGAGGAAGTGCAAAAGTGGGTTTCTTGGGTTGGCCGGTGTGGCTGCGGTGGCCCTGATCCTTGGAGGCGCTCTTTTCGCCAAGGACGATGCCGTCGCCAAGGACAAGGCAGTGGTTCCCTATCCACTGGATACCTGTGCGGTCAGCGGTGAGAAGTTTGCCGCAGACGCAAAGCCCGTCGTCGAGACGGTCGAAGGTCGAGAAGTGCGTTTCTGTTGCGGGGGTTGTTCGGGGAAGTTCAAGGCTGACACGAAGGGCTATTTCAAGAAGGTCGATGCTGCAATCGTCAAGCAGCAGGTCGCCTACTATCCCACCGATGTTTGTCTCATCATGGGCGAAAAAATCATGGAGCCCGTGAACTATGTCTATCAGAACCGGCTCTTCCAGTTCTGCTGTCCGATGTGCGTTCGGGGCTTCAAGAAGAGCCCGGAGAAGACCATCAAAAGGTTGGACGAAGCTGTCGTGAAGAAGGAAGCCAAGAGCTATCCTTTGAAGACCTGTTTGGTTTCCGGCGAGAAACTCAATGATTCCGCCGTCAACTATGTTTTTGCCAATCAACTGGTGAAGCTCTGTTGTGGTGGCTGCAAGACCGCATTCAATAAAGAGCCCACGAAGTACATGGCGAAGAAGCAGCAAGCGGTGGTGAAGTCCAAGGGCTAATCTTGAGTTCAACGACAAACCAATCGCGAAAGTGAATCGACCCGAGCCTCGCTCTGATAGCGAGGCTCGTTTTTTATCAGGGGAGATGTAGTGAATCGATTGATGGGGAAGTTTTCGATTGTTCTTGGGTTGATGTTCGCGGTCTTCTTGACGACCAACCTGCAAGGAGTCTCGGCCCAGGCTCTTGATGCACGGAGTCTGCGGACCGCTTTGGATCGGGCGATCACGGCCGAGGAACGACTTCGGGTTCTTGCCAAGATTTCCACGGTTGACGATCCAAGGCTCGTTGAGGTCCTGCTCAAAGTTCTGGAGAAGACCGAGACCCGGATTGGCATCGCCTGGAAACGCCTTGGCCAGCTGGAGAAATTGCTTGAGCCGGTATCGAAGGAACTCCTGTCCGATGAGGAATGGAAGGAGCGAGATCGTCTGACAAAAGAGCGGGTGCTTGCCGGGAACGTGCTCAGCCTGGAGGAGTCGGTAGCCGAGAAGTTAGTCGAATTACTTTCCACGACGAGCTCGGGAGAGGTGGTTCGCTACCTGCGAACAAAAGGGCTTCGAATCAAATCTGCCCTCACCCGGGTTCGGGTGGTCGAGGCTCTTGGAACCATTGCTGACGATGCCTGCCTGGATGGTCTCATGGACGCTCTTCGGGACAAAGACAGCAAGGTTCGTTCCCGGGCCGCGGATTTGCTGGGAGAACGGAGGGTCAAGAAGGCGGTGACCGAGCTTTCTCGTGCCGCTCTTGAGGATAAGGTCTGGCAGGTGCGGTCGGCCGCGATCGCGGCGCTGGTGAGGATCGGGGACAATCGGGCCATTGAACCCCTGATCTCGATCGTTGGACGGGAGGAAGGAAAGCTACTTGATGACGCACTCGCCGGGCTCGAACGGCTGACCGGGAAGAAGTTCGGCACCAATTATCTTGCCTGGAGGGATTGGCTAAAAGAACACATCGATTCCACCGCCGGAACGATTCTCGATATTGATCGCCCGTTGCCCCCGAAGGCTCGAGGGGATCGTCTGACATACCAGGGGATCGAAACCCATTCCAAGGGTGTTCTTTTCATCTTTGATATTTCGGACAGTATGAATGATCCGGCGGGCCAGGACATTCTGCCCGAGGCGGGGGTGCCGGATCGAGATTCGGGTCTTCGAAGCAAGCTTGATGTTGCGCGAGAAGACCTGATCAACGCCATCCTCGGGTTGAACGAGGCATCTCGCTTCTCGGTGATTCTCTACAATCACGAGGTGCACGACTGGCGAAAGAAGATGATCGGGGCAAACAAATCGAACAAGAACATGGCGCTCAAGTTCGTTCTGGAAAAGCCTGCGGTGGGGGGAACCAACATCTTTGACAGCCTTGAGCTTGCCTTCAACATCGCTGGATTTGGTGCGCAAGACAAGAACTACAAGAGTGCGGTAGACACCATTTTTCTCCTCACGGATGGGTTGCCGTCTGCGGGAAGGATCATCGACACCGACCGGATCCTCCTGGAAGTCGATCGCATGAATCGGCTGCGCAAGATCCGAATTCACGTGATCGGAGTGGGAGCCTTGAACGATACGTCTTTCCTGCGCGAGCTCGCAAAACGAAACGGCGGGAAGTTCATCGAAAAGCGATAGGGTGGACCATCCCTATTCGGAAGTGTCTTTTGGAACGAGTTCAAGGAGTTTTTCCAGATCGTCCCGGGTCGCTTCTGCCCGGAACAACCGCTCGTTCAAGGTTTGCCTCCACCGCCGTGCCCCGGGTATTCCACAGAAAAAGCCGATGAGGCTCCGGGTCGTATGGGCGAGTGGAACGCCTTTTTCCATCCAGGATGTGCAATAGTCGATCATCCTGGAGAGTACCTCGAAACGGCTTGCCGGCTCTTCATGGCCTCCAAGAAACCTTCGGTCGAGATCGTGAAAGAGGAAGGGGTTGTCGTAGGCGGCGCGCCCGATCATGACTCCGTCCACGAGTTTCGATTCCAGTTGCCCTTCAATCTCGGCTCCGGTGAGAAACCCTCCGTTGATTTCGATGGCCAGATCGGGAAGCTCTTTCTTGAGCCGATGAACCATGTCGTACCGAAGCGGAGGGACCTGACGGTTCTGCTTGGGGCTAAGACCGGTCAGAATCGCTTTTCGTGCATGGACGATGAACCGGTCGCAATTCGAATCGCTGACCGTGACCACGAAGTCTCGCAAGTGCTCGTACTGATCCTGGTCATCGATCCCGATCCGGTGCTTCACCGTGACAGGAAGGATCGTACTTTCTCGCATGGCCAAAACTGCATCTCGAACCAGTTCGGGAGTCGCCATGAGGCACGCACCAAAATTCC
>JAJDCM010000353.1 GCA_029260825.1 Planctomycetota bacterium | reverse complement strand
TTTGATGCGCTGATGGAGGAGTACAGCAACGATTCGGGGGGAGGGATCTACACCATGGCCAACAACAACGTGAGTGCTCCTCCCGGAGGGTTCGCTCGAAGTGGAATGGCCACCGTGTTTGGGGATGTAGGGTTTTCCCTCGAGGTCGGAGAGATCGGGATGGGGGAGTATCATCCTCAAACGAGCCCGTTTGGATGGCACATCATCAAGCGGCTCGAGTAGTAGATATCCGAAAAGTGGGCGTCGCCAATTCGCTCTTTCTATCCTGGCGACGCCCGATCATCCCCTCAGGCTAGACAGTCCGTTGATAAAGGGCTGTCCTCGGCGAAATCTGACTTTGTCAACGGGCTGCTAGACCGCCCATCGCCCGGAGACACCAAACAATCTTGTCTCCGGGCAACGGACGCAATGAGATGCAGGGCTCGATTTCAATTCCCCACGAGATCGAGGAACTGATCCGTGGCTGACTGCAAAGGTTCGGTTCGCCCGTCAATCGAGTTGAGAAAGATCCTGAGTTCGTCGAGCTCGGTCCCCGAGAAATGATCTTCGATGACTCCACCTGTCAGGGCATGTTTCTTGAAGACATCGCTCAAGGTAGCCGCTGATCCATCGTGGAAAAAGGGGCGGTTGTATCCGGTGCCTAGCAACGAAGGAACGTTGAAGCCCAGGCCTCCAACTGCGGTATTGCCTGTGGCGCCAGCCCCTCGAATCTCCTGGGGGTTGGACACATCGAAGGTGTTGATGTTCTCAAGAAAGGGAATCGTCCGACCAAGAAGAGTGTAGGAGACGATCTGGGGGCCAGCATTGTTGATTCCGGGATCAAGCGGCGAACCACCGGCCAGGGGATTGCCGTCGAAGGCTGGGTTATCGAGATACACGACCTGGCTCTTGGTCCACTTGGCGCCGCCGTGGCATGACGCGCAGTTGTCCTGGAAGAGAAGCCGACCATTCTCGGCAGCCAGAGTGTCGCTCGGCGGAGGCATGAGACGGGGACGCACGGTTTGAGTCCAGAGAGTCATGGCGTCGAGGGCGTCACTTGCTCCCTGGGTAATTCCGTGATTGAAGATTCCTCCGTCCGGGGGATCACCGGCAAAACCAATGCCTCCCTGGATGTTTCGTGCGTTGTTGTTGAAGTCGGTGATACTTCCCCGAACCGCACTCCAGTTCGAGATCCGTTGATCGGCAGGGTTGTCCTTGGCGAAGAATCCATCCAGAGGAATCGTCTGACGAGGCCCGGTGGGAAAGAACCAGGTGACCCCATCTGCCAGTCCATCCGGGTGGCACGATGCACAAGAGCTCCAGCCGTTGTCTGAAGCTTTGCCGCGGGACGCGAGAGGAACAATGTTGCGGATGGGGCTTCCGAACAGTTCGTTGTCGGGAGTTCCGAGAGCGGTGTGAAACACGAGTTTTCCAAGAAGCACACCGTGCTCAAAGGTTCCGGGTAGCGGAGGAGCTCCGGAAGGAATATCCAGATCGAGAACCGTATTTGTTTCCAGATCAAGAGCTGTGATCGACACGTTGACCTCGTTGACGGTATAGGCGCGTTGCCCATCCCGGCTCACCACCACTCCGGTGGGGATGTTTCCGGTTTGCAGACGAATCACTCCGGTGGGTGCTCCGATATTCAGGCGTCCATCTCCGTCGGCGGTGGCCCGAAGGACATAGTTTCCTCCCCGGCTGACGATCAAGAACTCGGTTCCATCGTCCGTGGCATCGATGGCGACGAAGTCGTTCCCGAACAGGCGATCCAAACTGGATGTCGGGTCTGCGGGCTGGGTCTCGGTCTTGATCTGATCGTTCAGGTTGACATGCAGCTCGGTTCGCTCGGACAAGGTAGCGGTATCGAGAACATGGACCAGAGCCTGCACGTTTACATTGAAACGAACCGGAGGCTCGGGAGCCGCTCCGATGTTCGGCAGATAGACGAGGTTGTTCCGAAGGAGAATTGATTGCAGCTGGTTTGGATAGGCACCCTGCGGGCTCCTGGCAATGACATCGGAGGCCGGATCGGTGGCCGCCTGATCGGGACAGAAAATGTCGCTGTGGGCAGTCGGGTTGAACTGGGAGCAGAAGGGAGCCCGATCGGCGGTAAAGCCGGCGTTTGAAAGAGGGCTCAACGTGATCTTTGTGGGAGCGGTCAACCCGGCAACATCAAAGACATGAACGACCCCCTGACTTCCGGTGTCAAAACCCGGACCCGGACCGCCAGGAACGACCTCGGCGAAGAATTCGGTGACGTAAACCTGTTCGTCGGTATCCGAAAGATCGCCGTCATTGGAGATGGCGATTGCAGTTGGGTTGCCCCCGGTTTGGATTGTTTGCACGACCGAATCGCTTGTCGTGTCGATGACCGAGACGGTACCGTCCGTGTGGTTGGCCACATAGGCCCGGCTGCCGTTGGGGGTGAGGGCGATGCCTCGCGGCTCTGTTCCCACCGGAATCTCGGTGATCAATGAAACCGGAGACAAGGGGCCAACATGCAGAACGGAAACGGTTCCGCTCACCGTATTTGTGATGTAGGCCCTTTGATCGTCGGGGGACAGCGCCACCGCACACGGCTCGAGGCCAACTGGCACTTCGGCGACTTTGCGGGCGACATCTGTTCCCGCTGCGTCCCGAACCTCGAGGACGGAAACCGTATTGGTTTCTCGGTTTACTGCGATGACCCGGCGATCATCGGATGTGAGCACGATCGAGCTCGAGCGACTGGGCCCCCGCAATGTCTGGTTGACTGCACCTCCTCCACCTCCGCCACTTGTGCAACCAACCAGGCCAAGGAGGCTGGTGAAGGCAAGTGCAGCGGAAATGAAGGTGAACTTCGGCTTGTTCATCTTTCGACTCCTGTTCCTTGAATTCTCATTTGCGTCCAGAGGCCAAAGGCTCGCCCGCATCGGGTTGGCCCTCGGTCTTCCGGGTGGTCGGGAATGAGGTTAGGAGCCTTCGGTGCGCGAGTCATAAGAGAGGGGTTAGATTCTGGTAAGATTTGAGTTGTGTCCTCCAGTAACCTATTCAGCTTTGGTGAGTTTCTCCTCGACCCAGGGGAGCAGCGGCTTTCACGGGGGCCCAAAACCCTCAAGTTGACTCCCAAAGCTCTCTCCCTTCTCCACTACTTTGCCCGCAATTCAAGACGACTTGTGGGAAAGGAAGAGCTTCTTTCTCAGGTGTGGCCGGAGGCAATCGTCGGGGACGGGGCCCTCAAAGTGTGCGTGCGGGAGATCCGCAAGGCGCTGGGGGACGACCCGAAAAAAGCCCTCTTCATCGAAACCGTCCACCGTCATGGGTATCGCTTCCTGGCAGAGGTGATCATCACTTCGACCTCTCCGAGCACCCGAAGCGGGGATCTTGTTTCTTCAGCAGCAGCCAGGCCGCCAAGGCAAGGGGAAGTCGAAGAGAAGTCTCTCCACGACGGTCTCGTTGGTTGTGAGGGAGGCCTGTCCCAACTTCAGGACTGCTGGCGACGTGCTCTTTCGGGAAGAAGGCAGGTTGTATTTGTGACAGGAGAGCCGGGTATCGGGAAGACGGCTCTTGTTTCAGCTTTTGTTCCCCTGGCGCTCGCACAGGGTGAGGTCTTGCTGGCTCGAGGTCAGTGCCTTGAGCAATATGGGGCGGGAGAGGCGTATCTTCCCGTTCTCAGTGCCTTGGGACGGTTGTGTCGAGGACCTGATCGGGTCGAGTTGCTTGGAGTTCTTCGCCAGTATGCGCCGACGTGGCTGGTGCATCTTCCTGGATTGGTTGATGGAAATGAAAGGGATGATTTACATCGTGAGACCCTCGGAGCGACTCGCGAAAGAATGCTTCGAGAGATGGCTGAAGCCCTTGAGGTTGTCTCTGAAATCCGTCCTCTCTTGCTGATTCTTGAAGATCTCCATTGGAGTGACTACTCCACCCTCGATCTCATCTCGTTGCTGGCAAGTCGAGAAGAAGCGGCGCGGATCCAGGTAGTTACCACGTATCGACCGGTCGACGTCATCTTGAGCCAGCATCCCCTGCGGGCGGTGAAACAGCAACTCGAAGCCAGGCGGCTTTGTCAGGAAATTGTGCTTGACCGCCTGGATGAGTTGACCGTGGGCAAAATCATTCAAAAGCGTGGAAGGGATGGAGCCCAGCCTCCCCGAGAACTTGTTCAATCCCTGCACCAGAGAACCGGCGGAAACCCTCTTTTCCTCATCAACGTTCTCGACTATCTGAATTCTCAGGGGCTTCTTCAGAACGAGGACGGTTCTTTTGTTGAGAAGCCCAACACCCGGGAAATTCGGGAGAGTGTTCCTCAAAACGTCCGAGAAATGATCGACATCCAGGTGAGCCGTCTGTCATCCGAGCAGCAGAAGTTGCTCGAAGCGGCAAGCGTTGCTGGAATTGAATTCTCGTCTCTTGCTCTTGCGTCCGCCCTCGATGATGACGTTCTTCACGTTGAAGAAATGTGCGAGGAGCTTGATCGTGGGTATCAGTTTCTGAGACGACTCGATGTGCGAGAGTTGCCCGATGGAACGGTGACGGGAAGATATGGATTCACCCACTCCCTCTATCAAAGCGGGATCTACGCCCGGGTGGCTCCGGCGAGGCGAAATCAGTTTCACCTCCGCATCGGTGTTCAAGGAGAAGCGGTCTACGGAGATCAAGTGGGAGAGATTGCGGCTGAACTAGCTCTTCACTTCGAGGAAGGAAGAGATCTCATTCGGGCCATTCACTACCGACTCGCGGCGGCGGACAGAGACCACCGACGGTTCGCGAATCGCGAGGCCATCGGGCATTTAACCCATGCACTCTCTCTTGCGGATCGGTTACCGGGGGAGAAACGCCTGAGCCTGCGACTTGGAGTGCTGAGAGAGCGTGGACTCGTGCGACGTTCGATGGGGGATATGAAAGGGGCGGTTGAAGATTTTGAGGAGCTCGTGACATGCGCGAGCGATGGAGGTCAGGTTGAGCTCCAGGTGAAGAGCTTGTTGTATCTGGTGAGCGTTCTCTGGTGGGTGGGGAGGGATCGATGTCTCGCGAGTTCGGATGAAGCGATCGCTTTGAGCGAGCAGCTCGGTGACGATCTTTTGCGGGCCCATACTCGGGGTTACTGTGGCCACTGGAACCTCAATCTAAGAGGCTATCGGGAAGAAGACATGACCGCCTGCCAAGAAGCGATCGAGGCGGCTCGAGACGCGGGGGAGCCGGCCTTGTTGAGCCTCCACGTCACCCGCTTTACCTATGCTCTTTGCCAGACTTCAGAATACGAGCGTGCCTGTGAGACAGCGGCCTGGGGGCTACCCCTTGCTCAGGAGGTCGGTGATGCCTTTGATTATCTCTTGTGCCAGTTCTTCCGATCCTGGGCTCTTCTCCACCGGGGAGAGTGGGGGGAATTCCTGTCGGTTGTTGACGAAGGGGCCCGGCTTGCCGAGAAGAACGATCATCTTCTCTGGTCCATGCTCTTTCGAGTGATTCGAGCTCATCTTTACGCGGAGACATTTGATTTTGAGGTTGCCGCAGAGCTGGCCCAAACGGCACTTCTTACCGCCGAGGAAGATCTTCAGGGGACGGGGCAGCTTTTCTTTCACTCGCTCATTGTTCTGGGTCTTGCGTCTCTTGGCCGGGGGGATCTCGATCATGCCTGGGAGTGTTTTGACCGGGTCTACAAGCGAGCGGAAGAAGGAGGCCTGATGGATTGGCTCCTCTACATGCCGCTTCACAACGGGCTCTCAGAATACTGGCTGATGAAAGGTGACCTTGCCCGATCGAGGCGGGAAGCTGATTCGCTCCTGGGTCTCGCCAGGCGATCGGGGGAAACGACCTACCATGCACTGGGTCTCCAGCTTTATCTCCGGCTGGCAACGGTTGAAGAAGATTGGGAAACAGCCTGGCGCGAGTATGAGAGAGCGTGCGAAGTTCTCTCGGGGCCGGTGGCTCCTCTTGCAGCCTGGCGGACTCATGCGGCGGGAGCGACCCTGTTCCAGCGGTGGGGAAAAGCCGACGAGGAACGAAAGAGTCAAGACCTCTGTCGTCAGGTTTTCGAGGCCCTCGCAGCTTCCCTTCAGGACCATCCAAGAGTGCGAAAGAGCTTCCTTTCCCATCCTACCGTCCGATCCACCATCATTTGATCGAGGGGAACGGTCTTTGCACTTCTCCATCCTTGGATGCGGTCTTCGTTTCCGAGACATTGGCTTCACTTGTGAATAAGTTGAAACGCACCTGTGCGTTGCTCTTTCCTCGGCCCTCACGTCTCGGATAGCTGGCCGGTGTGAATGGTGATGAATCTCGACATGGATTGGTTCAACTTCTTCGCGAGTTGCACCTCAGTAGATGACACGGAGACTGTGATGAAGAAAATTGCCCTGGCCCTGATGGCCGCTTTGAGTCTCGCTGGTGTTGCTAGCGCGCAACCCATGCACCTTGAGCCCTCCGGCGCCCTCGTTTTCCCCTTGTTTGACTCAAGGCCCCAATCGGCTACCGTCATCAATGTGACGAACACCGAGGAAGACCGAACGGTTGAGACGAACCAGTTTCTCGCTGGCGACGTTCGCATTCACTACGTGTACTACGGCAAGAATGCTGACGGTTCGACGGTCTGCCTCGAGTTTGATCGCTTCGAGTTTCTTACCCCGGCCGACACCATTTCGGTCATTGCCAGTGAGCACAACCCGGAAGGCGAGGTTGGCTTCCTGACGGTTACGGCTCAGGATCCGGAATCCGGGGATCCTCTCGATGAGAACTTCCTCATCGGTTCGGCCTATGTCGCCAATGCTGGTCTTGACATCATGTGGTGCTACACGCCCTACTCTTTCCAGACCAATGGTGCAATCAGCACTCCTCCCCCGATGAACTTCGACGATAGCCATTATGATTCTTTCCCGCGGGAGATCTTCATTGACAGCTTCTTCGAGGAAGAGGCTGGTGTCTTCGAGAACCAGTTGAGCCTCATGTCGACTTCGGGCCAGGATTACATCAACGAGATTGATGTCTTCACCTACAACAACAAAGAAGATCGCTTCAGCCGAACCTTCAAGTTCGTCTGCCACACCACCGTTGCCCTTTCCGAGATCAGCTCGATCGTCACCAATCTTGGTGGTGACCCGAACGAGTTCGCCAAAGAGACCGGTTGGATGAAGCTGCGCGGACGCACCATCCTTGATCTTGCTGGCAATTCGATTTCGGGATCGGCCATCCCTGCGATCTTGGGTGTCTTCGTTCAGATCGTGCGATCCGACTTTACGGCAGGACACGCTCTCCACTACAACGGATCCCTGAACACCCGGCTTCCGGTTGACCCGAGCTAAGGCTGAGGGATGAATCCTGATTGTGTGAGTCCAGAAGAATTCAAGCGCTGGCCCGGTGATCCGGGTCGGCGCTTTTTCTATTGACCTTGTGTTGCATCGAGTCGTTGCCGGGTTCCCCGGAGACGTGTCACTGGCGCAATACGGCAAAGAGCATGGTGAGGCCGATACTTCCCAGCACAATGTTGGCGGACCAGACCGCAAGCACCGGGTGGAGTCGGCCTGTTTCCCCGAAAGCCTCCCCGAACATGAGCAGGGGATAATACAGAGTCATGATCAGGAGAAAGCTGACCAGGAAGGCCCCCAACCGGTTTCCACGTCGGAAGAGAATCCCAAGAGGTGTGCCAATGAGGACGAAGCAAAGACCCGCAAGGGAAAGGGAGTATCTCATCTGAAGTTCGGTTTGAATCTCGGCGATCTCCAACGGGTCGGTTGTCAAAGATTGCTTATGCAAGAGATCCGCAATGGGAAACTCTCGAAGCTTGCGACGGCTGATCGAGGAGGGAAAGATGGTCTCGATCTCCAGGCCGCCTTCGAACTCCCCGAGTTCAGAAAAAGTGCGGGAGGATTCTTGAGAGCGGTTCCTGGCGCCGATGTCTCCGGCTACCAGATCGTCCGAGGCGGAGACAAGATTCTCGGTTTGAAGGTCTGGTTTGGGTTTGATCTTCTCCCGAAAGAACGGGGAGATGGGTTCACCGCTGGAGGATTTTTTCGTCCGTGACGAGGAGCCGCGGCTTCGATCAAGGAATGTATGCACGCCAGAGAGAGTGAATCGCAGGATGCCCTGATCAACGTAGACAAGTCCTGAGTTTGCGATGAACTTGAAGCTCGCCCCTTCTTTTGGATCTTCAAAGAGGAGAAGGAGCTTGTGGAACCGACCCTCTTCGTCTCTCTTCTCCCAGCTCATGCGAAAATTTCCAAGGGCAACATCGGTCTCGGTGTCGAGATCGGCGATCAAGCGAGCCACCGCGTCTTTGGTGATCGTTCTTTTCTTGTACTGACAGTAGGGAATGACGTTTGCCTGGAGGACAAAGCAGACGACAACCGTGAAGAGGCCGATCAAGATGCTCGGGGTCAGGACCTGCCACAGATGCATGCCGCTCGTCCGCATGGCGGTGATTTCATGATCAGCGGAGAGGCGGCCATAGGTCAGAACGACCCCGATCATGGCTGACATCGGAATGGTGTAGGCCAGGGAATAAGGCACGAACTGGGGAAGGATCTGCAGGACAAAAAGAAAACTTAACTGCTGAAATCGGTAGAGGGTCTGAACGGAGACTGCAATGAAGAAGACGGAGGTGATCACCGTCAGAGTGAAGCAGAAGTTGAGCAGGAGCTCTTTCAGGATGTACCGCTGAAGAATTTTCAAGTCGTTTCCAGCCCAACTGAATCATTCGCCCGGGGACTTTCGAATCTGACGAGTTTACGAATCCCCACCTGGATTCTACTCTTTTTTCAAAGGCCAACGAGACAAACGGTCCCGGGCTCAGATGAGCCCGCTAGAAGCCAGTATGAAGGAGTAGCTCTCATGTCGACTTATATTATTTTGTCCCGTTTCCTGCCGGATGCGGTCGAGGACGCCAAGACGTTCATGTCTGTCGAGGCCCGGGTGTCCGAGCGTTTACGGAACGAATGTCCGAATGTCAAATGGAAGGCTCGTTACGCCACGTTCGGTCGGTTTGACATGGTGGATATCGTGGAATGCGCGGATCCGGCGGAAGTTGCACGGGCAACGATGATCATCCGCACCCTGGGGAAGGCAGTGACGGAAACGATGCAGGCATCGGAGTGGAGCACGTTCGTACAACACGTGTAGCTCATGATGGCCCGAAAGTTCGGAATTCTCGAACTTGTGATCGGAGCCGGACTCTTTGTCCTGGCATGTTGGGGTCTGTACCAGGATGTCGCCTGGATTGCCCAGCCGTTCTATGCCTATGGGTGGTGGTCCGTTATTTTGATGGTGGACGGGTTTTGTGCGTGCGCAAGGGGCCACTCTCTTTTCACTCGATCCTCTCGACTCGTGATCCCGCTTGCGTTCTGGTCCACCTCCTTCTGGTTCTTTTTTGAGCTGCTCAACGTCCGGTTTCGCAACTGGTACTACGTTGGAGTTTTTGCTCTTCGAGATCTGGAGACTGCTTTGCTTGGAGGGTGTTTTGCGGTGGTTTGTCTCTCCACCGTGTTCATCGGCATCTTTCAGGCGATTGAAGTCTTGTCGGTCTTTGGGCTTTTTCGATCGATTCAAACCGGGCGCCGGACTCTTCCTTGGTGGCTGAGCTACGGGCTCCAGGTTCTCGGATTCGGAATGGCGGGGTTGGCCCTGCTTTTTCCCTACTATCTGGCACCATTGATCTGGGGAAGCTTTACCTTTGTCGTGGATCCGTGGAACTACCGACGGGGGGCGCGTTCGATCCTGAAGGATATGGAGGCGGGAGATTGGGGGCTCCTTTTGCGAGTTCTTGCTGCGGGGCTTCTCTGCGGGGTTGTTTGGGAGAGCCTGAACTTCTTTGCTCCCCAGAAATGGATCTACACGGTCCGAGGTCTCGAGGGATTCAAACTCTTCGAGATGCCGCTCCTTGGCTTTCTCGGTTTTCCGGGGCTTGCACTCGATTCTCTGGCGGCATTTGCCCTCATCTCATCTTTCTTCTACTCCAATCAAGTTTGGGAAGCGCCGGAAGATCTGTCGTATCGTGTTTCCCCGACCCCGAGAATTGGCAAACCGATCGCCTGGCTGCTTTATGGGGTTCAACCTATCGGCTGGGTCCTGGTGGTTTACGCGATCATGGGGGCGAACTTTGGCTCTTTGGAGCTTCGAATTGTTGATCTCGACCTGACCGGCCGCGAGATCCAGATTCTGAGTGAGCAAGGGATTCACCGTCCCCGACAGTTGTTACGAGCCACTCGAACCGAGTCCGAGCAGAGAGCGCTCGGAGCGGTGCTTGGCCGTGAGAAAGAGGGAATGAACAGGATTCTCGATCAGGCGGAGCTCTACACTTTCAAGGGAATCGGTTGTGAGTTCGGGTCCCTCCTTGAAGGAGTGGGAGTCCGCACCGTCGAGGATCTGTGTGGGTGGGATCCTGTTGGCTTGCAGAAGCGGCTCGAGGAGAACGCCATCAAGATGAACACCTGGCCACCGCGACTCGATTTTGTGCGGGTTTGGGTTCTTGCCGCGCAAGATCGAGGAGTGGTGATGAGGGGGTGAGGCCCAGACCCAAAAAAAAGGCCGCCCGATCGATGACGATGGGTCGGCCCTTTTTTGTTTGGCTTTATTTGATTCGTGTCGGCTAACCGCCGTCTGAGGGACGGACGGTGAACTCTGCCGAAGAATGATCAATCGGGCGCCTGCCGCGTACACCGAGGAACGCCTCGAAGACGTATCGTCCCGGAGGAAGATCCTCAGGAATCTTGAAACGATGGGAGTCTTCCTGGCTTTGTCCTGCTCGGATGGTGAATGGATGGGGCCTGAAAACGTGAACCGCACCCCGGTCACCTCGGATGACTCCGCTCTTGCTCAATGTCTGAGCCGCGTCGGTGTTGTTCGTGATCCGGGTGGACAGGCGAATGGTGTCACCTTGCTGGGCTACGTTGGGCCTGACCGCGGCGTCAATCATGATGGGTGGCCGAGGCACGACCTGGAATCGTGCGTGGCGAGCGGCAAAGGGCTCCCTTGGGCTTTCACCGGCAATGATTTCTGCAACGTAAACCCCGGGTCTTGCATTTTCGGAGACGGCAAAGGGGATTCGTAGACCCATTCTCTCGTTGGCTGCGAGTGCTACCCGACGTGGCGGAATGTCACCAACACCGCGATCACCGAAGGTCACTCGACCGGCAACGACGAGGGTCAAAGGTCCTTCGGTACGGTTCTGAACACCAACATGAAGAAGGACGCCGCCGCCGGGTTGGGTCTGTGCGGGATGGAGTGTAAGAGCGAGGCGAATCGGGCTGGCCTCACGAACGGCGAATCCGGTGCGAGCCTCCGCGACCTGTTCGCTGGTTCCCGTGTCCACCAGACGAGAATGGATGAGGTAGGAACCTAGCGCCGCGTCGTCACCAATTTCCAGTGCGTGCTCAAAGGCCCGCCGTTCGCCGGCTCCAACCGAGACCGGGTCGAGCCGGAAGCTCATGACCTCATCATCTCCATGGGAGACACTGCCCGATGCCTGAAGGTCGCGGGTCGTGTCCGTTCCGTTAAAGATAACGAGTTTTACGATGACAGATTCCCCCGGGGAAACTTGCCGAGGCACGGCGTGGGCCGTGAGTCCGATCCGGTCGCTGCCGGGTCGTCCTGCCTGGACGGACCCGGAAAACGGTAGGGTGATGACCGCGGCAAGAACCGCGAGCGCCAGATAGATTCGTTTTTTCATCATCTCTCCTGAAATGCTTCATGGCCGCTGCCCTGGGGCAATTTCGGTCGACCTTCATGAAGTATCATGCCTTACGCGTCTTGTCTTTTGGAGCCCTTGTTCTTTTCGACCTCTCTCAGTTTTTGCTCGAGGAGGCGAATTTGCTCGTTCTTTTCGGCTATCTGGAGTCTCAGAGCGTCGATTTCTTGACTCTCTTTGGTGGTGGAGATTCCAGGTTTTCTCCGGTCAGTTTGCCTTCGTACCTCCGTTGTCATCCCCGGAACAAGAGATCGGACGACGCTCCGGAGCTCTGCTCTCTCGATTCCCAGGAAGCGACAGACCTGGCTGAAGGTGTTGAGAGCGTGGCGGATTTCCGTGGGAGGGAGACCCATTTCTTTTAGCTCGAGAACTCGTTCATTCGTACGGGTTCGACGCTCCGCTGTCTGGCTGCGATAAAAGCGAGAGACGTAAGGATGCACGAATTGACCGATCTCGTTCGGGCTTGCTCCCTCATCTTGCTTCTGTTCGATTCTCTTCCGGAGTCGCGATCGGAAGTTGGATTCGTTCTCGATGCGAGTCAGGAGAGCACCTCGAAACGGATAATCGAGTTTCAGGGTTTCGCTCATGAGTTCCCGCATGTGCTGAAACTGCCGCTCTACTTCAACGGGTCTATTGGACCTTGAAAGATTGAAGCGGAGGTCTTCAGCTTCTTGTTCGAACTCTTGTTCGATCTTGCGTACGAGCTCGGTGCGTCTCAAGAAGAATTCGACGCGCATGTTTTCTGGTGTGTAGCCTTCAGCATCAAGCTGGGAAGCCATGGCCTCCAGTTCCTTTTGAATCGCTTGCTCGTGGATCAGTCGTTTGCGGAGGAGATCCTGGAGAGTGCGCCGAATGGCAGAATTTCGTCCTGAATCCTGGATCCGATCTCTTTGGGGCCGGGGGGTTTCTGTGGGTGAGCGAAGGTTCTTCGAATCGGTTGAGGTTGGTGCGGACGTCAGGGATCTCACTCTTTTCAGTTCTCGTCTTGCCCTTCGAGTGGTTTGGGGATCGATGTCGCCTCGATTGATGACCGCTTGCAGATGATCCCTCGCCGATTCGAAGTTTCCTATTTTGGTCTCGCAAATCGCAATTCGAACCAGTGCTTTCCCAACCACCGGATCGGTGCCGGGGTAGTCAGAGACAAGCTGTTTGTAAGTGTTGATAGCGGATCGCGGGTTTTGTTGTCCGACCTCGAGATCAAGGGCTTCGGCGAAGACTCGGGCTTTCTCGGCTTTTGCCTGGTCTTCCGTCAAAGTGGAGTGACCTTGGGCATACGCCGCGACCTGGATGGGAAGAAGAATGAGGGTCGCTGCAAGAACGGTTGTCATCAGTTTGGGTCTTGGCATGGTCATGGAAAAAACTAAAGAAGATCGAACAAGGAGGATCCAGATCCAAGCTATCAGTATGCAGGGAGATGGGCAAAGAGTTGTTGCAAGGCTGTTAGAATCCGGTGATCCGGGGAAAAATCCAATCTCAAGCGTCTTGTTTCTCGAGCAAGTAGCCGATTCCGTGGATTGTTTTCAGATAGCCCGGTCGATTGGGGTCTTCCTCCAGCTTTCGTCTCAGGCGAAAGATGTGGAAATCCACGGTCCGGGTGTTGGAGGTTTCGAACCCCCAGATTCGATTGAGAAAGTCCTCACGGCTCACCACGTGTCCTCGCTTTTGGATGAGCATTTCGAGCATCTTGAGCTCCATCGGGGATAGAGGAAACTCCTCATCGTTGCGATGGATGCGGCAGGCCGGGATGTCGACCCGCGCAGTGCCGATTTGTATCGCTGTCTGGTCATGCGCCTTTTGCTTGTCGGTGTCGGAGAGGCTTGTCCGCCGCAAATTGGCTCGTATTCGAGCAAGAAGCTCATCGGTGCCAAAGGGCTTGGTGATGTAGTCGTCCGCTCCAAGATCAAGCCCGTGGACCTTGTCTTGCTCCTGGTCCTTTGCGGTGAGCATCAGAATGGGCGTCAACGAACCCTCGGCGCGAATCGCAGAGAGGACTTCGTAACCACTCTTATCTGGAAGGAGAATGTCGAGCAGAACAAGATCGGGTTGGAGTGAAAAGAAGGACTCAACGGCTTTGGCTCCGTCTTCTGCGGAGATGACGTCGAACCCTTCTCCTTCGAGGCGATCGCAGAGGGCGAGGCGGATCGCCTCCTCGTCCTCGACGACGAGGATTGTCTTTCTCGTGGTCATGGATGCTCCAAGAGCCGAAGACAGGCTTCGGCGATTTTCCAAGATTTTCCACGGCGTATCGTTTGTTATAGCCTCTCTCCTCTTGAAACGCCCGTGCAAAACTCCGCCTCTCATCAGGCTTTCTTTCCAGATCGAGAGCCAGGATCATCCATGCGGCCAACCGGAACCGTGAACACGAAGCGGGTTCCCTGTCCATCTCCAGGAATCAGGGTCAGTTCGCCTCCCTGGGCCCGGCAAAGAGCGCGAGCGATGCTGAGTCCAAGTCCCGCCCCCTGGTGTTTTCCTCCGGACCGTCGTCCGGCGGCAAACCGATCGAACAGATGATCCCGAATATCGGCCGGGATGCCCACGCCAAGGTCGATCACTTCCGTTGCTACGAACCGATTGCCAAGGGGGCGCACTCGCACCTGAATGGACTTTTCTCCTCCGGAATGGAGAAGAGCGTTCTCGAGCAAGTTGAGGGTAATCTGAGAAACCGCGTCTCGATCGAAGAGGCAGTAGGTGAGATCTGGATCGACTCCGAGATCAAGCTCGTAGCCTTCGGAAAGCGCTCGAGGCTTGACGAAATCGACCGCCTCCCGGACGACTTCGCTGATATCCCCAACTTCGAGGCTCAGGGTCCGGCCGCCAGCCTCGAGACGGGCCAGGTCGAGGATCTCCTCGATGAGTCGATGCAGCCTTTGGCTTTCGCGGACGATGTGCTGGGCATACTTGCGGGATTTTTGCCCCGCGGTTTCATCTCGCTGCATGTTCTCTCCGAAGAGTAGAATCGACGTGAGAGGGCTTTTCAGTTCGTGAGAAATGCTGGAGACGAAATCCGATTTCAGCCGGGCTAGATCGAGCTCTCGATCAATCCCCTTGATGATTGCAATTCCCCCAAGACCGATGGCTCCGAGCATCAAAAGAATCAATCCGGCCAGCATCAAGCTTTGTAGGGTCCGGTACAAGGCGGCGCTGGCGGGATCACGGACGGAGAGGATCATCTTCTTGAAGTCGAGCGGTGGCTGGAGCTGGATGGTGACACTTGTTTCATCGGTCAGGGTAGCCGGTCGTTTTCGCGAATCTTGGCTCCACCGGATCTGGGCGTCTTGTTCGCGACCGATTTCCCCGGATAGGGGAGTGAGAATGGAGGAGTCGAGATAGGGGAGGTCGAGTTCGTAGCCAATCAAACCGGAGAGATCTCCGGACGAATTGCGAATGATGCGGGTTCCGAAGAGCCGAAGTTCCCCGGCGATCGTTCGCAAGCGATAGGAGAAGTAATGGGGCGAATTGTCGGCAGAATCCGACTCCTGCAGAGAGGCGCGCCTGACGATGAGCTGAAGTTCGGGAAGAAGGTCGGTGCGAAAGGCACTGGCAAAGACGCCGAGATCGTGGGCCTCGTCGAGTAATCGATCCAGTCGATGACTCTCATGAACCAATCCTTCCTGTCGCATCAGGGAGACCAGGATTTTTCTTTCGTGGAGAATCCGCTCCTGGAAGTGGTTTTGCATGAGTGGGGTGAGGTCGAATCGGTTGATCTCTGTTTGTCGCTTCAGCCGGACGAGATGGTCTGCCGCCTGTTTCCATTTAGAAAGCTCGGTGTTGATTCGCAGTGAATTGAGGTGAGCGTAGAAAACAAGGGGGATTCCCTCTTCACCGGTTGCGTCGGGAGTTTCCGAGAGCATGGTGTCGTAGCTCACGAGTGAGTCTTCAAGGAGGAGGAGCTTCTCTTCACAAATTGCCTTGAGGTGGAGAAGAGGGCCTTTGAACCGGGAAGTGGTCGCGTCTAGGTACTGATTGAGAAGGTCGAGCGCCCGTTCCGGATCGTTGTCCAGATGGAGGAGACTCTCTGCTTGATGGAGCGCCTGTAGGCTTCCGTCGTTCCCTTCCGGGCGATCCTGCGGGGGCCGTTCCTCGGGAGGTCCTGGCGGAAGGATCGTATGCCCGGAGGGGGTGAGGAGAATCAGTCGGCGAGCGAGGGGGATCTCGGTTCCCAGACGCTCGAGCTCCTCCGTCGTGTGCACGGAAATCCTTATTAGTTCTTCGGTTCCCGCTCGAACCAGCCGGTGTTCGGCTTCTTGTCTGGCCTGATCGGCAGCCTGGCGGACCCGATGACCTGCTCGAGTGAAACGATGTCGTGTTTCATCGATGTCTGCTTGCTGGAACAGAAAGACGGCACGGAGTGCGAAAGCCCCAAGAATGATGGCCGGAAGAGCAACGGCACCGAGAAAAAGAATGACCATCCGGCGCCGCCTTTGAACGAGTTCAATTTCGGGTCGCGAGGGCGGCGGGTTCCAACGGCCCGGTCTTGTGACCGTTTTTCCGGGCCCAGTGCCGGTGGCCGATGGTTTCCTGGACGAAGATGACTCGTTTGACTTCATTCTCTTCCGAACTATCCCGGCCGGTGACGAAGTCAGAGTCTCTCGAGGAGGAGAGTCAGGTCAATTGCCCGAATTCTCTTCGTTGCCTTCTTCTTCTGGCCGGCCTGAGGGGGCAAGCTCCGTGATTTTCCCCCCGGTAATCGCTTCAAGTTCTGTCCCGGGTAGGGTTGTGCCGAATCGAGTCTGGGCCACGAGGAAGTTGATCGGATTTCCCTCGGTCGGATCCGGGGCGGAAATGTAGCCAAGGATACAACGATTTGCGGACCGATCCTGTTCCGTGACAAGGGCAGAGAGGACCTTTTCAGCCACGTCCATCCGTACAACGATGAGATCGAACTTGTCGGGTATTCTCAAGACAGCCATGGATTCGAGGGCGTTATCACTGTTGAGCGAGAGCTGGTTGTTGAATTCTCGGTCGCTGGGTAGAGGCTCGGGTAGGACTTTCTGGCCGTGCATGTTTTCCGGTGTTTCGAGAAAAGCGTAGCAAGGTCCGTTGGTCTCGAATTGACCGATGCGCGGAATGATTCCGGGGATGCCAGTAATACTCTCCAGCTCAACAGAGGTAATCTGGGGAAGGCTGGTGGGCCACTGGTCGATGACTTGATTGTAGCTGCAGAGACGATTCGGAATCCAGGGTGCCGAGGAACGTTTCAGCTTGGAGCTGAGGATTCCCATGCGGGCATTTTGCCAGAAGGCTGAGGGGTAGTAGAACTTCATGAAGTCCGCGACGGCGTTTGTCCACTGGATCAGGCCGAGATCACCCAGTTTATATCCATACTCAGGAGCGGCTCTCATCGACGGGAGCACGCTGTAACCCAGCAGAGTCTTTCCCGAGTAAGAAATCTGTTGCATGAACTCACGGAGGGTTACCAGAGTCACGAGATTCATGGGGGATTCTTCCCGGATCCGAAAGAATCCGTCTGGAATGTGAATGCTGGTGACGCCAGCGCCCAGGATCCCACGATCGCTGCCATAGGTAGCACCCATCATTCCGTCAGCGATCGGAATGTCCCCCGGTTTGCAGTAGAAGATGATGCTGTCTGGCTTGAACTTTCGGAGGAGTTGCACGTTGACCGCCCGATGAGGCGGAACCCAGTATTTTCCCTCGGACACCGGGTAGACCTGAGTGACGGGTCTGCTCAAAACGTCGATCCGGGAATCGATGATGAGCGCCCCGTTCGTGTAGGCGAGGACGAGCTCGGTAAAGGACTGAAAGGCTCGAAGGCAACGCCGCACCTCTGTGTTGTTCATCTCGACAGAGGTCGTTTTCTTGCTTCCGTCCTTATCACGCCAGTCGGCCGTAATCTGGTTGCAGATGGCGAAGTAGACCCGCCACGGGTTCTTGGCTGTGCCTCGGAGTTCCTTCCCCAGCTCAACCGCCTCGCGAATGGCTTGATCGCCCCGGGACGTGTAGTACCTTCCCAGGGTGTCGGCTGACGTCACCTCGAACCAGCCCCCCTCGAAGGAGATTTCCCGAAGGGTCCCTCCGTCTTCGAGAGTTCGGGTTCTGAGCATCCGGTCCGGGGTTTTTCTCCCGACTTCTTCTTGAGCGGACACGGGCGTCGACTGGAGGAGGATCGCAAGAAGTACGAAAAGGAGATTCTTCAAGCTCTCTCCCCTGGGAGTCGTAATGTAGTGAAACTTGGCTGAAGCTCGGTCCATTTCATCCCACCTTGGCCGAACTATCTTCACCTGGATCCCTCTCGGCGCTGGAGAGGCAGGTCTCCCTGAAACCCTACTTAGGCATGCAAAGTAAGGCATCCTCGGGAAGCGTGCAAGGTTGACCCGTCGACGAAAAGGGTGTGTTTGGATTTTGTAAGTGTTTAATGGCTATCCGAGTTTTCCCTGGGAGGACAAGATGACCAAAGTAATCGCGGCCGCCTGAAAGACGATCAGGAGCCAGATCACCAGGACAAATGATCGCTTTGCACGTTTGTGTCTGAAGAGCCGCATTCCCACGAGTGCCCCGACGGTGCCACCCGTGAGGGTCAGAAAGAAGAGGAGATTTTCGGGAGCTCGAAGGCCATTTTTTTGGGCCCGGTGTTTGTCGAGCCCGAACCAGAGAAAGGTGATGAGATTGATGGAGGCGAGCCATGCCCAAAGAATGGGGACGTTTGCCCCGAAGGTGAGCCCTCCTGCGAGTCCCAGGGCAAGAACGGCGGCGGGAATGCCAAACAGGAGGAGAGCATTTCCGTGTTTTTCGTGAGTGTGCTTGTGCTGGGCCATGATGGCTCCTGCTGTTTTTCGTTTCGAAAGCCCTTCGAAGACCAGAATTGACGACAGTAGAAAAAAGGTCACGCCTTGTCTAATGGTGGATCGAGATAAGATGGATTCGAGAGCTAGTTTCCTGAGCACAGCCAAGGTGTTTTTTGGCACGAAGGAGGACGTGAAATGTCCCTCATCCTGTTCCTACGAAAACTGATCAAGATCATTCGCGCCGGATCGTCGTCCAGGCAGATCGGGTTGGGCTTGAGCCTCGGTGCTCTGGCGGGACTCCCTCCGTTCGGGTTGATTCCGTTTGCATTCATCGTTCTTTTCTTTGTCTTGAACGCGAATCTGGGCGGGTTCATCCTGGCCCTTGGCTTGAGCAAGCTCTTGAGCGTAGCGATTGCGCCTCTTCTTGGCTCGTTCGGGGAGATGTTGCTGTCGATGGAGGGGCTGAAGGGGTTCTGGACCTCGGTTTTGAACTTGCCGGTCGTCTCGCTTTGCGGCCTCGATGGGTATCTCGCCATGGGATCGACGGTGGGGTCATTCATTCTGGCCGTCCTCTTGTACGGGATTGCCATGGTGGCGGTGCGCCCTCTTCGTGAGGCGTGGAACCGAGCCGCAGAAAAGGCCACCTTCCTTACCAAGCTCGGGAAGATCCCCGTTCTGGGTGGGCTCCTGCGCTTGATTTTTGGCAAGAAGTCGGACGAAGAGGCAAAAGCCGGTGGCCTGATTCGAAAGGGTTTCGTTGTACCGGCGGCGCTTTTCGTTCTTCTTGCCGCAACCGCCTGGTGGATCGGGGGGGACGCCTTGACGAAGGGAGGGATCCAGATTCTGGCCAGTCAAACCACCGGCAAGGATGTGCGCCTCAGCAATGCGAGCCTCGGTCTTCTTCTGGGGTCATTGAATATCCAGGAGATGGTGGTGGCCCAGCCCAAGATCGAGTCCGAGGAAGGAGGGGGTGGAGGAGCTTCTGATCAGCTTGTTGAAGGAGAGAAGCTCTCGTTCGGGCTGAATTCCATGAAGCTTCTGAGCCGCCGGTTTGTTGTGGATGAGGCTTTGGTCGAGAACATGAACTATTACGTGGGTTCTCAGGCCAAAGATTTGCCCAAGGCCCCTCCCGCACCCGAGCCGGACGAGCCCGTTGATTTTCAACAAATCCTGGATTGGGTCGAGTCCCACGAAGAGCAGCTCAAGTGGGCATTCGATCAGCTGGACGGAGTTCTGAAGAAGGGAAGCGAGCCACCGGAGGAGAAAGCTCCGGGATATGAAGGACGGGCGGCGTACATCTATGCAAACCCGACCAATCCTACGTTTCTCGTCCGTTCTGCCGGGGTTCGAAATCTGAAACTCGACTGGGGGGAAGCCAAGGGGCCCCTCACCGGACTCACTCAGCTGGATCTTACTCTCGCAAACCTGAGTTCGAACCCGGCTCTTCAGGATGAGGCGTTGAGTCTCAATGCAGGCGGTGAGTATCTGGGGCAGAAAATCGAAATGACGGGAGTCTTCGATGCGAGAAAAACTTCTTCCGAGGGCCACAAGATTTCTCTTTCGATGAACTCGGGGAGTTTCGGCAGTGCTTCGAGTCTTGGGCTCAAAGATGCCAAGGATCTGTCACTTCAATTGACGGCGGGTTTTGATCCGGCGACGGGTTCTCTTCGAGAGCCCAAATGCACCGGGAGCTTTTCCGCAAAAGGGATCTCCGAGGTGAGATTCACCTTTCTCGGGGGCGACGATACGGCGATCGATCTTGCCGTGATGGGATTGAACCTCTCGGACGTGACCGGTGTTGCCAGGCCGGATGGGGTGCGTATGGATCAGGGGAAGGTCGACCTCAACCTTCGCCTCGGGGTGAATCCGTCCAACAGCTTGACCGGTGATTTGACCTTGCTCGCCCGGGATCTCAAGATCTCTCCCGGAAGCGAAAGCACCCTCGCCGGTCTCAACGCTTCGGACGTTTGCCGTGGCATCAATTCTCTTACCACGAAGGAGCCGCTGCGGTTGTCTTTCAAGGTCTCGGGAGATTCTGGCTCCCCGCGGGTGTCACTCGCGGACAGCGGAATGGCCGAGCTTCTCGCCCAGGTAAAGACTGGTTTGTTGATGGCCGGTGAAAAGGCGCTTGCGAGTGAAGTCGAAAAGCGGCTTGCTCCTTATCAGGCAAAACTTGGCGAGGAGTTCCAGAAGCACCAAAAGGATCTCGAGAAGAGGTTGGGGAAAGACCTTTCCGGAGTCCTTGGAGACAAGGTAGGGCTTCCGGAAGGCAAGCTTGATCCCAATCTGGAAAAGGTGAGTGAGAGTGTCACGGAAAAGGCCTCCTCCCTCCTAGGCGGATTGCTCGGGAACAAGAAGAAGAAAACCGAAGAGGACGACGAGAAGAAGAAGAAAAAGAACTGACGATGGCCAGTGATTTTGCAACCACCCGCTGGAGCGTGATTCTCGATGCAGCAAACGCTCCGGGTAAAGCAGCGAGTCAAGCCTTGACGGTTCTTTGCGAGACCTACTGGTATCCGGTCTATCTTTTCGTCTGTCGCAACTCTTTTGAGAGAGATCAGGCCATGGACCTGACCCAGGAGTTCTTCTGCCGGGTTCTTGAACGGCCGGAGAATTATCGTCCCGATCCGTCGAAGGGACGGTTTCGCTGGTTTCTCCTCGGGTGTGTTCGTCATTTTCTGGCCAATCAAGCTGACCAGGCTCGGACCCTCAAGCGAGGCCACGGTCGAACCTTCCTGTCCCTCGACCCGAACGAGGCGGACCGCCGTCTGGGCATTCAGGTCGCGGATCACCGGGATCCAGAGCGGTTCTTCGAGCGTGCCTGGGCCGTGGTCCTGTTGGATCGGGTCTTTGCCACTCTGGAAAAGGAGTACGTTGCCTCGGGGAAGGGCGAGGCCTTTTCCGCCCTCCGAGGGGTTCTTTTGCCGGCCGGATCGAACCGTTCGGCCGCAGAGATCGCCCAGGATCTCGGGGTGTCAGAGGGTGCGGTGCGCGTGATGACGCATCGTCTACGGAAGAACTTCGGAAAAATTCTTCGGGCCGAGATCGGGGATACCGTTTCTGGTGCCGCGGAGATCGAAGACGAGATCAGCGAGCTCTTTCGGGCACTTCGCGACTGACTTTTTGGCTTGGGGGCAAGTTTTCCAGTAACCTTTCTCGTACTTTGCTTCTTGTGGGGATGGAGCAAAGGAATCCTGTCCCGGAGCGAATCATGGCTGAACTCACGAGATGTCCCCGATGTGGGGCGGTCCTACCTGGTGGAAACCAGGGACATGGGGATTGTCCTGCTTGTTTGCTGGAAGAGGGCCTAAAATTGGCCAAGGAGGAGTCTCTGGAGCAGCCGGCCGGTTCACGAGAACTCGGGGCGCAGGATCTGGCCAACCTGGAGCGGATCCAGGGATGCTTTCCTCATCTTGAAATTCTCGAGCCCCTCGGTGCCGGCGGAATGGGGGTCGTCTACAAGGCTCGCCAGAAGAGGCTTGACCGGTGGGTCGCTCTCAAGGTGATGGCTCCGCGAGTGGCGAACGATCCGGCGTTTGCCGAACGATTTTCTCGCGAGGCCCGGGCTCTTGCCAAGTTAAGTCATCCGAACATTGTTCTGGTTCATGATTTTGGCGACGTGGACGGCCTCTTCTATTTGATGATGGAGTTTGTTGCCGGCACCAACCTTCGGGAAGCGATCCAAAAGCAGGTCCTCACTCCCTCGGAAGCTCTCCTGGTCGTTCCCCAGATCTGCGAAGGGCTTCAGTATGCTCACGAACAGGGAGTCGTTCACCGGGACATCAAACCGGAAAACATTCTTCTGGATGAAACGGGGAAGGTCAAGATCGCCGATTTTGGGCTCGCCAAGCTGGTGGGGGGAACCCGGGCTGACTTTACCCTGACGGGAGCGAGCCAGATCATGGGTACTCCCCATTACATGGCCCCGGAGCAAATGAACCGTCCGCTCGACGTGGACCATCGGGCCGACATCTACTCTCTTGGTGTCGTCTTTTACGAGATGCTGACCAACGAACTCCCTGTTGGACAGTTTCCTCCACCTTCGAACCGGGCGAAAGTTGACGGACGATTGGACAGGGTCGTGATGAAGGCCCTGGCCCAGGAGCCGGATAACCGCTATCAGCACGTCAGTGAGGTGCGAACGGAGGTCGAAGACGTTTCCGGAGGAAAATCCAGGCCGAATCAACGACAAAGCAATGGATTCTCTCTGGGGGTGGAGCCCTGGATGGAGAGGATCCCCGGTGGAGCTTTGGTGGTTGGTGGAGCATCGCTCTTGATGTCCTGGTTCTGGCTCGTCGTCTTTCAGATTCCCTCGATCAACACGGATGAGGAGTGGTTGACAGGAGCTTATCCTTTCGCCTTCTTGACCTTCTTGCTACTCAAGCCCTATTGCCAGGGGAAGACAATGGCTGGCGCGGTTGCTTTGCGTTTCCTGGCTTTTGCATCGCAAATTGCGGCTCTTGTCTTGATCAGTCGACCGAGTGCGATGGCTTCGGGCGCTCGAACGGTTGTGTTCGAGGGGATGGCGGCGATCCTTGTTGTGACCTGTCATCTCTTCTACGACGAATGGGCCAGGCGAAACCGATGGCCTGCATTTTTTGCGGGGGCTCTTTTTCTTCTCATCGCGACGATCATGCATGCAGCTCTCGGCTGGAATCCGTCCTCGGAAGCGTTCTATTTCTCCAGCGGAATGGTTGCCATCATCTCTGCTTCGAGTTGCCTTGTGTACTTTGTCCTTCCGGGGAAGGATCGAAACAACTACTATCCGATTGTGAGGGCGGGTCTTGTCGGTGCAGTGGGGGCGATGATCTATTTCAATCGATATATTTTCTGAGGAGATACGGGAGCCTTTTTTCCCGTTCCGACCTACAATAGGGAAAACAATCGACACGGCTCATGGAGGACCTGAATCGATGCATCGCCTCATATCGCCTGCCTCTCTTCTCATCTTTCTTCTTGCGGTTTGCTCCGGTGTACGGGCCCAAACCCCTGCGTCTTGTGTTGTTTCCTATCAGCCGGGAGGGGGTGCGCTACCGGTTGCTCCCGGAGTAGCCCTCGGCGCGGTGGATCAACTCGAAATGACCCTGGGTGACGAAGGAGAGCTCGTCCTCGCTTTTGGTCGTTCCTTTCTCAACGGGCCGGGGGACGATTTGATCCTGTTCCCAAGAGGAGAAGATTCTGATTCCTGTCAGGTTTTCTTGAGTGTGGATGGCCAGACGTTCACCTTGCTTGGTACGGCTGCTCCCACCGGGGATACGCCGGTCGGATTTGACTTTTCTCTCATCGGTTTTCCGGACGCTCGGTTCGTCAAGCTTGTGGATCTTGAGGGTGGAGGTACGGATGGCTACGCCCTCGATGGAGCCGTTATCCAGCATCCGGCACCGGGGAACCCGGCGGTGGGTCTCTTTCAGGGAACGGTGATGTTTCCCGACGGGCAGACGCCGGCGCCAAATGCGAGCGTGCAATTGTATGAGGGGATGAACCTCATTGCGTGCGACAACGTGGATGGAAATGGTGCTTTTTCTCTGAACGCACCTCCCGGATCCTACCAGGTCGTCGTGGTCTATCCGATCCCGGTTCCCTATGTTCATCCACTCCACACGGCCGAGGTTTTTCAGCCGGCGGATCTTGATCTTGTCGCTGATGTTGTCGTGTCGAATTCAGGGCAGGTAACCCCTCCGAATCTTAGCGTTCGATTCAACTGGCCAACCTTGATGCTTCACGGAACTCTGGCCCCGAAGCATGTGTACGGTCCGTTCGAGTTCACCACGATGCAGCCGTATCTCGCGAGCGATCTCTTCACCGCGCTGAACACTCCCCGAGAAGCCTTCTTGCCGATCGAACCTCTCATGAGTGGCGATGGTCGTAGAACCTATCGGGAGTACTTCCTTGCTCTTCGAGACCAGAGAAGTGAACTCTTGCTTCATCTGAACCGTCGATTCACGATTGTTGGATACAGTCAGGGAGGGTTGGTCGCGCGAAGAATCGTTTCTGTTCTCGGCGGACAACGGGTGGATCGAGTCGTTCTCATCGGAACAGCCAACCGGGGGACTTGCGTTGGAGATGACAGTCTCTGCACGGCTTGCGACATGATTCCCTATGTGTGCCCGCTCCGCCCGAGCGTGGTTGAGGGATACAACGCAAGCTTCAACTCCGGATTCGGTGTTCCCTTTTACCTGGTGGCCGGAAGCTTCACTCCCAACGGTTGTTCCTGTCTCCAAGGAGAAGAGAACGACGGTTTTATTCCGGTCAATAGTGTGTTTTATCTCGACTCGACATTGTTTCCGGACAATCAGCTCACCTACAATGTGGTGGAAAAGCAGGTAGTCGATGTTGCCGCGTCACCACCTCTTGGATCTCATCACTACAAGCTCCGGCGCGATCCTCCCGTCTTGATGTTGGTCCAGGAGTGGCTTTCTCGCTAGAACTCGACGAGCCCGTTGACGGTGGCTTCATCGAGTCTTTCCACGGCGGCGACCGTCAGGTCAATGGTCTGTTTGTAGTCCCGCCAGTGAATGAGGCTCACGTGGGTGTGGATGTAGCGAGCCGGAACACCGATGACCACGGTAGGGACCCCAATTCTCGAGACGTGGATCGATTTTGCGTCCGTCCCCCCGCTTCGCCGCACCGCAAGTTGTAGGTCGATACCCACTTCTTTGGCAACGGATTCCATGAAGCGAACCAGCCGACGGTTCGAGATCGCGGTGGGATCGAACAACCTCACCTGGGGTCCTTTTCCCACGACACCTTGACCCTCACCAGGGCCCACATCATCTGCTGGAGTCCCCTCGAGGATCAGCGCCACGTCGGGTCTAGCCATTTCAGTGGCGGTGATGGCTCCTCGGCAGCCCACTTCTTCCTGGACGGCGCCGACTGCGATCACGGTGTTTGGATGGGAGGTTTCGGTCAATCGATTCATGGTTTCGCACATCGATCCGACGCCGACTCGATTGTCGAAGGCCTTGCAGCTGAGAATGTCGGGGGCCGCCATCTCGACAAACTTCGAGTGGGGAGCAATCGGGTCGCCAACTCGAATTCCCATGGCTTCGATTTCACTCTCGGAACCAGCCCCCACGTCGATGAGCATATCCTCGATCCTCTGGACCTTCTCTCGCTCGGCGGGGCTCAGGAAATGAGGTGGTGTCGACCCGATAATCCCGGGAATCTTTCCGGATTCGGTGAGGATATCGACCCGCTGAGACGGAAGAACGTGGCCCCACCAGCCGCCGAGGGGGATGAAGCGGAGGAACCCCTGGGAGGTGATGCTCTGAACCATGAACCCGACTTCGTCAAGATGAGCTTCCACGGCTACCCGAGGAGTCGAGCTACTTCCCTGTTTTTCGCAAAGAATGCTCCCGAGTCGATCAAAAGACACCTCACCCGGTGGAGAGATGGCCTTTTTGACGATTTCTCGGACTTCCTGTTCTGCTCCGGGGGGGCCTGAGGCCTCGGCGAGCTGCCGCAGCAAATCCCGGGAAGGCTGTACATTCACACCACTCTCCTTCATGTGTGTATTCTGGAACTCTCATCGGCCTGAGTGTGTCTCAACAGATCAACGCTGCATTATCCCAAAATCGCCCGTATAACCCTAACGAAGGCAGAAGCAAAGTGAGAATGCAAGGAAAGCCGGCGGAATCAGGCGGAGTCTTGATCTGGATCCTTCTCATGGTTGTGATTGCGATCCTGGTCGCTATCGCCGTGATTCTTCCCCGGATGAAAGAAGAAGAAGACTTTCCCGGAGTCATCGGGTCGAAAGAAAACTCGACGCCCCGAACCCAGGAGGTCGAATGGACACCTCCGGTGGACGATGGACGTCCAACGCGGTTGTTCATGGGAAAGAGCTGGGCAGAGGTCGATGACCCGGAAAGCGACGGCTGGGATTCCGAGGCATTTCACGACCAGGTCACCGCGCAGCTGAAATCTCTCTCCAAACTGTTTCATTCGGGCGAACCCCTTTCAGAATCCGAGGGAGAGAAGCTAGTCGTGGATGGCTTTTCTTGTGGGGCTCTGGTCCCCGGGAACCTTGAGGTTGTCTTTTCCGACGGGACGGTGGCGGTTGCAAGGAGCGATGGCGGGTCAAGTTCAGCATCATTTGCGGGCCGAGATGGATTCTCCGGGGCTCTGGAAGAGATCGCTCGGATTTTTCGCGGAGCTACAGATCTTCGGGTGAAGTTCAAGGTTTTTGATATCCGTGAAAATGCAGGGGAAGATGCGGGAGAAAAAGAGGGGCAAGGTTCCATCACGAAGCAGTATTTTTCAATATCGGGACGAAGCAAAAAGAGCTACATCGAACAGAAATCAACCTGGGAAACCCGGTGGAGTGTTTCAGGAGACTTGGCTCCAAAGCTTGCAAGCATTGAAATCTCTGATTTCGAACAGGTGACGACGGTTGAAGGGAACGAGACGTTGTTTACCGACTGCACCACATCCGTTCTCGGAAAGAACGCGGACTTCGAGGAGCAGTTTCTGCGCGGGATGTCTGAATGGTTCGAGCGAGCTCAAGATGCGAGATATTTCGCTCTTTTGGGAGCTGCCGGACTTTCGGTGGGGGACGTGAACGGCGATGGGATGGACGACGTTTTTTCGTGTCAGGAAGGGGGGCTTCCCAATCGGCTGTTTCTCCAGAATCCGGATGGAACCGCCACCGACGTTTCCAAGGAATGGGGCGTTGACTGGCTGGAGGCGAGCCGGAGCGCTCTCCTGGTGGACCTGGATCAAGATGGAGACCAGGACCTGACCGTGGCACTCCTCGGGAATGTAGTCGTCTGTGAAAATCTTGGGGATCGTTTTTCGGTGAAAACGGTTCTTCCCACCGATGATGACACGATGACTCTGACCGCGGTCGATTTCGACAACGATGCCGACCTCGACCTCTATGTCTGTGTGGACTACGGAAAGATGCAAGTTGACTCGGCACGGGCTGCGTCACTTGCGGGCGGAGGCTCGGGAGGCGTCTACCACGACGCGAATAATGGGGGCCGAAATTGTCTCTATCGAAACGATCTGGAAAAGGGAGAGCCTTTCCGCTTCACCGATGCCACCGATGAGGTCGGTCTCGACAAGAACAATCGTCGCTACAGTCTTGCCGCTTCCTGGGAAGACTTCGACAACGACGGTGACCAGGATCTGTATGTAGGGAACGATTTTGGCCGTAATAATTTATATCAGAATCTTCTTGCTGAAACGGGGAGAGCTACGTTTCAGGACATGGCTGCAACCACCGGGGCAGAGGACAGCGCCTCGGGCATGGGAGTGTCCTGGGCCGATTTCGACCGAGATGGTCGGATGGATGTCCATGTCAGCAATATGTTCTCGTCGGCTGGTGGAAGGATTACCGGGCAAAAGAAATTCAAACCTGATGCTTCCGAAGAAGTGCGGAATCGACTGCGGCGTTTTGCCCGTGGGAATACCCTTCTTTCCAACCAAGAGGGTGGGTTTTCCGACGTCAGTGAGACAGCTGGCGTGACGATGGGACGTTGGGCCTGGGGGTCGAACTTTGTCGATCTTAACAACGATGGCTGGAAAGACATCGTGGTGGGCAACGGTTACATCACTGCCGAAGATACGGGGGATTTGTGAAGCTTCTTCTGGCGACAGGTCGTGTCGCGAACTCTGGACGATGAGAACCAGCAAACATCGAATGACCTTGGGTTGGCCCGGGCTCAACTTGCCCGGATGATGAGGCAGGGTCGCTCCTTCAGTGGCCGGGAGCGCAACTGCGTCTACTTGAATACGGGCGGGCCCCGGTTTGCCGATGTATCAGCGGTCTCCGGATTGGATTTTCCGGATGACGCGCGAGCGGTTGGGGTTGTCGATTGGGATCAGGATGGAGATCAAGACCTGTGGATCTCCAATCGAAACGCCCCCCGGCTGCGATTCCTACGCAACGACTCGAAGAAGACGGGTCGGTACCTGGCTCTTCGTCTGGTCGGTAATGGAACTACAACCAACCGAGATGCCATCGGCGCTCGAGTCGAGGTCGTCGCCCCGGAACTTTCGAGCCTGAAGCTGGTGGACACCCTCCGGGCGGGCGAGGGTTTTCTTGGCCAATCTTCCAAGTGGATTCACTTCGGACTGGGGACGATTTCTGCCATCGATCGGGTGGTGGTGAAATGGCCTGGTGGAGAGGCCGAAGACTTTACCGGTCTTTCAGTCGATGGCCGATATGAGCTCGTGCAGGGGCAAGGGAGGGGGACGGTGGTCAAGGCTCGGCCAGATGGAGCCAGCCTTTCTCCTTCCGAGATTTCGCTGCCAAACCCCAGGGCACAGTCTCGAATTCCTCTCGTGAATCTTCTTCCCATGCCCAACATCGGCTTTCAGGATTTCCAGGGTCTTGATCGAGTCATTCGATTTGGTACCGGGCGGCCAGTGCTGGTGAATCTGTGGGCGAGCTGGTGCGTTCCCTGTGTTCGGGAACTTTCCGAGCTTGCCATTCGAAACGGTGAACTCAAGGAGAACGGACTACAGGTAGTGGCTCTGTCCGTCGATGGCCTGGGGGATCGACGAGCGAGTCCAAAATCGGCTGCGGCCATGACGGCCCGATTGAACTTGCCGTTTGATGCGGGCCTCGCCAGCTCTGGACTTCTTCAGACCCTTCAGCTTTATCACGATCATCTTCTCTTGATGACGAAGCCACTTCCTGTGCCCACAAGTTTTCTTGTCGATGGCTCGGGCCGCCTTTCTGTGATCTACAAGGGTGCGGTTGCGGTTGACCAGGTACTCGCAGACCTTGCCCATTCAGCTGGATCCCGTGCGGATCGGGAGCAACGCGCCGCCTGTCTTCCGGGCTCTCTTCTCCCGGATGATGGGGTCAAGCGGATGGCCGAGGTTGGGGATGAGATGGTCTTTTTTCAGCTTGCCGAGTCCTTCCGTGCCAACGGGATGATGGATTGGGCCGGGGTTCTTTTTGCGGAACTACTCTCCAAGGAACCAAGGCCCGCACTCGCGGCCTTGTGCCAGCATCGATTGGCGACGACCCTTGCCGCGCGAAACGAGCTGGAGACCGCTGTCCGCCATTTCGAGAGAGCCATCGAGATCGATGAGACCATGGGAGAAGCCCATCATGATCTAGGAATGCTCCTGGGAATGATGGACAGGACGGAGGAAGCTGTTGGTCATTTCGAGGCTGCGATTGCAATTGACCCGGCCCGGCCCAGCGTGCACTACAACCTTGGCAACCTCTTCATCAAGAAGGAGCGCTTTGAGGAGGCTGCATCTGCTTACCGACAATCACTGGAGATCAAGCCGAATCAGCCGGATTGCGTCACCAATTTGGCGTATGCCCTCGTCCAGCTGGAAAAGGTAGATGATGCGATCCGGGTGTTTCGCACGGGGATCGAATTGCGCCCCCGGAATGAGGACCTCCGGACGAATCTAGCGGGTCTTTTCATCCAGCAAGAGCGGATGGAAGAGGCTTTGAAGGAAGTGAATGCGGTCCTGGAGTTTCATCCGAACTCTCGTGCTGCGACCGAACTCAAGAAGCATCTCGAATCCGGTGCTGCTTCTGGAAAAAACTAGGGGGGGGGGGATGCTGATGTTGTGTGGATAACTTTTGAGTGTTTTCGATGGAGATTAAAGAATATGTGCGGAACAAAACCTCAGGAGCATGGTTTCTTGCGCTACGAAGGAAAAATCTACCGGCCGCCGAGTGAGGCGTACTCCTACATACTTCAGGCGACGATCGGGTGCTCGTGGAATGCATGCACCTACTGCGATATGTATCGGGATAAGTCGTTTCGGGTAAGAGACCTCCCGGAGACCCTGGAAGATATCCAGCAGGCGAAGTTGCTCCACGGGACCGAGGTGGAGAAGGTGTTTGTCGCCGATGGGGATGCTCTGGTCTTGCCTCTTGAGACCTGGGAGATTCTTCTTCGAGAATGCCGGGAGGCATTTCCTCGACTCCGGCGGGTGAGTGCGTATGCCACCGCCATGAATCTTCTGGAAAAGAGCCCGGAAGAGCTTGAACTCCTGCGAGAGTGGGGTCTCAGTCTCCTGTATATCGGGCCGGAATCGGGGGATGATGTCACCTTGAAGCGCATCGCCAAGGGGGCCGATTTCGCCGATCACGTGGAGGGGGCCAGGAAGGCACACATAGCAGGGATGAAGCTTTCGGCGATCTTTCTTCTTGGTGCAGGTGGGATAGAACGGAGCGAGGAGCATCGACGGGAATCGGCGCGGCTTGCTACGGCGATGGACCCTCGGTTTGTCTCCCTGCTGACCCTGACCGTGATTCCTGGAACTCCGATCGCAAAACTTGAGGAGGGGGGGCGGTTTGAGCTTCCGCCAGTCCTGGAACTCTTGCGTGAGCTTCGGCAGTTCGTGCAAGATGCGAACCCAAGCGACGCCATTTTCCGAACCAACCACGCGTCGAACTACTTGCCCCTGGGCGGGCGACTTCCCCGTGATCGAACGAGGATTCTGGAAGTTCTAGACGGGGCTCTTTCCGGTGAGATTCCTCTTACGCCGGAAGGGGCAAGAGGGCTTTGAGCATTCGGGTTGCTCCGGCCAGAAATCAGGTCGGGTTCGCACCGATTGCTTCCACTACACCTTCGACAATTGCATTCACCAATCGTGTACGATAAGAAGGGGTATTGAGAAGCTTTGCTTCCTGCGGATTGCTCATGAAGCCGCATTCCACCAGTACGGAGGGGCGTTGGTGTCCCACGAGAACCCGGAACTTTGCCTGGCGGAGCCCTCGACATGAAAGGCCGGCTCGCCGAAAACTTGCGTCGATTGCTGTTGCGACAGACTGGCTGGTTCGGGACGCCTGGGGCGCCAGATACAGAGTGGCTCCGCGCGCTGAGGCTCGTGACGCAGCATCGGCGTGGATGGAGAGAAAGAGATCGGTTTTCTTTCGATCGGCGAGAGCGGCTCGTGTGTCGAGATCCACAAACGTGTCGCGAGTGCGGGTCTGTAGTACGGTTGCACCCCGCGCCGAGAGAATTCGGCCGAGCTCTTTTGCCACGGCAAGGTTGATTACTTTCTCGGGGACGCCAATGCTGCCCATGGTTCCTGGGTCGTGATCGCCGTGGCCAGCATCAATGATGATGTGTTGGCCAGCAAGAGGTAGGAAGACCGGTTCTATTTTTTTCTCGGCAAGCTCCCGTGATGGGTCTGCCGTCGGATCTACACCAGCGTCCTCTTGGGGTTTGGGAGCTTCCAGGCGATGTTTGGGGGGCGCTAGCGATCGAGATGACGGCTGCTGAGCCAATCGTCTGGGTTCGGGCTCCCAGGGCATTGTGTTGCAGCCGGTGAATGCGAAGGAGAACGCGCAGAGAAGAAGTGTGACGACAGAAGATCGTTGCATCAATTGCCCCCGGTGGGTTTCAGGGCTCATTAATAAGTTTGGCACAAAACTCTCAAACTCGAGAATCAACCAGAATCGTGAAGAAGGTTCCAACCACGGAGACAGTGTACCTCGAAGTGGCGAGGCTTGAAGAGTTTCTCGTTATAATGATCGAAATCCACGGCAACCGGAGTGAGAAGACTGGAATGCAAAAACGCGCCGATATCAGGTTGATTCGATCGAGTTTCGGGACCTTGATGGCCTTTCTTGCCCTCTTCATGGCTTTTTCCATGCCTGCGGTCGGCCATCCTTTTGCGGTTCTTTCGGCGGATGTCGTGGTGCATGAAGATCATCTGGAGATGAATCTTGTCGCCACGGTCGAGGAGTTCTACTACGCGTTTGAGCTTCCAACCAATGAGTATGGCGATCTCATCAGCGACGACTTGAGGCCCATTGCCAAGAAGTACAAGGAAAAGATCCGGGAGGAGTTGATCATCACGGATGTGGATGGAAACCGGCTTGAACCGGACATCTACGATATGGTTCCAAAGAGTGCTGCAAGCTGGGAGAAACTCCCGGAGTCGATGGAGGGCGAGGTCCTCTACAAGATCCGGTATCCGTTGGCTCTTCCCCCTGCATCCCTCTTTTTCTCCCATACCTTTGGGGGGGAGAAGAGTCTTTTTCCGTCGGTGCTGAAGCTCGACCTGACTCAGGTCGGTTGGCCACGGCAGGAGCGTCGGTTGGTGGGAAAGACCATTGTTGCGGAAGTGAATTTTGACTGGCTCACGGAGCCTCCCGCGGGAGATTCCCGGTCTGCGTCGGAGCTCGAAAAAGAAGAGACGGAGCGACTTGGCATTGTCAGCTATGGATCCATTTACGCCTTTCTATACGTCGAGCCTCATGAAGTTCGCTTCGAGATTCTGGCTCCGCTGGCCACGGTGGAAACCTGGGTGCCGGTAAAGCGAAAAAAGCCATCGGTTCTCGAAGTGGAAGAACAGGAAGCCGCGAAGGAGGACATCTTTCAGTTCTTTGCCCGGACGAATCCGGTTCTGATCGATGGAGCAGAAGTCTTGCCCGTCCTCTCGACTCTCGATTTTTTCGATCTCGACATTCGCGACTTTGCTTTGCGATCAGAGCCCCGGCCTGTTCCCCTCCACATTGCCAGGATGGGTCTGATCCTTCGCTATCCGACCCGGGGAATTCCTGACTCGTTGCAGATCACGTGGGAACTCTTTTCCGAGAGTGTTCGGGACGTGAGAACAACCCTCTTCGCGCAAAGAGAAACAAAGCAGATCATCTTGCGACCGAACGAACCGGTACTCTCCTGGACGAACACCCGAAAGGAACCACTCCCCGAGATCATTCCCGTGTCGGCTCCTCCACTCTCCGTTCTCTCGTTTCCGGCCCTTGGCTTTTCTTTCCTCGTACTCTTTTCGGCCCTCGTGATCGGCATGTTTGTCTCGGGTGTCTGCAACCGGACCCGGGTGCTGAGTGCACTTGTGCTTCTTGGCCTGGGGGTTCTTTCGTGGCCGTTTGCTCGAATCGAAATGTCCACGCCCTTTTCGCCGAGCTCCTCCGTTTCTGGTGAAGAGGCTCGATCCGTGTTCTCGTCCCTCCTCACGAATGTTTACCGGTCGTTTGAATATTCTGAAGAGAGCGATATCTACGACTCGCTGGACAAGAGCGTGGGTGGCGAACTACTTGCCGACCTGTATTTGAAGGTTCGAGATGGCCTTGAGATGCAAGAACAGGGAGGTGCTGTTTCCCGGGTTCGGGAGGTCTTGCTTGAAGACGGAGAGATCCTGCCAAAGCCAGAGGAATTGACGGATGATCGAGCCTTTGGATGGAGAGGAACCTGGACCGTCGAAGGGACGGTCGAACATTGGGGCCACGTTCATACCCGGATCAATCGCTATTCGGCGGAGGCGTCGGTGCGTCCTCATGATGATGGAGCCTGGAGGATCGCGGGTTTTCTGGTGACAGATCAAGAGCGGGTCAAGTTCCAGACTCGAATTCGGAAGATGGACTAGTCACCCCACTAGATCTTCCCCAGGTCTCCGGGCTCGATGGTGAGATCGTTTTCTACGTTCCCCGTGTTTCTCGTGGACGCCGGCTCGAACAGGACAATGTGAGCCTCTTCCTCTGCGACTGGCTTGTGCTCGACACCCCGTGGGACAACGAAGAACTCTCCTTTGGAAAGTGTCACTTCGCGATCTCGAAGAAGAATCTTCATCGTTCCTTTGACGACCCAGAAGAGTTCGTCTTCATGCTCATGATGGTGCCATACGTATTCACCATGGATTTTTGCAACCTTGACGTGTTGTCCGTTCAGCTCTCCCACCACCTTGGGGACCCAGGTTTCCTGGAAAGATTCAAGCTTCTCGTCAATGTTGACCTTGTCATGATTCGTTTTGCTGAACATTGTCATTCTCGCTGGGTTGAAAAGAGAGTTGGTTGGTCAATCGGCGTCGATGCGCCCTCAAGGAAAGAAACGCCAGGACAGCAAACATTGCTCCCAGGCCGATCATGGCGAAGTACGCAGGGCCCATGCTCGCCAGATCGTCTTCATCTTTCCCGGATAGCACCAGGGCAAGAATGGCGAGCAAGTTATTCAAACCGTGAGCGATCATGGCAGGGATTACCGATCCGGTTAGCCAGGCCACGATACTGAACCAGACACCGAGGAAGAGAACTCCCGAGGCGTGAACTGGATCTAGATGCATGAGGGCGAAAAGAAGGGCGGATGTTGCGATGGCCTTTGAGGGACTCCAGGCCTGGAGCAATCGTCGCTGGAGATACCCTCGAAAGAGAAGCTCTTCCGAAAATCCAGCTCCGAGTGTGGTGAGGATAAGAGTCAGCGCGAAGGCAGAACCCTCGGTTTCAACAAACACCCGGGTGAGCTGCTCGAGCTGGGCGCTAGGCTCCAGTCCAAGAAGAGAAATGAAGAGAACCGAGAAAAACTGCGCAAGGGGAGTGGCCAGGATCAAGAGCACCACGGTTGATGTGGGTAGCTTCCATCGGACGAGGCCAAGGCGTTCCAGAAAAGGCGTCGGGGAAATGGCACCGGCGAGGAAAGTTGAGCCAAGGAACAGCATCTGGGAGGGCAGAAAGAAGATCAGAATTCCCGGCAACGTAATCATGAACTCGCTGATCCACTCGACCAGGCCTTCACTGTCTTGCAGCAGATCACTTTTTCCCGAGAAGAGGACGGCGGCGATCACAAGAATTCCCGCGACAAGTGCGTTCGCCGGAATCAGCCCGAGAGTGAGAACCATGCTCGGCCATACTCGTGGAGGCGGAGGAGGAAGAAGAGTCGGTTCGCCAGAGGTGCCGTGAGGAGGCGGAGCCGCAGCAGAGATCTCTTCGTTTCCATTCATCCTTTCATCTTGCCTTTGGGGTCCGCCAAAGTCGACAATCTCTCGTGGCGATAGGTGCATCAACCGAAGAAGGTAGGAGAGATTTCTTTGGCGACGAAGAAGAGGAGCGCAGGATGCTTGATGTTCAAGAGAACATCCACCGGGCCTGAGGTCCTCCTTGCCCACCCAGGTGGGCCTTTCTATGCCAGGAAAGATGATGGCTGCTGGTCCATCCCGAAAGGGGAGCTCGAGGAGGGAGAGGATGGATTGGGCACGGCGATCCGGGAATTCGAAGAAGAAACCGGCATCCAACCCTCGGGAGAGTTGATTCCTCTTGGAGAGGTCCGCCAGAAGGCAGGAAAGATCGTCTTGGCCTGGGCTTTTGAGCGATCGGGAGACGTCACAAATCCTCCTCCTAGCAATACTTTTGAGCTCGAATGGCCCCCTCGGTCGGGTCGGATCCAACATTTTCCGGAGATTGATCGGGTGGAGTTCTTTGACCTCGAAACCGCCGCAAGAAAGATGAATCCGGCGCAGATCGAGTTTCTTTCCCGTCTCCTGGCCGTGCTATGATCGCGGAAGAATGGACTTTCGGGGTCAGGAGGTTTTCATGAGCCAGATTTCTCGTCGACGCTTTCTTCAAACGTCATCGGCTGCCGCAGCGGGCCTCATGTTCTTGCCGCGGGGTGTCGTCGCAGAACAAAGCCCACTTGCAAAGCTCAACATCGGAGTGATTGGCGTAGGCAATCGAGGGGAGGCAAATCTCCTTGGTGTGGCATCCGAGAACATCGTCGCCATCTGTGATGTGGACCTGAACTTCCTCGACAAGGCGGGTTCCCGGTTTCCCAAGGCCGTCAAGTACCGGGACTATCGAAAGCTTCTGGAGCGCTCTGATCTGGATGCAGTGGTGGTCAGTACTCCCGACCACACTCATGCCGGCCCGGCTCTTCAGGCCCTGAAGTCGGGGCACCATGTTTACTGTGAAAAGCCTCTTACTCATACCGTCGCAGAGGCCCGCTCTCTTACTCAAGAGGCCCTCGCCCATCCCGAGCTTGCTACCCAGATGGGAACCCAGATCCACGCAACGCCCAACTATCGAAGAGTCGTTGAGGCGATTCAGTCCGGGGTGATTGGACCGGTTCGCTATGTCCATGTTTTTTGCGACAAGAACTGGGGAGGAGCAAAGCTCCCGGTTGACACCCCCGCCGTCCCCAAGAACCTCGACTTCGATCTCTGGCTCGGTCCCGCAGAGAGACGCCCCTATCATCCGACCTATCATCCTGCCAACTGGAGAAGGTTCTGGGACTTTGGCGGAGGGACCTTGGCCGACATGGCTTGTCACTACATGGACCTTCCTTTCTGGGCTCTAGATCTCAGCTATCCCACCTCTGTGCGGGCCAAGGGGCCGGATGTCGACGATCATTCAGCTCCCCTCTGGTGTGTGGTTGAGTGGGAATTCCCGG
>JAJDCM010000352.1 GCA_029260825.1 Planctomycetota bacterium | reverse complement strand
GATCCCGGACCTTGGGCGAAGGATGGGTGAGAGGCTAGATTGAGAAGGGCGGCGAAGGCAACGAGTTGGGCAATCATGTTGATTTGCGAGCGCGTTTTCATCGTCCTTCAAGGGTAGTGGTAAATGGGCAAGGAAGTCAAGGATGGCTCGAAGAATGGCCTTTTCAGTCGAACTTGTTGATGAACGACGATGACAGTTTTTTGAGGAGGAAAGTCAAAGATAGAGCTAACAATTCGGTGGCGGAACCGAATAGAACTTTTGACTTACCTTACTGGCCATTGATCTCATGGAGCTGCCGATCGTGATGAAACTGAATTTCAGGGGAATCCTCATCTTCCTCCTCACCGCCTTTCTCTTTCTTTGCCCCGGCATCGGCGTAAGCGGCCAGGAGGCCACGGACGCTTATTCTCCGGAGGAGCTCCAGGAGGACTTTGCTCTCTTTCGTTCGGTACTGGAGCAGGTTCACGGCGGATTTGCTCGGTACTCCTCGGAGGAGGATATGACGGCCCTTTTTGAAAAGGCGAGAGTGAGGCTCAATGCGCCCGGGACCGAGAGGCAGTTCTACGGAATCCTTGCTCCGCTGATCGGTGCCATCAACGATGGCCACACCGGGATCGATCCATCTCGTCGGTTCGATCGGCGTCTCACGCGAGCTCGCATTTTTTTTCCCCTTCGTTTGCGCTTTTTATCGGGACGAGCCTACGTCGTCGAGAACCTGACTCCCACGAAGATCCTGGAAAACGGGGCCGAGATCCTGTCGATCAACGGAGCATCAATCTCGGACCTGCTTGCAGTATTCCTTCCGTCCATTTCTTCCGATGCTCACGTCGAAACATCGAAATTGCGAAAGCTCGGAAGCACGGAGTATTTTTGCGGTCTTTACGCCTTGCTTGTTGAGGAGGTCGACTCGTTCAAGATCACGTTTCGCAACCCGGGCGTGACCGAAGTAGGAAGTACGATTTTCGCCGGCCTCGATCAGCGTCGATTCGCTCGCGCCGAGCGAGATCATGGTACTCCGAGACCTTCACCGAAGCCGCCGATCGAGTTCGCGATGCGAAACGGTATCGGAGAGCTGACGGTGCGGACGTTCGGATCCGGGGCGTATTCAGCAATTCCCTACCGGGAGTTCCTGAAGGACACGTTCGCGACCCTGAACCAAGAGGGAGCTGAGGACCTTTTGATCGATTTGCGGGGGAATGGTGGCGGATCCGATGAATACGGGAAACTTCTGTTTGCTCATCTTACGGAGGAGCGCTTCTCCTACTATCGCTGGCTCGAGGTCAGGAGCGATCGGTTTGATTTCCTCGAGAAGGAAGGCATCAAGGATCCTCTTCCAGATTCGAGTCGCCTGAAGAAGAACGAGCGGGGGCGTTTTGACCTCAGTGGCCATCCGAATTCCGGAATTCAATCTCCGGTCCGTCCGACTTTTCGGGGTCGAGTAACGATCCTTGTCGATGGAGGAAGCTTCTCGGCTACAAGTGAATTCACGTCCATTGCTCATTTCCACAAGCGAGCGACGTTTGTTGGTGTGGAATCCGGGGGCGGCTACTACGGAAACACATCAGGCTCCAGTCTTCGTTTCTCGCTTCCCAATACCAAGCTGCGGGTTCGTGTTCCCCTCGTTCGCTACACGATGGCCGTCGAAGGCTACCCAAAAGATCGAGGCCTCGTTCCCGACCATGCGATTTCCCCGACCATCGAAGATGTGCTGGCCGGAAAAGACACTCAGCTGGAATATGCTCGAAAGTTGATCGAGAGTTCCAGGGGGGAGTAAGATTCGGCCAGGCTCCTCCTCCGGCGGAGGGTTTCGTGGGAATCGGCGACCGTAGCGCCAGTTGATAAGCCAGGACTTGTCTCTTGCGCTTGTCGTTTTGGCGTGCATGAGGACGTTCTTCCTCACGAAGGGCAGATATTTCTTCTCTCCGCTTGCGAGGAGAGCAAGAGGAGCGAAGAGATCGTGGGGGGTGCACCTGGGCTACGGCGGAGGCGGGAACGAAGAGGTAGCTCGCAATCGTGAGGATGGCGAGAGCATTGGCTCCAGGAGAGCGGAAAGTGGATCGCATGAGCTCGGTAACTCCTGGTCAGTGATCAGATCGATGGTCATTTCTTTCATGGACGACTGTTCCTGCGACGATGGTCATCTCGATGTTTCCCGAAAGGAGGGCTCCCGGGTCCTCCTCGCCGATCACAAAAGGATCCAGATCCATGACGGTCACATCTGCTTTCCGTCCCGGGGCGAGGATTCCGGTCTCGAGTTCTTCGTGAGCAGCGTAGGCGCCCCAGGACGTGTATCCACGGAGGGACTCTTCCGGGGTCAAGCATTGGTTCGGGTACCAACCTTCCTTCGGTTCCCGTTCCTTGTTGCGCCGAGTCATTGCCGCGTGAAGACCATAGAAAATATTATGGTCCGAGCCGGGTGGTGCGCCACGCATACGCCCCGAGGACACGGGTTGGTCCGAGCCGTTCTTCGGCCCATGTCATATCCTCGACAGCGTGGGGCGGCTCCATCGAGGCGATGATGTTGAGTTCTCTGAAGCGGGCGAAATCATCGGGATGAACGACCTGAGCGTGTTCGATTCGATGACGTAGCTGAATGGACTCTGGATGCGTCTTCATTACGTCGGCAAGGAAGTCCAGAGTTTCTCGGTTGCCCGCGTCGCCGATTGCGTGAATCGCGACCTGAAAGCCAGCTCCCATCATCCTTGCCACCAGATCCTGGTCGAACGCGTAGTTCGCTCCGGCAACCCCTCGGTGATCCGGAAGGTCAGAGTAATCATGAAGCAGTCGCGCGCCCCGTGAGCCAAGGGCCCCGTCGTAGTACGCCTTCACGCTTTGAACCCTGAGGAACCCATCGTTAGAGGTGGATGGTCCCCGTTCCGCCCAGTTCAGGATAAGGTCTTTGTCTCTGGCGGAGAGCATGGCGTTCACCCGGATGGGCAGGGCCTTTTGCGTGGCCAGTTTTTCCAGGGCAGAGATCATCGCACTTGTAACCCCGGCCTCATGCACCGAGACGTAGCCGGCTTCTCCCATCGCCTTGAGTCCCTGGAGAAAGTGAGACTCGATCTCCTTTTCTGAAGGTTCTCCACGCGCATTCATGAGCAGGACCGTCGCCCGGTTCAGAAATACACCCGTAGGATTCCCGGTTTGATCTCGAAGGATTGTTCCCCCCGACGGATCGGGAGTCTCGGAGTCGACCTTGGCGATTTCGAGCGCACGACGATTACCCCAGACGGCGAAACCGTGAAGGCTGCGAAGAAGAACCGGATGGTCAGGGACGGACTGGCTGAGCTTTTCGAGGGTCGGATATTGATTCGCCCAGGCCCCTTCGTCCCAGCCGTATCCCTCGATCCACTGTCCAGCCTCAATTCCTCGTGCTCTTTCAAGAACGCGGGCGATGATCTCGCCTTCGGACCCGGCCCCAAGAAGAGAGAGTTCGCTCAGGTTTCGACCCAGCTCGGCGACGTGAGTATGGGAATCAACAAGGCCGGGAAGCACGGTTGCCCCCTGAAGGTCCACCACCCTCGTGGTGGTGGCTTGGTAACCCATTGCCTCCCGGGTCGATCCGACGAACAGAATTTGCGCCCCGCCGATGACAATCGCTTCGGCGTCGGGCGTCCATCCTGACTCATCATGGGGCGCATCGGAGGCAGGCGTCCCGTCCGGGCCGGGTTCTCCCCAGTTCAGGGTGTAGACCCGCCCGTTGCAGAGGATGAGGTCGGCGCGGGGTTCCGAAGAAGTGAGGATGTGACAGCCCGTGAGAAGAGAAAGAATCCCCGGAACGATGAGGAGAAAGAGGATCCCACGCAAGAGGATGTTTTCGCCGGCGAATGTGTTCTTGATCATCGCCTCATTGTAAACACCCGGAACGTGGATTTCGCGGCTCGTGATGAATTCTCGATCCGTGTCACCTTGTTCCCGTTGTTTTTTCATTTTTTCAGGCAGAATCTGGGAGGCGATTCGGATCCTTATCAGGAATGATCCCGAAAACCGATTCAGAGGAGGTCTCTTGATGCGCGTTGTGATTCTATCGATCCTGTTCCTTTTGTCCGTTGGAAGCGGATTCCAGGTCTTTGCTGACGAGAAGGTGGTTGAGCCGGAGGCTCCTCTGGTTCTGCGCGGACTTGATCCGGTGAACCTCACTCAGGGGAAAGATGCCCAAGGGAGTGAAGAGCGATCACTTGTGTACGAAGGCTATGAGTACAGGTTTGCGTCCGATGAGAATCTGGCCCGGTTCAAGAAGGATCCTGGTCGATTCTGCATCCAATCGGGCGAGTGGTGCATGGTGATTCCCACCGCTCGGAACAAGCCGGATGTGTTCACGGTTCATGAGGGAAAGATCTACCTCCTCGGTTCCTGGGGGTGTATGTCCGAATTCGCGCTAGACCCCGAGCGGTACCTGAATCCACCCCAGAAGACTCGACAGGTGGCGATCGTTCTCTGGGATGGAGCCGAGCTGCTTGATTTCTCCGGGCCGGGGGAAGTCTTTGCCGCGGCGGGTTCCGAGGGAGCTTTTCGGGTCTTCACCGTGGCCAAGACCAAGAATCCAGTGGTCAGCCAGGGCTTCGTGAGTGTGAACCCGACGTATTCGATCGAGGATTGTCCTCAGCCTGATATTCTGCTCTTTCCTGGGGGAGGAGTAAGCGCTGTCCTGAAAGATGAAGCGATGATGGAGTGGGTGGGCAAGACCGAGAAGGATGCCGAGCTCGTGCTATCAGTCTGCACGGGAGCCTTCATTCTTGCCAAGGCTGGCCTCCTTGAAGGGAAAGCAGCAACAACCTGGTTCGGAGCCATCGAAAGCCTGAAGAAGGCGGCGACGAATACGAAAGTATATTCAGATCGCCGGTTCGTGGACAACGGTAGGGTCATCACGTCGGCTGGGGTTTCGGCCGGGATCGATATGTCTCTCTATGTTGTGGCACGTCTGTTGGGGCAAGAAGCTGCAGAGAAAACGGCCAAGTACATGGAGTATCGCTGGGTGTCCGATCCAAAGGAAGGTGTTCACTAAGGCCACTCTAGCCCTTGTTTTCTTCAAGCCGCTTCAGAACCTGCCGAACCCGGTCTAGAACTCGCATCTTCGACTTGTAGACCTGGTTCGGATTCATTTCCAGAGCTTCGCAGACCTGGGGAACCGTTTGGTCATGAACCAGGAGGAGCGAGAAGGCTCGATAGCTTCTTTCTGACACCTCCAAACGAGCCTGTTCAAGCGCGTACTTGAGGTGTTCGTCATGCCAATTTCGCTCCCATTCCTCCTCGGGCGTGGGACGCGGATCCGCAAGAGCGAGGAGTTCTTGAGTATCCGCTCGCTCTTCCCGTCGGCGCCGGAGCTGGTCGATGACCTTCCCGCGGGCAATTCGAAAAAGCCAGCTCTTGAACGCTCCTTTTTGTCGGTCGTAGTCGAAACTCGGGATTTTTCGCGCTAGCACCTCGAGGCACTGGTCTCGGACCTCTTCTGCTTCATCGGAGGGAAGGCCCTGGCTCCGAGAGAACCGGAACAGGATGGGAGCATAGATCGCGTAGAATTCCTCCCAGGCCCTGGCATCTCCTGAATCTCGCACCCGGGAAAGCAGAGTCGGTCGAGTTGTGCTCATGGCCTGCCTTCCACGAGTTTCTTGCATGCCCAGAGACTTTGTTTCACCTGGGATCCGAGGCTAGATTCCTGCCTGTTGACTCGGATGACGGTGGCCATCGCTTCTTCTAATCCGGAGAGAGCCTCGTTGGCGCGCCCCGTTTTCATGAGCACTTCTCCGAGGAGCTGGAGTGCCTGGACCCGATAGTTGCAGTTTCTGCCCAAGGCTCGACATTGTATTTCCAGGCCTTCTCGAAGGAGTCGCTCGGTTTGGTCTACCTGTCCCTTTGCTCGGGTGACTTCCGTTAGCTGGATCAGGTCTCGAAGAATTTCATAAGATCCATTACCCATGAGTTCTCGCAGGAGGGCGAATGCCTCGAGGAACGGGGGGGCTTTGCGGGGGACGACGGACGAGGGGCGCTTGAGGCTTTGTGCCAGATCTTCGAGCTCCTTCTGATGGTCGGGGCGCATATCGATCCACTCTTCGAGTCGAAGAGCGACGGCGACCCGGTAGAGCTGCTCGGCGGCGACAAGATGATTGCGGCCCAGCTGGAGAGACGCGAGACTCCAGAGAAGCTGGTCGAGTTGCTGGGAACCGTAAAGACGCTCAGCTGTGGCAACAAGCTCTTCAAGGATGTCGTCTGCGTCGGCAATCCGGGCCTGACTCTCAAGAAGCGAAGCGTAGTCGCTGAGGCATTCCACGGCGCGGGGGTCCTGGTGGTCTGGTAGTAGGCGATATCCTTGAAGAGCTTTCTGAAACAGGTTGTCGACGGCCTGGGCGCCTTGTTCGCTGTACATCGTAGCGGCAAGCCTTGCGATGCGGTGCCGGGTCCGTGATACCTCCATATGGGGTTCGCCGTGGTGTCGGAGGAATTTGGCCAGAGCCTGGTCGTAGAGACCCCGAACTTCCTCCAGGTCTTCGGGATCTCCGGAATACTGGAGGGCAAGTCCCAGGCACCTTTGACTCTCGGCAACAAGCGGGTCATCTGATGAAAGATCTTGCGACCGGATCCGAAGCGCTTCGCGCTGAGTCGCTATCGCCTCCTCGTGTTCTTTTCTCGAGGTGAGAACGAGCCCCAGGAGGTTCTTGCATCGTGCTACCTCAAGGTGGCTGTCGCCGTGAGTCGTTTCATAGTGAGCGACAGCCTGGCGAAGGTGGCTTTCGGCTTGCGTCATCTGGAAAAGGCGAAAGTAGGTCTCTCCAATGGTGTACCGAACCGCTGCCTGAGCATCGACTTCGTCGGGAAGATCTCGTTCGATGCGTTCCGCCGCCTGTTCATACACCGAGAGCAAGGTCACGTTTCCCCCCATCCGCTCCGGGGAGGCAGAGGCGAGAAGGTCCTGGAAAACCTGATGAGTCTTGAGCCGGGCCACCCGCTCTGCATCTCGTTCCTGCCAGAGGCGCAGGAGGAGGAGGGAGCCGAAAAGGACGAGGAGCAAAGCAACTCCGGAAAGGGCCACCGGCGTTCGATGGCGTCGGAGCATTTTTCGAATCAAGTACCAGGAGCTGTCCGCCGTGGCCTCGATGGGTTCTCCGGCAAGGTGCCGTTCGAGGTCTTCGGCCAGGGCTTCGGAGCTCGCATAGCGTCGTTCTGGCTCTTTTTGAAGGGAGCGCATGAGGATGGTGTGAAGATCGTCGGAGAGAGCGGGGAGATGTGTCCGGGGATCGGCGGGCAAAGTCTCCGTGATTGTTCGAAGGGAGGACGCAACGTCTCCGGTGAGGTTGTAGGGGGGGTGACCGGTGACCGTCTCGTAAAGGAGTACCCCGAGGGAGTAGACATCGGAGCGAACGTCCACACCCTCCGGATCTCCGGAGATCTGTTCCGGGGAAGCGTACATGAGGGTCCCCATGAACTCACCCGTATGGGTAATACGTGGATGGCGGGGTGGGTCGTCCTCACGAAACGCTTTGGCCACTCCAAAGTCGAGAACGTGAGGCTCGCCCTTCTTGTCCACGAGGATGTTTCCTGGCTTCAGATCTCGATGAATCACTCCGTGGCGATGGGCATAGACGACGGCACAGGTGACCTTGTGAAGAAGGGCGAGTTTGTCTCGAAGATTGAGGCCCTGGGTCTGGACGTGTTCGTCGAGTCTCTTCCCTTCGATGTACTCCATGGCGTAGTAGAGGTTTTGCTCCGTGCTTCCGCTGTCGTAGATGGTGACGATGTTGGGATGACGAAGCCTGGTGGCGATGTCAATCTCTCGTTCGAATCGAAAGCGTTCTCGGGCGGTAGCTCGCCTCCCACGAAGGAGTACCTTGATCGCTACTTTGCGACCCGTGTCCTGCTGGGTGGCAGTGTAAACCACGCCTTGTCCGCCATAATGAATCGTATTCTCAATCCGAAACTGTTTGAGAAGTTCGCCTTCAAGGGGAGGGTGGGGAGTGTCAAGAGACGGGGATCGACGGACCGCATTCTTCAGGGCATCGAATAGATTTTCGTCGGATTCCAGAGTTTCTACCGTTTCGCGGCATCTGGGGCAGTTCGTCAGGTGCTTCTTGACCGTGCCCTGCTCCTTTGCAGCGAGTTCTCCGGACACGAATTCCTGGAGTCGATCTACTGGTTGACAGCTCATGGGTTTTCCTGGGAAAGGAGTCACTGAGTGATACTTCAGAGGATGGATATTGTAAGGCAAAATCACGATCCCAGGGGCTTTTTGGTCTGATTCTCAAAGACGGGTCTTCCTGAGAAGGGAAGAAACGAAAAGAAAGGCAGATTTTTGAAGAGAGGAGGGTTGGCCTGATAGAATCTTGGGAGTCTGATGACGAACTTCTGGCTCACCCCACTTTGAGGAGATAGGAAGATGGAGCCCGGGGCTGAAACCTACGAATTGCTCGATGATTCACTTCTTTCATCGGCTCCATCGATTGATGGATTCAAAGTGCTTGATCCGTGCATCCTCTATTCACGACTGGGTCGTGGCGGAATGGGGGCGGTTTACTTCGGGAGGCATTTGAACCTTGAAGTCGACGTTGCGGTGAAGTGTCTGCACCCGACTCTTGCCGATGGGAACTCCCACTTTGTTGACATGTTTCGGCGTGAGGCGCGTTCAGCGGCGACGGTTGCTCATCCCAACCTGATCCGTGTCTATGATGTTCTCAGCAAGTACGGACTCCACTACATCATCATGGATTTTGTCCGGGGCGAAACGGCAAGAGAGCGGGTCATGCGTAAGGGGCTACTCGACCCGGAAGAAGCCATCAAGATCGTCTATGGTGCCGCTCTCGGGATGAATGCTGCCCACCAGAAGAGAATCATCCATCGAGATATCAAGCCCGATAACATCATGATTTCCCTTCGGGGCCAGGTGACGGTGGCGGATCTTGGCCTGTCAAAGGCCATGAATTCATCCGATACCATGACCCATAGTCAGCAGGTCATGGGAACACCGCAGTACATGCCACCGGAGCAGTTCGAGGACTTTCGTAGTGTTGGGGCTCCCGGTGATGTCTATGCTCTGGGGGCAACCTTGTTCTTCTTGTTGACAGGGAAGGATGCCATCTCCCCGGGGACTCCGGTGGAAATGATGCGAGCCGTGTGTGATCGCCCATTTCCGAAGATTCAGGATTTCATGACCCTTGTCGATCCTCAGCTGGCAAGGGTTCTTGCCCGATGCACCGCCAAAGATAAGAAAAAGAGATATCCAACCGCGGGTCATCTTGCCCGAGAACTCAAACACCTGGCAGCCGACTCGAAGATTCATCTGCGTGACCCGGAAGCGGGAACCCTGGTTGATCGTGCGACGCTGGTCTCTCCTCCGCCCCAAAGAACGTTGGACAGAATCAAGGGGCGAATGGATTCGGGAGATTTGAGCGATGATCTGGGTTCCGGGCGACTCGATGGAAAGTCGATTCTCGAACTGGCAAGGCGGCCGTGGGTTCTGGGGGGCGTGGGTGTACTTGTGATCGCTTCGGTCTTGCTCTTCTTTCTGCAAGGTCGAGGCGGTGGCGATGACCCGGCTTCGAACGGTGATTCAGTCGAAAAAGTTGTCGGCGGAGATTCCAGTGAAGTCGTCCCGGCGACCGAGGAGTCAAAGACGGTTCGTGGACTCTCCAGGCTCGAAGAGTTGAAGGCGCAAGGAGAGATCGACCAGGCTTATGTTGAGGCTTCTCTGCTTGAGGGCGCGGAAGCCGATGAGGTCGGTGAGTTTGTAGCTGGTTTGAAAGAGGATCTTCTGAAGCGTCTTGAGGCCGACGTCATCTTGCATGGCCCTCGGAATGGCATTGTCTCCTCCAAGAAAACGGTGACTGTTGAGGGATCCGTAGGAGCAGCGGTGTCAACTCTGATGATCAACCGAGAAATTGTGCCGATTCCCTCCCGCATGGACCACAAGTCTCCTGTCTCGTTCTCAAAAGAGTTGATCTTTCAGGAGGATGGAGCCTTTCAAGTTGACCTTGTGGCCACGGACCGACACGGGATTTCAGCAACTTGGTCCGTGGAAGGGGAGATCGATACGGTTGCTCCCGAATTGACGATCACTACCCCCGAATCTTCGGACTGGATGAAATCTCGGCAGTTCACGGTTCGGGGAACGGTTGAAGATCAAGGTGACTTGTCTGGGGTCTCGGTTTCTGTTGCCGGATTCCCGGCGAGTCTGGACGGGAACAGATGGACGTGCAATCCAAGAGCCGTGGACGACGGGGAACTGCAATTGACGGTTGAAGCTCGCGATCGGGCCGGAAATCTTGATCGAAGCATCTATCGCGTGAAGGTCGATGCGACCCCACCCAGGATCGAGATATTTCTCCCCGATGACGAGAAGACATTGCGGGCCGGAGAAATCGAGGTCGGAGGATCGGTCGAGGATATTACGGCTGTGTCGATCACAGTCAATAGCGTTGCAGCCGATGTTACCGATGACACCTGGTCGGCTGTCATTCCTTTTGAGGTTGGAGTGCAGTCAGTCAAGGTAGTGGCGCATGATAAGGCTGGTAACGAAGTGGTTCGTGCCCGGGATTTCACGGTGAACGCTCCTGTTGCGGCATTGTCTTGGGCGACTTCCAGGCCAGGTACAGGCCATGACATCGAAACGGGTCTTCCGCTGCAGGTGATTCACGAGAAGACAGGAATCGAGCTGGCGCTGATTTCGGGAGAGTGGCTTGAACCATCGGTACCCCTGTCAGCCCCCGATGGAAGTGAGAAGCAGGAGCCGTTCTATATCGGAATCTATGAAGTGAGCATCAAGCAGTTCCGGGTCTTTTATAGCGGGTTTCAGAAGGATGATCGAAACGAGAAATACTGTGAATTCGAGACTCAACCCGCAGTTCTGATCGATGCACTGCAGGCGCGAAGATTCTGTCGAAGATTCAAATTTCGCCTGCCGACAGAGGCGGAATGGGAGATTGCGTGTCGAGGGGGGACGAGCGGTCGATATCCCTGGGGATCCGAGCCCAGCGGAGGGAAGGGCTTTGCCAATGTGGCAGACCTCACTCGCAGGGACTCTGGAAGGGAAGGAATTGCAAGGAGGAAAGGCCGCACGGAGTGGCCAGGCTTCAAGTATCGAGATGGATTTCCTCAGGGAGCGCCCATCGGATCCTTCAAGCCGAATGATTTTGGTCTGTATGACATGATCGGAAACGTTGCTGAATGGTGCGAGGGGGACGGGGAAAAGCTCAGCCCAGTTCGCGGTGGATCTTGGTTCAGTGTTCCGGGTGAAGCTACCTGCTCGGTTCAGGAGCAGAAAAGACAGCAGTCGACGAGCATTGGATTCCGAGTGGCCAGGGATGCCAGGGAGTAGGGGGGGCCGGGATGGAGTGGGAAGAAGGCAGCCGCGATCGAGGAGGCTTTGACCTCTTTTCATGGCGAGATCATTCCTACTTCAATCGCGGCTGCAGGTGACTTCCGTCAACCAATCTTCATGTGGGGTGTCGGATCGGCATCGGGAAGCCGGGGGTAACTGTGGTTACTCAACGTCCCCTGACCCATCGCGAACCTCAAGGACAAGGCAGTTGGTCGAGCTGATCCCGAATGGATTGTTCGCCCCGTGATCTTGAAGGAGTCCCTGAATTGTGAGCACGATCGGGCGGGGAACTCCCAGGCGCTGAAGGGCAAACGGTGCCCTTGGAACGATGAGCTCCCGGCCATTGCCAACAAAGATGTCAGGCACCTCCGAGGAGCGGATCGCCATGAGTGGCTGAGGTTCCGCTGAATGGAGAGGCGTCGGGTGAGCAAGACACAAGGGGAGTTGGGTTCCTCCTTGCGTGATGGGTATGCCGGCGGGGTTCGCTGAATCGCCCGCCCAGGTGTAGAGAATGACTCGCGCAGCTGCGGGTCCGAAGGGACTCGCTGCGACTTCAAGTGAGACCGGGTCATCGGTCGTTACCTTGACCCGATGGTTGTCGCCCGCGGACCCATTGATGGTGACGACGTTGACCGGAGGACCAAATCCGGTTCCCACGGTCCCTTTCAGGCAATCCGTGGAGAAAAGAGCGACTCCAATTTGACCGTCGGCGTCATCGTGCCTTTCTGAATGAGCAAAGGCGACGATGCCCATGTCTCCGGTGGTCTCGACCCGAGCGCGAGCGATATATGTTGTGGTTTCTCCTGCTTCAAGTTTGAAGTCAAGGGGGCCGTGAAGGAGGCGGGAACTCATTCCAAAAAAGACGACACGATAGTCGTGGGCCACGGAATCAGTGTTTGTAAGCGTTCCGGTGGCGGAAATGATGTCTCCGATCGAGGCTGCTGCCGTGTTTGCTTCGAGTTCATGCTCAACTGCGGCAATGCCTCGGCCACTGCTTTTCCCCTGGGATGGTCCCTGCTCCGGGTCATCGGCGGAGGGAGCGCGGAGGGGGGCGACAACGAGGAGCTCGCCATCCAGAGTAACCTCGGAGAGGACGGTGCCGAGCTCAACGCAAACCGCATCTTCAATGACCCAGGTCGGCATCTCCCCTTGTTGCCCTACCTTCTGTCGGCAAGTACGAACGGGGACGATCTTCTCCTTGGTCAAGTCGGTACAGAACGTGGTTGATTTGCCCGAGAAGGGCCAGTCGTCACCGCCGTCACGAGTCTCCCAGTAGGTCTTGGTGAACTTGTCGGGGACACCGTCGCCGTCGGAATCGGTGAAGCACACCTTCCAGCTGTTGCGGCCACATGGATAGAGGCATTTTCCAACTTCTGAGCCTCCAGACTCGCCTCGTTTCTTGAAGCGTGGAGAATAGTAGTCGTTGCCTTTTCCGGGGCCTGCGGGGTCCGGAATGCAGAAGAGGCACAAGCTGTTTCCGCACTCATCCGTGGTGGGAAATCCGGGAATTGAAACCGGACTACCCCAGGAGTCGTTTACCCCGTCGCCGTCCGAGTCGGCGTCGAAGGGGGGTTGATAGTTGTTGCAGTCATTGTCGTCGTTGTAGCCATTCGGAGGGCAAGAGCCGGAGAAGCAGACCTCTCCGTTGCTGGCAAAGATGTGAGTCACGCCGATGGTGATCAAGGCGACCAGTACAAGCGGGGTGATGAGGAGGGTAGTAAAACGTATCGGAGCCATTTTCAATCTCCTTGTCTGTTCAAAGATGTGACTGAGCGTGTAGAGACTTTTGGTTGGCCAACCAGATGCATCGTATCAGGAGGAAACCGGCCTTGCGCCAAAAATTGGTCGATGTAACGACAAAGAAAAAATGTCGATTGATAGTACATATTTTTGGCAGTTTTTCGGGTTGTCGCATCAAGAGATCGGGTGGGTTGTCAATTGCATGAGACGGATGGAGTTCTGCCCTTCTCTCGTCCGTTGTGGGGAGGCCTGATTCTGCGTGTTGCCGCTTTTTGGGCGCATTTGGCTGCCTTCATCACCAACTATTTTTTTTCTTGAGATGAAGGAAAGAAGTTTCCTCAGATGATTGATTACCGAATCGAGGTGTCGCTTGGGATTTCTCGTGGGCCAAACTGGTGAGAAGGTCGGGAGTGGAATCGCGAGTCATGGAGGAACTTCCGAGAGATTGACGGTTTTTAGGGAATGCCTATCTTGCGGTAATGTGCCCTCGAGTGGAGAATAGTGGTACTAGTCTTGTCTTGCCAGGGAGAAAGGGCCATGATCCCTCTGAGCCTCATCTGTTTTTTGCTGCTTGCAACCTTGGGCGGGGCGGTTCCCACCGATCCGCCGGTGCTTCTTTGTGTCGACGAGCCGATGTCCGGTGAAGTTGTTTCGTCGGATCCAATCATCGAAACTCCGACTCTTGCCCGGGACTATTGGGACGTCCGGATTCGCGCGAAGGCCTATCGTATTCGTGTCGAAGAGTCTGGCCTTTACACCATTGATGTCCGGTCGCTCTATTTCGACTCGTATCTCGTCTTGAAGGGCTCCGAGAACGACGTACTCGCCGAAGACGATGATGGCTACTACGGAGTGCATGCTCGCCTTGCCTCCTGCGACCTGGAGGCGGGGAGAACCTATGTTCTTTCCGTTTGCGCTCTGCGGGATGCTACTGGTTCATTTGACCTCACTCTCACTGCCGGATCACCTGAGCCTCTTTCCCCGGACTGGAAGCGCCGACAAGGAGTCAAAGATCTCCGGCGAGGCCTCGCCTTGATTGAAGTCGAGCGCGGGCTCGATCATCTCGACACGGCGGTTTGTCTGGATAATCTTGCGGGTCAACTTGTCGGCCACGGTCAGCTTGGCCAGGCCCAGAAACTTCAGGAACGTGCGCTGGCCATCCGCGAGAAATCTCTTGGCCCGGATGACCCGATTGTTGCATCCAGTTTGAACAACCTTGCGGTGCAGTTCTCATTTCAGGGAAGGTACGATGAGGCGCAGGTCTTCCACGAGAGAGCTCTGAAGATTCGTGAGAAAGTCTACGGAGAGGACCATCGAGCTACGGCCAAGAGTCTCAATAATCTGGGATCGATGTTCCTGGTGAAAGGGGACCTGAACGAATCACAGCCTTATCTGGAGCGGGCGCTGACGATTCGTGAGAAAATCCTTGGGCCGGATCATCCTCGCACTTCAGAGAGTCTGGGGAACCTTGGTGCTCTCATGCGGGCAAAGAACTCGTTTGTCGCTGCCCGGAAGTACTATGAGAGAGCGCTTCGTATTGACGAGAAGGTTCGTGGGGCTGATCACCCGAACACAATGGGAGTGATGCTCAATGTGGCGGAGCTTCTCCACGTCGAGGGTGACTTTGCGGCTGCCGAAGTTCTCTTCGAGCGGCTCTTGGTGTCTCTGGAAAGAGAATTTGGCCCCACTCATTCACTGACAATAAAAGCTCTCAATAATTTCGCTGCATTATTGCGAGACCAGGGCCTCTACGAGCGGGCCCGTGGCCACTACGAGCGAGCCCTGTCAGTGAGAGAGAGGGTTCTGGGGCCAGATCACCCTGAAACGGCAAGGATCTTGAATAGTCTTGGTCTATTGCTGTGTTCTCAAGGCAACGATGAGGAGTCACGGATCTATTTCGAACGTGCCCTTTCGATTCGTGAAAGGAAGTTGGGTCCGACTCACCTCGAGACGGCGAAGAGCCTGAACAACCTTGCCATCTTCTTTGGAAGCCAGGGTCTCTATGACGAGGCTTATCCGCTTTTTGTTCGGTCGCTGGAGATCAAAAAGAATAGGCTCAGTTCGGTTCACGAAGCGGTTGCCCTTGGTATGGCCAATCTGGCCCGTGTTCTTCAGATGATGGGACGGTTCGAAGAGGGGGCGGATCTCCTGGAGAGTGCTGGTTCCATTTATGAGAAGAGGTTTGGTGCTGAAGATTTCCGAACCCTGTCAATACTGCAGGGTCTGGCAAGGCTCAGGGACAATCAGGGGCGCCAAGGAGAGGCACAAGAGCTATATAAGCGAGTCCTTCTTTCACGAGAGCGCACTCTTGGCTCCGATCACCCGGCAACGGCCAAGAGCCTGAATGATCTTGGTGTCTCGTTGATGGAGGAGGGGCGATACCTCGAGGCCGCGCCTTATATCCAAAAGGCGTTTCGGATTCGAAAGAAAGCGCTTGGATCCGGCCATTTCGATACGGTAAGGGCGTTGGGTTCGCTTGCGCTTCTTGAGGCGAATCTTGGAAGGCTTGATGCTGCCCTTGAGACATCCAGGGAGGCCTTTTCTTCCGCGGAGCTCCAGATGCAGCGCGTGCGATACGCTCTTTCTGAAAACGAAAGACTTCGTCATGCCGCAAAAAGTCGAGAGACCCTGGAGATTCTCCTCAGCCTCGAGCCTCTCACGAAGGGAAATGAACAGGCCCACGTATATGAGGCCATCCTCTCCTGGAAAGGCAGAGTGTCACGAAGCATGCTTTCCGTGAAGCCGGCTGCGATGGGCGAGCTGTCCTCAACGCAGCGGGTAACTGCTGCTGCTCTTCGGGGAGTGGAGAAACGGATTGCTGACGAAGTTTATCGCGACCCCGTTCTCGATCGCAAAAATTACGAAGAAACTCTTGAGTCTTTGCGCCTGAAGAGAAACGGCTTGGAGCTGGATCTTCTGCGCAGTATGGATCAGAAGAAGCGCGCTACAGATACAGCAAGGCTCTCTGCTCCTACGGTCGAAAGTCTTTGCGCTTGTCTACCCGCCGGCGCCGTGGTGATTGACTTTTTCGTTCATCGGTTGTATCGCCCCGCGGCGAAGCAGGAAGACGGGAGTTTGGTGGCCGGCGAATGGCAGCCGGCGCAACTGTCGGCTTGGGTCCTGAGAGCGGGTTCTCCGGGAGTTGTTCGCGTTGACCTTGGTCAGGCCAGTCGACTCTATACGGCAACCGCTGATTTTCTTGGTTCGCTGAGGAGTAGGCGGGGTGTCGCTGTCGTCGGGGAAGGGAAGAAGCCCGAGTTGCCTGAGAATAGTCTGCTGTTCAAGTTGCTTTGGGGTCCACTGATTTCCTTGATTGGGGAAGCTGATCTGGTCATTGTCTCGCCCGATGGATTCTTGGGAGCTCTTCCGTTCGAGACGCTGCGGATGGCCAACGGAACCTACCTGCTTGAGCGGCATGGTTTCGTCTACCTTCAGGACATGGCAAATCTTTCATCCCTTCTGTCAGCCTCGAAACCAAAGATGGCTCCGTCTCTTCTTGTTGCTGGAGGCATTGACTACCGGCGAACCAATGATGCGGTAATCAAGGACGTGAGCCCCGATTCGACTCGAGGGAGCTTCCGATCAACCTGGCATCCGCTTTCTGCCACACTTGAAGAGGCGGACGCGGTGGCCAGTCTTTTTGAAGAAGGGTTTGAGAAGGGTGCAAACAAAGTCCTATTGACGCGCAAGAACGCAACCGAAGAACGGGTCAAGCTGGAGCTACCCCGGTCTCGCTATGTTCATCTTGCCACCCACGGCTATTTTCAGCCCGAGGGTCTTCCAGTGCATTGGACTCCTCGTCTTGACGAAGAAAGCAAGCAGGGGGGCCTCGACATCAATATGGCCGGACGGATTACGGGCCTCTTTCCGGGTCTCTTGTCGGGGCTTGTTCTTGCAGGAGCAAATGAAGCCCGGGACCCGTCCAGAGAAAATGGACTACTCACCGCCGAGGAGCTGATTCGTCTGGACCTTTCTGAATGCGAGCTTGTGGTGCTTTCCGCTTGTGAGACGGGGCTCGGTCGTGCATTGTCTGGAGAAGGGATGATCGGGTTGAGGAGGTCGTTTCGCCAGGCTGGTGTACGAACCGTGGTGAGTTCCCTGTGGTCGGTGATGGATGAAGCAACCAGCCGTCTCATGGCGGTGTTCTATGAAAATCTATGGCTCAAGAAGATGGGGAAGCTGGAGGCGCTCCGAAGTGCTCAGCTACAGATGCTTGAACGAAATCGGATGGAGTATGGATCGGGTATTCCACTGAGCTGGGGGGCATTCATCTTGGATGGAGACTGGCGGTAAAAAGGTTCAATCGATGAAGCGGGAAAATGTTGGCGAATGAAGGTTTGAAAGGAAATGAACATGAAGCGGTTTCGATGGATCCTGGCTGCGCTTTTTCTCTTCGGTCTGGCAGGCTGTCCCACGGTTGAGAAGAAACCAAAGAAACCGAAGGGAAGCCCATTGCTTGGTGCTCCAGGTGACCTGGTTTTTAATGTTGTTCTGGAATCAGAAATCGAGGCTCTCTGGGAAGAGGTCCAGGGCCCTCAGGGCGGGAAT
>JAJDCM010000351.1 GCA_029260825.1 Planctomycetota bacterium | reverse complement strand
TTACACGATTGGTTATGAGCCCTCATCCGTCGTGCGGCATCGAGTTTCGGCGTCCACCGGTGGGGGAGTGAGCCCAGCTCGAAAATACTTGATGGGCCTCAATTCCATCCGCTTCCTCCGAAAGCACGGAACCCTGAAGATGTGGTGCACCTTGCTGATCTGGGATGTGATCGGATTCCCCCTTGCGCTTCTCGCCGGCTGCCTCCGGGGAAATGTCCGTGCCGCATCGGCAAAGGGTCGAGGAATCTGGGATGGCTTTCGAGGCGTCAAGGCAACCAAGGAAGCGCTGGAGAAATGGGCGCGGACTCGGCCCACTCGAACCGAGCCTGATGGGGGTTCATCATGAAGATTCTCATGGTCGTCCACCTCTATCATCCTCGTCATCGCAAGGGAGTGGAGAACTATACGTTTTCCCTGGTGACCGAGCTGAGGCGAGCCGGTCAGGACGTCACTGTTCTCACCACCGAGGATCGGCCGAGCCACGAGAATTATTCGATTCACCGGAAAGAGGTTGAAGGTCAACCGGTCATCGAACTCGTCAACAACAAGGTCTTCAAGAACTTTTCCGAGACGTACAAGAATCCGACGGTGGAGCGTCTGTTTCAGGAAATTCTCCAGGAAGAGCGCCCGGACGTGGTTCATTTTCAGCATCTTCTCTTCTTTTCCGTCGACCTGGTATCCGTCGCCAAAGCGGCCGGGTGTAAGACCGTGTACACGTTGCACGAGTTCTGGCTCCAGTGCCTTCGGTTTGGTCATAGATTGTTGCCCGATGGTTCTCTTTGCCGGGAAGTCACGGAAGAAAACTGCGCCAAATGTCTGACACACACCCGGCTCTACAACACGAGGGCCTCCGGCCTGGCGATGGGGCTTCTCCGTTTTATCCGGACGTGGACCGGCCTTGACCTTCATCCTCTCGTTCGAGGAATCCGGGTGAGAATGCAGCAACGGGGGAAAGTCTCGAATTCCCGGCCGGACACCGGGGTGTTGCCGGATCCCTCCAGGGAGGCGGTTGAGGAGGTGAGAAGAAGAAATGCTCATATTCTCAGCCAGCTGGGGGAAATGAACATCTTTGTGGCTCCCTCCCGATTTCTCCGGAACGAACTGGTCTCGTTTGGGCTCCCCGGGCCGCGGGTGGTTGTCAGTGACTACGGTTTCGCCAGCACCGGTGCGAAGACCCAGGAGCGTCCGCTTCAGCCGGGAAAACTCCGACTGGCCTTCGTTGGAAACCTTCAGCGGCATAAAGGTCTGCACGTGGCGGTGGAGGCCTTTTCTCGGATCAAAGACTCCGGGGTCACTCTGGCCGTCCATGGAAACCCCGAACATGACCCGGGCTATGTTCGGGAGCTATCGAGTCTTGATCCACGGGTCGACTTTCGGGGTGAATTCAAACCCGACGAGCGAGCTCGTGTGCTGGATGAGATCGATGTTCTTGTCTTTCCGTCGATTTGGTATGAGAACTCTCCTTTGACGATCCATGAGGCTCATCTCGCCGGCATTCCGGTGGTGACCTCGAATCTTGGAGGCATGGCCGAACTCGTCCAGCACGGAGTCAACGGCCTTCTCTTTCCCCCGGGGGATGTGGGGGCTCTGGCCGGGCGGCTTTCCTCTCTTTTGGCTGATCCGGAGCTCGTCCGAAAGCTCTCTGTCGGGGCAAAAGCTACCCGGGTCAAGACCGTTTCAGAAGACGCGGCGGAGCTAGTCTCGTATTATGAGGCCCTTCTTGTCGGCCGATCCGTTTCATGATGAGGTGACCCCTTGAAGGTGCTCCATACGATTCACGGCTATCTGCCCGAATTTCGGGGAGGGACTGAGCTTTACGTGGCTGCTCTTTGCGCCCACCTGCGTGATCTCGATGTCGATTCGGTGGTGCTTTGTGGATCGGGTGCGCCCCGGGCTGAGCCCATGATTGAGATCGAGAATGTGGAGGGAATTCAGGTGTACCGGGTCCATCGGACGGAGAACTTCCCCGAACGGTGGGATCATGGGTTCTCTCCCCACACGGAGGAACTCTTCGAAAAGGTTCTCGCGGACAGCTCTCCCGAAATTGTCCACGTCCATCACTGGAAAAGGCTTTCGAGAAATCTCGTTACGGTTGCTGCCGAAGCGGGAATCCCGAGTGTCATCAGCTTTCACGATACTCATGTCACCTGTCCGAACGGTTTTCGACTCCGGGATGAAAAGCTCTGTCGAGAGGAGCTACCCAACCCGCACTGCTATCAATGTGTGTCTCCCTCCTCCTGGCAGACTCGAAAAGACGTCGAGGAAGAGATGACCCTTCACGTCCAGGACTACAAACGAGAGCTTGATCTCGCCCGAGCGCTTCTCGTACCCAGCGCTGCCCACGGGAAGCTCCTGGCGTCTCTTCTCGGTCGTTCCCAGGAGGAATTCCAGGTGGAGTCTCTGGGGGATCTTCATCCTCTTGTACCGGAGAAGAAATCGAAAGAGGATTCCCGGGGGGATGTACTCCGGCTCGGAAACTGGGGCCATCAAGATGTGGTGAAGGGAGTCCATGTCTTGCTGGAGGCACTCGCCCATCTTGAGTCCGAGGAGCTGGAGAGAATTGAAGTGCATCTCTACGGAGTTCCGGTGACGGATGGATACGAGGCACGGCTTCATCGTCTGGCCGAAGGGAAGCCGGTCTATTTTCATGGGAACTTCCGTCGGGAGGATCTGATTCACGCCAGGTTCGATGTGGCTGTGTTGCCGTCGGTGGGAAGTGAATCCTACTCCTATGTCCTCAACGAGGCGTTTTCCCTTGGCACCCCCATTCTCTGCTCCTCGGTTGGTGCTCTTTCGGAGAGAGTCAAGGAGGGGGGGCTCACGTTTCGCGTTGGAGATCCGATCCATCTCGCGTCCCGGATTCGAGAGCTCCTGACCGAACCGAACCTTCTCGATCAGTTGCGAAATGGAATCCCTGCCCGGCTGCCGTCGATGCAGGATCACGCCGAACGGATTGCGGCTGCCTACACCAATGCTCTGATGCGAGGTGCTCCCCAGGTCCGGCCGTCCGTCGGTTTCAGGCAAAACGATGTTCTGAAGCAGATGGTGCGTCAGGCAGAACAAAGAACCTATGACGTGGTCGAACGGGACGCGGCAATCGACGTTCTTCGCCGGGAGACCTGGGCGCTTTCCGGAGAAAAGCTGGATCTTGGTGAAGAGCTGCGAAGAGCTCAAGTCGAGCTTGCGCAAGGGCAAAGAGAAATGGAAGAACTACGAGAAGAGACGGCCCGGTTGGAGAAGAAATTAGCCGGTGGATGGTTGAGCCGACTTGGCCGTCGACTGGGGCGAAAGCCGAAGGGGAACCCGGGAGAAGATTCCTACGAAGGAGGAGCTGGTTGAGGATCCTGATGGTTATTCACGATTTTCTTCCGCGGCACAACGCCGGGTCGGAGATCTATACCTATACGCTGTCCAAGCAGTTGATCGACAGGGGACATGATGTCCTTCTTGTCTTCACGGAGAGTCGACCCAAGAAGAAACAATATTCCATTCGATCTCTGGAGTTCGATGGAATCCCTTGTCGAGAGATCGTCTACAACTACAAGTACGATCTGTTCGCGGAAACCTACCTGAATCCGAAGATGGATCGAATTTTCCAAGATCTCTTTTCCGAGTTCAAGCCAGACATCCTCCATCTTCAGCATCTCCAGTATCTTTCCCTGGGGCTCCTTGATGCCGCCCAGCAACAGAAGATACCGGTGGTGTATACCCTGCATGAGTATTGCCTCACTTGCGTGCGTAGAGGGCTCCGCATGACGGAGGATCTCGAACTCTGCCACGATCTTGATCCTGAAAAATGCGCCCGATGCATCCGGAAAGAGCCAGTCATTCGACCCATCAATGTTCCTCGTCAGCAGAGGATCGATGACTTTTGCCGGCGCAACATTCCGGATCGGATCCGGCGGTTCATCCGC
>JAJDCM010000036.1 GCA_029260825.1 Planctomycetota bacterium | reverse complement strand
TGCCTTACGTCGTTTAGGACTTGTGAGCCTCATGGATGAGTATCGAAGACTGGCGTGTTCCTCGTGAACCGCCGTATACGGAACCGTACGTACGGTGGTGTAGGAGCTGGGAGGGGGCGACCCCTCCCGGCTACCTGATGGACGTGGTGAAGGCTAGGTTTGGTACGGGGTTGGGGTTGCGGGGGAGATGGCATTTGAAGGCGGTCAGGCGATTGAACTCTTCGACGATTTTTGGAATGCTCGAAAATCCAGCCTCGTGGTCTGACTTTTCAAAATCCATTGCAGGAGGAGGAGAGTTTACCTTTCTCCTTCGCCCTCCCGAAACGCCCCGTCCATCCCTCTCCTTTCTTGCCCCATCGCACTCCCTCCTCTCCTCCGCAGCGAGGAATGCGCGAGGTTGACGGAGCCTGTTGGTTTCATTGGAGTGGGAATGACGGGTTGAACGGCCATGGGTGAAGGGGGAAGGTGAACTCTTCGACGATTTTTGGAATGCTCGAAGATCCAACCTCGTGGTCTGACGTTTCAAAATCCCTGGCAGGAGGAGGAGAGTTTACCTTTCCCCTTCACCCTCCCGGAAAACCCGAACCCTTTCCCTCCAAAAAACCCAACCCCTCCTCAACCTGGCTCGTCCGAGCCCCCTACATGATCACCTTGATTGCCAGAATCCCCACGATCACCAACACCGTGAATCCGATGGCGCACAGGTTGAAATACTTGTCGATGAAGTCTTTGATGGTCGGTCCAAACATCCAGATCATTCCGCCCACGAGGAAGAACCTTCCTGCGCGCCCCACGATCGATGCGAAGACAAGAGTGCTGATATCGACCTTACAAACGCCAGCAGCGATGGTGAATACCTTGTAGGGGATCGGAGTGAAACCCGAGATGGCGATGTACATGAAGGGGTGTTCGTTGTAATACTGCCGAACTTTTTCAAAGGCATCTTGGGCGTGGAAAAAGGCAATGATCGGCTCACCCACACTCTCGTAGAGAGCAAAGCCGATGTAGTAACCAAAGACTCCCCCCAGAACCGAACCCACCGTAGCAACCAGGGCATAGCGGAGCGCTTTTGCGGGAATGGAAACACAAAGGGCAATCAACAGGACGTCTGGCGGAATGGGGAAGAACGAGCTCTCGCAAAACGCCAGGACAAAGAGGGCGGGAAGACCATAGCGAGTCTCCGCCCAATGCATCACCCAGTCGTAGAGTCGACGGATCATGTTCTTTTTCTTCAAAGGGTCAGCGACTTCGACCGACCGGCTCCCGGGGTTCGGATCCCCGGACTCTACTTTTCCTTCCATGCCTCTCTCCCTATCAACCTGACGAAGGCAACTCCTCCGTGGATCGTTCTTTTTTCCTCGCCGCGTTCCATCTGAAGATGAACGAGTTTCTGGCGTTTCCGCGGTCCTACCGGAATGACCAGTCGGCCACCGTCGTTCCGAAGCTGTCTCACCAAAGAGGCCGGGATCTCCAGCGGCGATGCCGAAACCAAGATGGCATCAAAGGCCTCTCGATCGCTGGACCCAAGGGAGCCGTCTCCCAGTTCCAGAGTCACGTTGTTGTATCCTAATTTCTTCAGCCGGTCTTGGGCCTGGGCAAGAAGCTCGGGAATTCTCTCCACCGAAACCACTTCGCCGGCGATCCTCGCGAGAAGCGCGGTGGCGTAACCTGACCCGGTTCCCACCTCCAGAACCCGATCGGTTGACCCGATCTTGAGCAACTCCATCATCCAGGCCACGACATAGGGCTGAGAAATGGTCTGATCGTGCCCGATCGGGACCGGATGGTCCTCATAGGCGACCGGATGGGGAGTCTCAGGAGGCATGAAGAGATGGCGGGGAACCTCCCGGAATGCCCGAAGCACTGCCGGATCCTCGATCCCTCGACCCAGGAGCTGCTGGTCCACCATCCGATCACGAAGCTGGCTTGGCTTCCGGAAAGGTCGGAACACGGAGGCCTCCATCGGATTATCGGCTAAAGGGTGCCGGAAGCTGCCGGGATTCCTTCAGGGACACTCACCCGAATGTCCAGCAACTGCAGCTCCAGGAAAGTCTGGCCCTTGAACAGGTTGCGCACAGGAACGAAAAGGATGGAAATCGGCTCGCCCGAGGTTACCCCCTCGTGATGCTGGGCAAGATCAAAGCCGATGGCCCGAAAGACCTTCTCTCCCTGCTTGACCATGAGGGACAGATGATTGTGCCGGCTGCCCACGATGCGTGGAGTGCCGACCACCTCCACCGACTCCGCCATGAAGACCGGGGAGGGATTATTCTTCCCGAAGGGACCCAGTAGTTCCAGTTCGGCAAGAAGAGGGAAGGTGAGCTGGTCAAGATCGATCGAGAGGTCCACATCGATTCGAGGCCCGGTCTCTACGTCGATGAGGGTATCCCGGGCAGATGCGAGAAGGTTCTGGCGGAAATCATCGATCTTGTCGGCTCGGATCTCCAGACCCGCTGCAAAAGCATGTCCGCCGAATCGAATGAGATCCGACTCGCAGGTGCGAATGAGGTCGAGGAGATGGATCCCCTGAGCCGATCGAGCCGAACCGCGACCGGTTTCATTTCTGCCGTTGAGGCCGATAAGGATCGCTGGCCTCCCGTGGCGCTCGGCGATCCGGGCGGCGACGATTCCAACGACTCCCGAGTGCCAGTCCTCTCCCGCCAGCACGAATACCGGCTGGTCCGAGCCTCCATGTTGCTCCTGGATCTGGGCCTCGGCCTCTTCCAGGATGGTGAGCTCGACCTGCTTGCGCTCCCGGTTCGTCGATTCGAGGGTCTTCGCTACTTCCAGGGCCTTGTCGAAATTCTCGGCGGTCAAGAGGTCCACCGCGATGTCAGCGTGCTTCAGTCGCCCGGCCGCATTGATTCGTGGACCGAGGCGAAAACCCACGTCGGAAACGTCAAGGACCCGGTCTTCCCGGCAACTGAGCTGAATGAGAGCCTTCAGGCCATTCTGCTTGGTGTTACGAAGAGCCTTCATGCCAAAGACGGCAAAGACCCGGTTCTCTCCCTGAAGTGGCACCGAGTCGCAAATGGTGGCCATTCCAACGAGGGCCAGAGCGTTGAGCAAAAACTCGCGAAACTCCTGGGTGACCCGCTTTCCCGGGGATAGCTTGCTGGCCACCGCCCAGATGGTTTTATATGCCACCGCTGCTCCGCAGACCTGAGTCGAGCCGTTTTCATCCGGGGAGAGCTTCGGATTCACCACGGCGAGAGCCTTTGGAAGGGTCGGTAGCGGTTCGTGATGGTCGGTCACGATGACATCGATGTTTTTTGCGCTGATGGCATCGATCTCGGCAAGGCTCGTGATTCCGTTGTCAACGGAGATGATGAGATCAATGCCAAGTTCATCCAGCTTGTCGAGAAAGACCTGGCTGAAGCTGTATCCTTCAGAGAGGCGGCTGGGGATGTAGTGCTGAGGTTCGAGCCCCGTAAGACGGAGAAACTCGAGCATGAGCGACGTGCTGGTGACGCCGTCCACGTCATAGTCTCCATAGATGAGGACTCGCTCCTTGTTGGCGATGGCCTCGGAGATCCTCTTTACCGCCACGTCCATCTGATGAATGGAGAGGGGATCGACAAGATGAGTCAGGGCGGGCTGAAGAAACCTTCGGCAGGCTTCCGGCTCGGTGAGGCCCCGCTGGACAAGAAGATCGGCAACAATGGCCGAGAGTCCCAGCTCGGTTGCCAGCTTCCGGGATTTCTCCGACGGACAGGGCCGTAGAACCCAGGATGTGGTCTCACCACATGTATTTGGCACGATCCGGCCTCCCTCCCATGGCACAGAACGACGCGAAGCTCCAGGATCGAAGTAGAGAATTCCTCCACGGTTCAATTCACTGGATCGGCCAGGTGAGTACCATCAATCATGGAAGATGAGGCAATCATGGAAGATGAGGCACACGCTGGATTTGTTGAATACCGCCGAAAAAATTCTATCAGCGAGCCCCCTGGAAGTCAAAGACACTCGTGGGGTGAATCTTATGTACACAACTTTTCATTCACCCCACTAGAATGTATGGAGGAGTCTCGCGCCACCGGGTGCAAGCAAAGCTCCTCGGGCGAAGAAGCGACATCCAAGGAAAAGACGAGAACGAATGTCAGAAGCCAAGATCTTCAATGTGGTGGTGGGCACCGCCGGCCATATCGACCACGGTAAATCCAGTCTGGTCATGAATCTCACCGGTCAGGACCCGGATCGACTCAAAGAGGAGAAGGAACGAGGTCTCACGATTGACCTTGGGTACGCCGAGCTCGACCTGGCTTCCGGCCTTCGAGTGGGCATCATCGATGTTCCTGGTCACGAGCGATTCGTGCGAAACATGGTCGCGGGTGCGACCGGGGTTGACTACGTGATGCTGGTCGTTGCCGCGGATGATGGCGTCATGCCCCAGACCCGGGAACACCTCGATATCATGAGCATGCTTGGCCTCGCCAACGGAGTGGTGGTTCTGACCAAGATTGATCTGGTCGATCCCGAATTTCGAGAGCTGGTGGAGGATGATCTTCGAGACTACCTCTCCGATACGTTTCTTGCCGACGCCAAGATCATCCCGGTGTCTTCCGAAACGAAAGAGGGCATCGACCATCTTCTCCATCATCTGGAAACCGAGCTGCCAAAGATCAGTCGTGCGGACACTCAGGGCGTTTTTCGGATGCCCATTCAACGGGCCTTTTCCGTCAAGGGTTTTGGCACCGTCGTGACCGGGGTTCCTGTTTCCGGAACTGTGAACGTGGGGGACACGGTGGAGGTTCTTCCCGGAAGCCATACCACGCGAGTCCGGGGGATCGAGGCCTATCACAAGAAAACCGAGACCGCATCCGCCGGACATCGAGCGGCACTCAACATCACGGACGTGGACTACAAGGTTCTGGGTCGTGGACACGTCGTTGCGACCCCGGGCTTTTTCGAAGAATCCCGGCTGATCGAGCTCGAACTCCACTACTTGAAAAGCAACAAGAAGCCGCTCACGAATCGGGCTCAACTCACCCTCCACCTCGGCACCCAGGATGTTCCCGGCCGGGTAACGTTGCTGGACCACAAAAGCCTGCTTCCCGGTGAAACCGGGCTTGCTCAGATCTTTGTGGAAGAGCCGGTAGTCGTCGGGCCCGGGGATCGCTTTGTGATTCGTCGGCCCTCTCCATCCGTAACCATCGGAGGTGGAGTGGTGATCGGTGAATCGGAACGGAGGCTCAAACGTTTTCGGGATCGAGTCACCACCGGACTCCAGCGAAAACGAGATTCGGTGGATGATTCCCTTCAGTATCTTGAGTCCTTGCTCATCGAGTCCGGGTCGGAATGGCAGGAAACGAAAACTCTTGCCATCCGGGCGAAGCTAACCGTTGACGACGTCAAGAATGTCCTGGCTCCGTTAGTGGAGGCTGGAGAAGTGCATTCCCTGGAAAGAGGAAACCGGGTGGTTCACGAGAGCGGCATCAAGAAGGTGGAGCACCTTCTGGTTGCGGAACTCGAGACGTTGTCCAGGGAGAATCCATTGCGGATGGCCCATCCCAAGAAAGACCTGGCTCGCAACGTACGTCTGGCTCCTCCACTTTTTGATCTGGGAGTGAGGAGGCTTTGTGGGAGAGGAGCCGTGAAGACCACTGCCGGGGGTGAGTATTATCTTTCCGGTCACGAAGTTTCTCTCAGTGATTCTCAGAGGGAGCTTGCCGGGAAGATCACGGATCTTTTTAGCGAGGCCTGTTTTGCTCCTCCTACCGTCGATGATCTGGGTGATAGCCTTTCTGTTTCCCCGAAGGGAACCCAACCCATCGTCGATTTGCTCCTGCAGCAGGGAGTGCTCCGGCGGATCAAGGGAGGGATGGTTTTTCACGCCGAGCGAGTCGAGGAGGCCAAGCAGCTGGTGGTCGGTGCGATTCGGGAACGCGGGGAGCTGCTTGCAACCGAGTTCAAGGATCTGATCAAGAGCACCCGCAAGTTTGCAATCCCCCTGCTGGAGTACATGGATGAGCTCGGGGTGACACGTCGGGATGGAAACCGACGTCTACTGACGAGCGAGTGGGAGACCGAGTCCGGGACGGAAGAGAAAGAGGGAAAAGGAGAGTCGTTGTGATGGCGGGTCATGAAGAAGTCTTGAGTTGTCCGGCTTTTCGTCGGCAGCGGGGGGATGGCTGGTTGACCTTGATCGTCGGTCTTGCCGTCGTGCTGCTTCTTAGCCTGGTGCTGTGGGCCGTTTTCTCTGGCAGCGCTGAGCGCGATGTCGAGAAGCTCGTGGAAAGCAACAGGCTGGAGATGTTGCAACTGGGTCAGTTTATTCGTGACTCCTTTGATCAGGTCGAAGAGCTAGCAAATCACTGGGATGTGATGACGATCCGCAAGCAGACCACCGTGGTTTCGTCTCACTTTGACAACCTCTTCCAGCAAGCCTCCAAGATCCGGGAGGATCGAGACAGTGAGGAGGAGTATGCAACGATTGAAGACCTTCTCTCCCGGTCCCTGCTGCTTCAGGAGAAAATTCGCGAGCTTCTCGTTACGTCCGGACAGCACTTGATGGTTCTGCAGCTAGCCCGTCAACTCACGGCCAATGCGGTCCAGGTCATGGAGGCACTCCAAAGTGAATTCGATGCGATTCGGGTCGAGCTGGAAAAGATGGGGACAAACGAAATCTTTGCCACTCGATTTGAACTACTTCGGGTAAGCCTTGTCCAGCAAAAGAGTCTGTTTAGCCGGGGAATCGGAGCTTTGATGGACAGTGACCCGAACGGGAAGGTCGTTGCTGAAGCGGCAGTCAACAAGGTCTCCGAGCTTCAGGGAGAGACCCATGCTTTTCTGATGGAGCTTCGGGCCGAGCCGAAGGGTCAGTAGGGAAAGCCAGATCATCAGGACAGAACAGGAAACCGCTGGGGCGGAAGATCGAAGTTGGATCGTTCGTCTTTTCGGTCTCGATGGTTTCGTTCCAGATAGGTGATCAAGTCCCGGTAGGTATTGGCGGCCACGTTTGGCTGTTCCAGTGGGACGTAGAAGAGGTTGCGGAGCTGAGCCTTCGAAATGCGCTCATCGATCAGGGCGTAGTAGAGCCCCTCACCCAGGATGTGGCCGATCGCGTTGCAGGATCCAAGAAGCACGGCTCGCGGAAGGGAGAAGAGCTTTCGTTGAGACGAAGGGAGCTTTGCTTTCTCCATCATCTGCTCCTCGATTTTTCGGTGCTCAAGAACACAGCGGCAGATCGAATCAAAGACCTGGTCTTTTTCGGAGAGCTTGAGCCCTCGGTTTCGATCTCGAACGGCCTCGTAGTAGGAAGTCGGTTTCGCCCTTCGCTTGTGGTTGAAGACTTTTGAGCCGAGAAAGCCAAGAGCTTCGGTCATCACCCGGAAGTAGAACTCATCCAGCCGATTCTTGCGCTTTCCTTTGTGCTGGGCGCAAATACTGTTGAGGAAGCGGGTCGATTCTTCCGCGGCGCGGTTCACCGACAAGCTAGAGAGATAGATGATGTTCCCCTTGGGGTGGAAGCAACTCTTTGAGAGCAGGAGGTCCTGTTCGAACTCCCGGACTTCCGAGGCATCGTAGTTGTGTTCCCGTGCCAGGGCCTCGAGGAAGTTCAGGTCCGTCGAAGTATAGACGGTGAAGTTCTCGATGTCGGGTTCTTCAATCCCGAGGAAATCGGCGATTGTCTGGCTGATCTCTGAAACGAAATCACAGTAGTCGGTGAGTTCCTCGCCTTCGCTTTCCCATCCGGGCGGTAGTCTCTGGGGTAACTCTTCCAGTTGTTCGGACCAGTTCAAAACCGAATGAAACTTCACAAGGGGGGTCGTGTTGAAGATGCAGAAGCTCTCCCGATCAATCTGGGCGACCGATACTTTTTCTTCCAGGCCAACTGCGGCGAGGCGCCAGTAAACGGTTTCGTTGTTTTGATAGATGATTACTTTTCGGCGAGACTCGTTGCGTTCGGTGAGCATCCGATCAACCGTCGTGGGGAGATGTCCCCGGGCGATGTGAAGATCGCCATAAAGAACGTAGACGAGACTGTCCGGACTTTCGGTGGTGATCGATGTGATGATCTGGGCCGCGTGCTCATCCCGAGCTCGAAGCCGATTCTTCACCCGTTGAGGTGTGGTGTTCAGACCCACCGTTTCGATGTTGTTCTCCCGGGCGAAAAGCAGGATGTCCCGGTAGTGTTTCCAGTCAAATCCCCAGGTCTGGGCGTAGTTGATCTCACGAAGGAGCTTTCCTTCGGAGATCTCTCCCCGCAAGAAAGTGGCGATCGCCGGTTGGTGACAGGACTGCAACATCTCCAACGCGAGTACCACCCTTCGGTTTGACACCAGAAGGTCAGTCAGAAATCTTACCGCCGCTAATTGCGAGATCCGGAGGGTGTGGAAGTCACCCAGGTAGACAATCTGAGCACGACGGGCCGCACGAACTAGCGACGCCTTGCTCGATATCTCCCGAAAATGTTTGAACTCGTTCTCGTACTCTCGAAGGTATTGCCGGATCGGGGGAACATCCGCTCCGGTGAGTTCGTTGATCTCGCGCTTCAGGTTGCGAACGATGCGCTTCTGGATACGGATCAGTTCTTCTCGTGAGGGCATCGGCCTCCGCGCTTGCGAGTGAAGAATAGGGTTGTCTGAACTGTCGGACGCAACGGCCCCGGACGGAGGATTTCCGTCGAGACGAAATGAGCCCGGTACAGCCACAGGTATCGGGATTTTGGGGCTATCTTTTTAGGGGTTTTTCCGAGGAGGCACGTTGGGGGCGCGGGTTTTGGGGGGGTTAGAGAGGCCTTTCGAGGGGAGGAGGGGCTTGTTTTCCGTACCAGGGAGCGGGCTGCTTGCGGACAAGTTGTGGACCATGAGGGAGTTTGTCCCTCGTTTTTCCCCAACTTCGTCATCCATCACGCTGATCGATCAGGTTTCTTGCGTGGGGCTTGGGGGAGGCCTGTGCTCTCCCCCGGCCCCACAAACCGTCAGGCACCAAGAAACCCTCGGGGCCCAGCTACTTCACACAACGGAACCCACTTTGGATCGAGATGACGGTCGGAGCCGCCGACATTCGATTGTGGGTCATGCATTCGCCGGCGGTCGATCCAAAGGATCCGCCGGCAAGGACGAGCTCCCGGCCCGGATTGTTCTTGTCGTAGGAGCTTCGAGTCCATTCCCAGACGTTTCCTGCCATGTCGTAGGCGCCATAAGGACTCACCCCTCCGCCACCGACCTTGACCGTGCTTCCACGAGGATTTCCGTAGGTTGCTTTTGTGGCGTCGATTTCGCCTCCCCAGGGGTAATCTCGATTGTCCGAGTCACCCCGGGCTGCTTTCTCCCATTGAGCGGATGAAGGAATCTGCCAGCCATTTGCTTCCGCATAGGCCTTTGCCTGGATATAGGTGACGTTTGTGACCGGATGATCGGCCTTTCCTTTGGGGAACCAACCGTCTACCCAGCCGCCTCCACGCACCCGATCATCAGCGGGAATGTTCGCTTCTCGCTCGGCTTCTGGAAGGCCGTCGATCCATTGCTTGTACATTCCGTTGGTGACGGGATGCTTCATGATCTCGTAGGCACCCGCCTTCATGGTAACCCGGCGTTCCTTCTCATCCTTGTTGTCGTAGCGATTTGAGCCCATGGTGAACGAGCCGGCGGGGATGCTCACCCACTCCGCGGTCACCTTCATTTCGGACGAGAGGGTCCGCGATGCTCCGGAGCTTGCTTTGGTCGGAGCTGTTTCTCCACCGCCACAGCCAGAGAGCATGAGCCCGGTGAGGGCAAGCCCAAGAGCTGTCATCTTTTTCATCGTGTTCATCTTCTCCACCTTTCCAGTCCTGAAAAACTCAAACGTCAGGTTGATCGATCCCTCTTTTAGCCTCGGCGCTCCAAGGCGTGACCAACCGCGTTCTTGAACAAGAGAAGTCCATCCGATTCATCCCGGAGCCCCTCTCGGGTCCACCGTGGATGATGATAAGGGTACACAAAACGCTCCGGATGGGGCATCAATCCAAATATGTTCCCGCTGGGGTCACAGATACCAGCGATGTTGTCCACGGACCCGTTGGGATTGGACGGGTAGCCGTCGATCTCCCCGTCCCGGTTGACGTATCGCATGACGATCTGGCCTTGAGCCGACAACTTCGCCAGCACGTCGTCTTCTGCCACAAACCGTCCCTCGGCGTGGGCTACCGGCATCTCCAGGAATGACCGACCCCGGGCAAGGGGACTTTTTTCGCTATCGATCCGAAGTCTCACCCACCGATCTTCAAACCGATCGGAGGCATTGAAGGAAACCGTTGCCTGGGCTGGTTCTTCAAAGAGGTCGAACCCGGGTAGAAGACCCGCCTTGGTCAGGATCTGGAACCCGTTGCAGATACCGAGGATGAGTTTTCCCTCGCCGACAAACTTTCGCAGTGGATCCTGGAGGCTGGTTCGTAGCTCGTTGGCAAGAATGGTCCCTGCCGAGATAGCGTCTCCGTAGCTAAATCCACCGGGGATCACCAGGATGTCCGCCTTTGAGAGCAGCTCGGGCTCGGACTTCAATCGATTGATGTGAACCCGGTCCGCCTGTGCGCCCACGAGATGAAAGGCGTGTTCGGTCTCGATGTCACAGTTGATTCCCGCGGCTCGCAACACCAGGGCTGATACTGGTTTCATCCGTCAGTCAACTTTCCTTGGTTCCGTGGAGCGCCACCCCCTGAGGATGTCTCCACCGATCGGTCTATTCGATTGATTTGATCGATCATGGGCAATTCGATCGCTCATGAAAAGCGCAATGTTGCCTGCCACGCTTCCTTCAGGTCGATGAGGGGTTCCCGAAGAATGGTTTCGTTCCCTGGAGCCAGGATCTGAACGAAGGGTTCCAGCGAGGTCTCCCCCAGCTTGGCAAGAGGAAGCCCCTCAAACACCTGCTCAAAAGCACTGCTCAGATCCGGTTGGACTTCGATCAAGAACCGGGAGCATGATTCCGAGAAGAGGATTTCGTGAGGAGAAGGCTCCTGCGAAAAACCCTTCACCGGGACTTGACCCAGGTGAATGGTTGCCCCGACGTTGCCTGCGAACGCGGCTTCGGCAAGGGAGACCGCAAGCCCACCTTCGGAGAGATCATGACAGGCCCGGATGAGCCCGGCCTGAATGGCCCGATGGACGGCGATGAACGTCTTTTTAGCTATTTCGGCGTCGACCTGGGGCACCTCGCCCCCGGTGATCCCCAGTGCCTTTGCGTATTGGGATCCCCCGAGCTCAGGTCGGGTAAATCCTGCGATATAAAGGTGGTGTCCGATTCCCTTGAGATCCATCGTCACGCATTTACGAACGTCAGGGACCACCCCGATCGAAGAGATGAGCAGGGTGTGAGGGATCGAGATGATCTTGTCGCCCACCCTGTATTCGTTGTTGAGGCTGTCTTTTCCCGAAATGAACGGGGTGCGAAAGGCGGTGGCGTAATCTCCACAGGCTTTCGAAGCAAGAACCAGGGCCCCAAGGGCCTGCGGGCGATCGGCGCTTCCCCACGAGAAGTTGTCGAGAAGAGCGATCCGCTCCGGATCGGCCCCCACCGCCGTGACGTTTCGTAGCGCCTCGTCGATCGCGGCGGCCGACATCCGGTAAGGATCAAGATCCCCGTAGTCAGGATTGAGCCCGTTGCCGACCGCGACTCCGATGGTCGACCCCAGAATCGGGGCGATGACACTTGCGTCAGAGGGACCATCTTCTTCCTCTCCAACGAGAGGTTTGATCACCGAGGCTCCCTGGACTTCGTGGTCGTACTGACGGATGACCCATTCCTTGCTCGCAACCGTGGGATGAGAAAGAATGGTCTTCAGGATCGATCCCGCATCGGGAGCGGGGGAGGGAATCGTCAGGGGAGCGGCCGGAGACGGGTTCCATTCCGCTTTTTTCTCGACCCGCGGGAGGCCATCGTGCAGGAATTCAAGGTCGAGATCGAGAACCGTCTCGCCGTCGTGTGTCAGGTGAACTCGGCCGGTATCCGTGAAGGAACCGAGCACGGTCATTTCCACATCCTCGCTCAGGATCAACTCTGCAAGAGCCTCGACCTTGTCCTCCGGAACGGCGAGAACCATGCGCTCCTGGGCCTCCGACAGCCAGATTTCGACGCTGGAAAGACCGGCGTACTTGAGGGGAACCCGGTTGAGCTCCAGCTCAACACCAAGACCCTCACCCATCTCACCGACCGCCGATGAAAGACCGCCTGCGCCGCAATCCGTGATGCAACTGAAGAGGTCCCGATCTCGGGCCTGAAGGATCACGTCGAGGGTGCGTTTTTCCTCGATCGGGTTTCCGATCTGGACGGCGCCGCTCGAGACGACCTCTGATTCCTCCGAAAGCTCATAGGAGGAGAACGTTGCTCCGCCGAGGCCATCCCGTCCCGTTCTTCCACCCACCACGACGATGGCATCACCGGGATGGGCGGCCTTTTCGACCCGGTTGCAGGGAAGGATGCCAACGGTGCCGCAATAGACGAGAGGGTTCCCCACGTAGCGCTCGTCGAAGTGGATCGCACCTGAAGCGGTGGGGATGCCCATGCGGTTGCCGTAGTCCCTGACCCCGGAGACAACTCCCTTCATGATCTGAAGCGGAGGAAGGGTTCCCGGCGGGAGGTCTTCGGGCCTGGTATCTGGAGGGGCAAAGCAAAAGACATCGGTATTGAGAACGGGACGTGCCGCCATTCCCGTTCCGAGGATATCCCGAATCACTCCTCCGATGCCCGTTCCCGCGCCACCGTAAGGTTCAATTGCGGACGGGTGGTTGTGGGTTTCTACCTTGAAGCAGACCGCTTGATCGTCGGTGAGCGCAATCACCCCCGCGTTGTCCTTGAAGACCGAAAGACACCAGGGAAGGTTGAGGTCCCGGGTGGACTTCATGATGGTCTCCCCGAGAAGGTTGCTGAACTTCTCACCCATGAAATCAATGGGTCCGCTCAGGGTCTTGTGGATGCAATGTTCTGACCAGGTCTGAGCCAGCATTTCGATCTCGATATCCGTTGGGTTTCGAGAAAGGGCGGTGAAGTGGGTCTTGATGGTCTGCATCTCGGGAAGGCTGAGGGCGAGACGTCGATCCAGACTGATCTTCTGGAGGGCGGCGTCGTCGGCTTTCAGGACCGGAATTTCGACCCGTTCACGACCTGGAGTTGCGACCTTTGTTTCGGGGCGAGGGGGGCGTTTTCCGACTTCGATCTCCTGGATTACCGGATTGGCGAGCACCCGATTTCCGATTTCAAGAAGGCGATCTTTGGAGAGCTCTCCCCGCATTGTGTACTGGCGCGCGGTCCGGATGCTCCGGGGCTCAAAGCCCATTTCTCCGACGGCCCTCCGGATATTCATCTCAAAGGGGTCCATGACTCCGGGGCGGCCGTAGACCTCAAGCACATGAGATCCGGGCGAAGAAGAAGCGGGGGCGCTCTCCTGCTCCTCACTCGTCAGCTTGAATTCATGCACGACCGGGTCGGCGAGGAGCCTCTTTGCGATCGACAGCACATCCTCTTCCGAGAGGTCGCCGTCGAGGAGGTAGACCTCCGTCACCTTCACGTCATCGACTTCGGAATAACCTTGTGCCAGAAGGTCGCGGTGGGTCTTGCGGCCTGCGGGGTCGTCCTTGTCGGTCTTGACTGAGACCTCGATTTTCCAGATCAATTCTTTTGCTTCCTCGAATAGGAACAGGGGAGAAGAGAGGAGGGGTCCGGGCAGCCGCTCATGCATCGCGTGCTCATGAGAGCTCGGACGTTGCAGAAAAGGTGAGGAAGTTTTCGGCTTTCGGACGGCTTCACGGGCAAGAATCTAGCAAACTCGCCTCTTTGGGTCAACGCGGCCGATTCAAAGAGGCCTTATTGATCCCGGGGGGATTAGCGGGTAGCCTGTTTCCGGAAGACGACTTATGATCCCCTTGTTTGGAAGGGCGTACCCGCCTGGCGGGGTCAGGCCGGGATTCCGGGCTCGGGATCTCGTATGATTGCGGGAAAGCAAGTTTCCATCTGCATGAGGAAGAGAGTCCATGGTGAAGGCGAAAAGAAACGATGGCCCCGGCGTGCTCGAGTTCGAGCGCCCCATCCGGGATCTCGATGAACGGATTGAAGAGCTCGAGACCCTGCGTGGCTCGACCAACATGGATCTTGAACCGGAGATCGAGCCCCTCAAGGAACGCCGGCTGGATCTCCTCAAAAAAACCTACGAGAACCTCTCTCCCTGGCAGCGGATCCTTGTGGCTCGGCATCCCAACCGTCCCCTCATCACCGATTATATCCAGGGCATGCTCGACGCGTTCGTTGAGCTCCATGGAGATCGGGCCTTTGGAGACGACAAAGCCATCGTGACCGGCCTTGCCACCATGGAGGGGGAACGCTTTCTCCTGGTCGGGCATCGCAAGGGAAAATCGATGGCTGAGCGGCTGGAGTGCAATTTCGGTTCTGCCCATCCAGAGGGCTACCGGAAGGCTCTTCAGAAGATGAAGCTCGCCGAGAAATTTGGGATTCCGATCGTTTCCCTCATCAACACCTCCGGGGCTTATCCCGGTGTAGCCGCCGAGGAGCGCGGTCAGGCCAGCGCGATCGCGGTGAACATCATGGAGATGAGCCACCTCAAAACCCCCATTGTGGGTGTGGTGACCGGCGAAGGAGGCAGTGGCGGTGCTCTGGGTATTGGCGTGTGCGATCGCCTCATGATGCTGGAAAACTCCTATTATTCGGTGATTTCACCCGAGGGTTGCGCGGCGATTCTGTGGCGTGACGGATCCAACGTTCAGGAGGCGGCGACAGCCCTCAAGCTAACCGGCAAAGATCTTCGAGAGCTCGGCATCATCGACCACATCATCCCCGAGCCTCTGGGCGGGGCCCATCGCGACCCCCGAATGATGATCTTGACCCTGAAGCAAGAGCTTTTGAAGGTCATCCGCGAGCTGAGATCACAGCCCCTCGACGAGCTCATCGAGGCCCGGTTCAAAAAGCTTCGGACCCTGGGCGACCCGGGCTAGCCTCCGGACTTTTCGTCTTTTCGGGGATTGGGGGGAGGGGAACCCCTAACAGAAGCGTATGCACTTCGTAATCGCAGGTGATTTCCCTCGTATATCTGGATCTGTATTCCGAAGTAAGAGCTGCGGAAGCTTTCGCACCTTTGGAATGGGTCTGCTCAGCATCGTAGCCCTGTCCGGCAACGTTTGTTCAAGTCGGCTTGGCGGGAATGGAGGCGTAGAAAGATGAAACGATTCACGGTCGCAGTATTGGGTACCGTCGTGGCAGGAATGCTGTTTTCTGGGTTCATGAGCTCCCCGGCGGATGCTCAACGGGCCAGGAGAGGAAACGACAACCTGAAGCAAGAGATTCTTGAAGAAGTGAGTGAGCTTCTTGACGCTCGTCTGGCCGAGTTCCGACAGGAAATCGCTGCCATGCTCGGGCACAAAGAGGGCTCGGGTGGGAAGAGCGCTTCCAGAGCTGATGTCGCTCGAAAGAGTGAGATGGCGATGAAGAGAGCTCAGGAAGAAGCCGAGGGCGTTGCCCGAAAGCGGCTCGAAGAGCTTCGACGCGAACTTGCGGACGGAAAGATCAGTTCGAGGTCTGGTGGTTCGAGCTCCGGGGCTCCGGGTTACCTGGGCGTCGTCATGGAAGAGGATGGGGATGAAGGTGTTCGGATCGGCCAGGTCGTCGATGGCTCGCCGGCTGCCCGGTCCGGGTTCCAGGCTGGCGATCGCATCGTCGGTTTCAATGGAAGCGCCATCGAGAGCGCTGAAGGTCTTCGCGACGCCGTCGTCGAGGCAGGGGCCGGGGCGAGAGCCAAGGTCGAAGTGCTTCGGGGTGACGAGGAGCTTCACATTGCCATGGAGCTTGGCACGCGAAGCGACGAAGTTTCCTCCGGTCAGTTCTTCGAGATCGAAGAAGAGCATGAAGACGCCCACGACGAAGGTGAAGCTCATTCCCATGAAGCTGACGCTCACGAGGAGTCCCACGGGGGCGGCGGTGGTCAACCTGGTTTCTTGGGCGTGAACATCGAAGAAGGCGACCGCGGAGTTCGCATCAGTAACGTCATGCCCGGATTGGCGGCAGAGCGCGGTGGGCTTGAAGCCGGCGACGTTGTCCTTGGCATGGACGGACGAAACTTCGATTCTCTCGATGGGTTCATTTCTTCGGTTCAAGGCGCAGGCGCCGGGAATCGAGTCAAGTTGAAGGTTCTTCGAGATGGCCGGGAAAAGGTCATTGCGTTGCGACTTGGAGCCCGAGAGAGTGATCAGGCCGCCGAGTCCAGGAACGTCGAAGAAGCTGAGAAGAGAGCGATGGAAGAGCGAGAGCAGCGGAGTCGCCGTGAGCGCGTTCAAGTGCGCGAGGCTGCACCGGCAACCGGCGGTGGTGGCGCTTGGATGGGAATCACCATCGAAGAGCTCGATCAGGTGACCCGAGACGTCCTGGGACTCTCCGAGTCCGAGGGCGTGATGGTCGATTCGGTTCGTGAGGACTCTCCGGCGAACAGTGCTGGCCTTGAGCGAGCCGACCTCATTCTTTCTTTCGATGGCACGAACGTTGGCTCCGGTGAGGCCCTGGGCGGTCTCGTCACCAGCAAGAGCCCGGGAGATAAGGTCAAGCTGGTCGTTCTTCGCCAGGGTAAACGAATCAAGATGAAAATGACTCTCGGTTCGAGGCCCTGATCCGTACATAGACACGAGGAGGCCCCGCCGGCGGTTTTTCTGGCGGGGCCCTCGTTCTAAACGTGTTCTGTCAAAAAGACTTGGAGTCGGTTACAATGCCTCAAGCTTCAGTACGCATGATTCCCCAGGAATATGGAAATCGAGGCACGGGAACCCTGAAAAAGCAATCCGTCATGGAAGTGCCGAACGAGGAAGCTCCGGAAGAGCTTGCCGACACCGAACTGGTGCGGCGGTGTCAAAATGGCGATTCGTCGTTGTTTCGCGTCCTGGTGAAGCGTTACTGGAACAAGGCTTATTCCATCGCTTATGGCATGGTCGGCAACCGAGACGACGCCTGGGATATTGCCCAGGAGGCGTTCTTGCGGGTCTACAAGGCCGTTGATTCTTTTGACCTTACCCGTGCCTTCCACACCTGGCTGTACCGCATTGTCACCAACCTCTCCATTGACTCCCTTCGTCGCCGATCTCTGGCGAAAACGGTGGGGCTTGATGATGTCGCCCCATCTCTTCCCGATCGATCTCCCGGCGCCAATTCGGCCGAGCGAAAAGAGCTGAGACTCCGGATCGAGGAGGTTTTTACCGCGATTCCTAGCAAGTATCGAGCGGTTCTCATCTTGAGAGACGTCCACGGTCTTGCCTGCAAGGAAATCGCCCGAATCATGCGCTGTACACACTCCACTGTTCGTTGGCGATTGCACCGAGCGCGGCGACTCTTTCGAGAGCTCTGGGAAAAAAACGACAAGAGAATGGGAAGTGTGAAGTCATGAGTTTCATAGCCTGTCATCGAACGAAAAGAGCACTACCGCTGTATGTAGGCGGAGACCTGAACGAGAGGCGAGCAACCAACGTTCTCTCCCATCTTGAAGTTTGCGAGCGGTGTGCAAATGAAGCGTCCCGTCTGAAGTCATCCGTCGATGTTCTCCGAAGTTCTCCTCCTGATGTTCTTCCTCCTGAGGATTTCTCTCGGTTCTGGACCGAACTGCGGGCTCGATCCCGGGGTCTTGCTCCGGTTCGAAATGACGGGGCCACGTTTGTTCCAGCTGGGGCTCCTCTTGGAAGCAGTAGACGCCTGGTTTTTCCTCGCCGTCTTGCGGCTGCAGCTCTTCTGCTGGTCACGGTTGGATTCGGGTGGACTCTTACCGGTCCTTTCCGGGGTGAAACTGAGAACCCATCGAACGATTCAGTGGAATCTTCTCCTGGTGGAACGTCGATTCAAGAGATGGATGCTCCTCCCTTCGGAAGAACGGGTGTCATCGGCGAGCCGATCTTCGTTTCCGGGCCAGGGAAGGACGAAAGCGTTCTCTCCGCACCTTATCGGCATCGGGAGCTTTCCACTCCGCCGATTGGTAAGGCTCAGTACGCCATCATCAAGTCGAGTCCGATTTCTCCGGAGAAGCGGCCCGACGGAAAAGACTTCTAGTGCCTTCTCGGGTAGGGTTCTGGATCATCTCGGGAAAGAACTCTCTGCCTTTCGTCCTCCTCCCTCTTCTCCTCGCATGCATGGCGCCGACTCCTTCGGACGGCCAGGGCCTCAAGCAAATGGAGAAGGACCTCATTTCTATCGTGGAAAAGGTCCGTCCGTTTGCGGTGATGGTGCAGACGATCCCCCGTCCCGAGGACCGTTCCAAGTCAACCCCGGAGCGCATTTCCTACTCCGGCACAATTCTTGACGAGGAAGGAACCATCGTGACTTCGGTCGAGGTGGTGACTTCGGACGGCTGGATCTATGTTGTTCTTCATGATGGCCGGGTGTTTCGGGCTCGGGCTCTTGGTGTTGACGAAAAGCTGCATCTTGGTCTCATCCGGATCGATGGATATCAAGCCACCGAGCCTCCTCCCCTTGGGGATTCAGAAACTCTGGTTGCAGGCTCTTTCGTTGCAGCCCTGGGGGCTCCATTTGGCCTGCAGGGAACGGTGACCACGGGGATCTTGAGTGGCAGGAGCCACCAGGCCTCTGAGGATGCGGGGAGCGCCCCGGAAGGGGAGCTTCTGCAGATCCAGGCACCGGTGAATCCCGGCGACGTTGGTGGGGCTCTCGTGAACTCCTCGGCGGAGATTACCGGGATTCTTTCCTCGGCACACAGTCCAGGGCCGGGAACAGACGCGGTGGATCAGCTGCAACGTGAGTTGGATCATTTGATTGGCGTTGTGCACCTTCTCGAGACCCGGCAACGGGAAGCCCATGAAAGGGCAAAGGATCGAAAGAAGAAGGCGCTTCCGGTTCTGGATGAGAAGGAGAGGGACTGGATCTGGTCCTGGTTCAACGAGCGACTGAAGAAGCTGAAGACGACGTCGGCTCTTGCGGGCCGGGGAAAAAAAGAGGGGCAGAAAGTTGGATCCGAGGGGATTCACTTTGCCGTTCCCATGGCCCGTGTCCTGGATGCAGTGGATCGGATCCTTGAGAAGGAAAAACCCCGACTCTCGGTCCATCCTGACTGGGGTAACTGGATCGGGATCACCATCGAGGACGTGCCCAAGGGAGTCTCGCGCCACCTGAACCTCACCGAGCTTCGGGGGCTTTCGATCCAATCTGTTGTGGCGAACGGCCCGGCGGCGAGGGCTGGTGTTCGGGTCTATGACATCTTGTGGACGTTTGGCGATGAGCCGGTTTATGGTCTTGATGCGTTCTCAAGAGAGATCGACGGGGTGTTCCGGAGCGAGATTCCGATCACCGTCATCCGAAAGGGGGCTCCGCTTGACCTCAAGCTGGAGTTCGGGCCAGAGGCACCTCGGGCCTCGATCGATCAGAGAAAGAAGGGGGCACCGGGAAAGAACGGGCGAAAAAAAGACTGATGTTCTTGAGAAAAATCGGAACACCCCTCCGTCTCACACGAAAGTGAATAGGAAGGAAGCTGGCGCTTCCTGGTCAATTCGGTCCACGGAAGCGCCGGAGAAAAGGAAATCAAGGGATGACGGTCAAGGTCGGTAGGACCTTCCTGGTAGTGATCCTCGCCGCTGCAGCCATTGCGCTGGGGATGAGCGTTCGGGTCTCCTTTGACTGGCTTTCCAGCACGGCATCTTCGACCGGATCCACTCCATCAACGACCTCCACCCAGGAAACGAAGCCGGTCGATGACATTGCTCCCATGATCGATCTTTCCCGGGCCTTTGAGCAGGTGGCCAAGGCGGTTGTGCCCTCGGTGGTTTCTCTTTCTTGTGAGGGGGGATCACTTCAGGACAACACGGGTGGGTCGGGGATCATTGTTGATGCGAGCGGGGTTCTTGTTACCAACTACCACGTGATTGACGGGTTTGATCCCAAGGATCGTCGCATCTGGTGCTACCTCTACAACGGAGGTCGTGTGCCGGTCACGAAGGTGATCGGCTACGATCAAGACAGTGATGTGGCGGTGTTGCAGATTGACGCGGAGAACTTGAAGCCAGCGGTCCTTGCGGGGGCGGAAACGGCAAGGGTGGGGCAGTGGGTTCTGGCGATCGGGAATGCGGAAGGTCTTGAGGGGACGGTGACTCACGGCATCATCAGCGCGGTGGGGCGCCGAGGGGTGATCGAACGCTCCCACACACCTGACGATCTCATCCAGACGGACGCGGCGATCAACCGGGGAAATTCCGGAGGGCCTCTGGTCAATCTTCAGGGCCAGGTGATTGGACTGAATACCTTGATTTATGCGCCCACCGGGTCATCGGTGGGTCTTGGATTTGCCATTCCTATCGATGTGGTCAAGCGTGTTGTTGACGACATCCTACAGTATGGAAGTGTGGCTCGGGGAGGGCTTGGAGTTTGGAGTATGCTCCCTGAGTCGGCGCGTAGGCTTGGTATAGATCTTGACAACGTGAAGGGCGCGGTGGTAGGAAGCGTTATCCCGGGCTCTTCAGCGGCGAAGGCCGGGGTTGAGGCGGGAGATCTCATCGTGATGTACAACGGTTCCGAGATTCACAACTTTACGCGGTTGACCCAGCTTGTTGCCTACACAAAGCCAGGTTTTCCGGCGACGATCACGATCAGGCGCGGCAAGGAATGGGATAACCAGTTCGTGTTGCATGCGACGATCGGGGAGAAGATCGAATAGGGGCTCGGGGTGGGCGGGTTTGAGGGTTCAGGGTTGGTTGGGAGGGAAGGGGTTGGGTTGTCCGGGAGGGTGAAGGGGAAAGGTAAACTCTCCTCCTCCTGCCATGGATTTACAAAGTCAGACCACGAAGTTGGGTTCGTAGAGATTCCAAAAATCGTCGAAGAGTTCACCTTCCCCCTCCACCCATGGCCGTTCAACCCGTCCTTCCTCCAAACAAACCCGATATGCACCGTCAAATCCGACCATCCCTCGCTGCGGGAAAAGAAGAAGAAGAAGAAGAAAGAGGAAGAAAGAAGAGTCTTGTTGATTAGCGCTCGGGGTGGGCGGGTTTGAGGGTTTCGGGTTGATTGGGAGGGAAGGGGTGGGGTTGTTCGGGAGGGTGAAGGGGAAAGGTAAACTCTCCTCCTCCTGCCATGGATTTACAGAGTCAGACCACGATGTTGGGTTTGTAGAGATTCCAAAAATCGTCGAAGAGTTCACCTTCCCCCTCCACCCATGGCCGTTCAACCCGTCCTTCCTCCAAGCAAACCCGAGATGCACCGTCAAATCCGACCATCCCTCGCCGCCGGAAAAGAAGACAAAAGAGAGAGTCGTAGTAGGTTGATCTACCTTCGGCACCATGTTCGCCAACTCCATTTCCCCATGGCCCGAAAAACGCCGTGCTTGCGGGCAAGACTGAAGAACGAGCAGCTTCCACTCGATCGAGCCGTGGCCAGGTCCCAGCTTCGAAAACGAGCCAGCCCATCGACCGCTCCACTCTGACCCAGAGCTTGGATCGCCGCCTCGAAGCGTCTTGATTCGTCGTGCAGCCAAGAGCGACTCCTCGAAGGGGCCAAGGCGTTCGGCGGCGATCAGGCTCGAAATATGCGCCTAGATGAAATCCGGATCAAACTCGAGCGTCTCCTGACAGACACCCAGCCCTTCGACGTAGTGACCGGCGGCCACCAGGAGATAACCCAGATCGGCCTTGAGCAGGAAGGACGCGGGGTCGAGTTCGACAGCATGACGTACCGATAGAACTGCAGAATCGCGCTGCCCGACCCCGGATAGAAAAGTAGCAGCCGCCAGATAGTTCTGCGCATCCCTCGGGTCGATCCGAAGGGCGTTCGTCGATCGCGGCATGGCCGTCGTTGCGTTCGAGAAGCGCGGCTGCGGGGCGTCCGAAGGCGACTGGCGCGAGGGGAGCTACCAGGTACTCGCCGAAGAAGTGGCTCGTTTCGTCGACGCTCTGGGTGACCACCCCTACATCGACCGCAAACGCATCGGGCTTATGGGTCACAGTGAGGGTGGCTGGGTCGCACCAATCACGGCGGCAAAGAGAAGGCACGTCCCATTTGTTCTGGTTCGCGTCGGTCCGGCCGTTCCCTAACCCGATGTCTTCCA
>JAJDCM010000350.1 GCA_029260825.1 Planctomycetota bacterium | reverse complement strand
CCATTCGCGAAGATCGTCCGGGGTTACCTGGGTGTCGGGGTTTTTTCGGGCTCTGTCACGGATATCCACGATCGCAAGCGGCACGACGAGATCGTCTACGGGAATCCTGTCGGCCGAAAGAACATCGTTTGCGAAGTGTATGGGAGCGTCCAGGTGGGTTCCGGTGTGTTCGGATAGGTGCCAGCGATTCAGTGAGTAGCCGTTTTCCGTGACGGTGAATAGGGCTTCTACTTCCAGCTGAGGATCTCCGCTGTAGCTCGGGAAGTCAGGGGTAAGAGTGTGGGTGAGGTCAAAGACTTTCCGGAATGATCGGGCCTCGTCTTTCCTCTTCTCAACGGAGAGGGTCAGGCAACCGGTCGCAGTCAGTGCAGCGGCGGCGCTACCTGCTGCGGTGAGAAAACCCCTTCGGCTCAAATTTGAAATCACCTTTTCCTGACAGCCTGGAACGCACATGGTCGGTCTCCTCGATTAATTTCCTGGGACAACGGGGCGGTGATTCAGCTGTGCCTTCCACTAATTTGAAGCGGCAGCGGACGCGGCAGCGACAGAAGCCATCGCGGCGGCTTGCTGGGCCTGCAAGATGGACTGGACTTGCATGAGGGCCTGGATATCGTTGATTTTTTGTAGCTTTTCGCTCAGCCGAGCCAGAGACAAGAAGGCGGTTCCAGCGCAGAGGCTAAAGCTGATTTCCCGTGGAGGAGTCGGCTTGAGCGTGGCAATCGCCTCGCGATCACTGAGGGCTCGGTCGACGATGACGGACGGTGTATGGTGAAGATAGGTCAGGATTGCAACCTCGTCATAATCACCCCCATGCATGTATAGCCCCCGGTCGGCGAACAACTTGTAGATGTCGTTGAATTTTTCCACGACGGAAGAGGTGTTGTCCGGGTTGAAGAAAAGAACGTGGGATGCTGTTTGGAGCTGGTTCCCTCTGGAGAAGCCCTGATCATTGAGCCCGTTGTAGAATTCTTCAACGCGGACTCCGATCTCTTCCGGAGAAAAGGCCCCTCCTGTTCTTGTCTGGGCAATCGAGAGGAATGCACACGCAGGATAATCATCAACGCCAGTGAGCCAGAAGTGATGGGATTTCATCATGTCATAGATGGCTCGCATCCGTTCGACATCTCGCTCGCCGATCTTTCGGCCATGAAGGTGGTCCCGAAGGATGAGGACGGCGATGAGGAAGTAAACCGATCCCCGGCGCAATCCATGTTGTTTGAAGAGATCTTTCACCCGCTCGACTTCGTCGGTGAAGTCTCTTGCCGTGTCGCCGGAACGAAGGAGGATGGCGGCGACGGCAAAGCGAATCGAGCTCTGAAGAGGGCTCGTCCACCCGGCAAGATTCTTCAATTCGTTGGCCATGTTCTCCAGGCTCAAGGCCACGCTTCTGGGGGTGCCTGGAATGAGGGAGAGGGTTACCGCCGCAAAACGAAGGGGAGTTGGGTCTTGAAACCAGCGCTTTTGTTCCATGAGAGCGGTATAGATGGCGCAAAAGCGATCCAGTGGATTGTCGGGGATCTTGAACTCGTCGGTCGACATGGGGGCTCCAACTAAGACAGTGCGATGTCTATTTCTTGGCTTGTTTTTTCAGCCATGCAGTTAAGACGAAAAGGAACCCGGAGTCGATGGGGCGGTCCGTCAGGTAATCAGCAAATTGAGACTTTTTTCCGGGCGCCTTCTTGAACAGATGATCCAGTTCCGGAAAGAGCTGCATCTCGTAGTTGGGGTGCCCGGCTGCCGAGAGTGCCTCCACCAGAGGTTTTGCATCTTTCTCCGGCGATACCTGGAAGTCCTTTCCTCCCTGCAAGATGAGAATGGGGCAAGTCACTTTTGTGATGTTCTTGCTGGGGTCTTGGCGAGCATGGCTCCTCAGCCAGGGGAGCATCTGGAGGACTTGACGCAGGTCCTTTGGAACCGACTCGGGTTCAATGACTTCGTCGGTGGCGATGCGGTCAAAAATCGCCCGGATTTGCGCAAGTTGTTTCTTCTTTTCTTCTCCTGTGACGCCGGAATTCTCGAGAGCCGCGTCGTTTTGATCCATCATGACGTCGGCAAGAGGACGCCCGGTGGAAGCCATCAAAGCAATGGCGAGAATTCGTGGTTCCTCCGCCGCAAGAATGGGAGCGGTGACTCCTCCCTCGCTGTGGCCGATCAGGCTGACCTTGGTCGGGTCAACGTCCTTGTGTTTGAAGAGAAACTGCAAACAGGCCCGGGCATCTTCGACAAGGTCATCGTAACTCATCCCTGATGTGGGGCCTTTGCTATCTCCTGCTCCCCGATCGTCCACGCGAAGGACGGCGAATCCCGCGCGGGTAACTGCGTCGAGGATTTCGTGAGTTCCTGTGTCAATTCCGGACGAATAACCGTGACGATCCTGCAAGCCGGATCCGGAGATGAAGAAGACGGCTGGAAGTTTTCCCTGGCTTTCTTTCAAGCGTGTCAAGGATCCGGCAAGCGAAACGTTGCCATGTTGAACGACAACGTCTTCGTACAAGAAGTCAGGAGATGGAGCGATCACCTCCTTTGCCTCGATGGTGAAGGGTTCGAGGACATCCTTGGTTTGCATGATGACCAGCTTTTGCGCCGTGACCTCGATCTTTTGCAGGTGTCCATCTTTCCCCAGGTGAATCGTTTCACCCAGGGAGTCTTTGAGAACAATGCCTCCCTCGTCCGTCGAGCTGTCCTGAATCCATCGAGCCTGATACGGGAGGGCTTGTAGGCTGTTGCCCGAGAATAATGTCACGTTGATGGGAGACCCTTCCCCGGGAGGCGAGAGCCCCAGAAGGAGATCAAAGTAGCCGATGAAATTATTTGCCTGGATGTAGGCATCGCCAGGAGCGTCCACGGTGAGCTTCCGTTTTGATTGCCCTTGAACGATGACCGCTTCGGCCTTGTTGTCTTGCACAAAAGTTAGTTCAGCGCTCTGGGTGTTGTCTCCGATCTTCGCGGTGAGGCGGTGATAGATCGGGCGTCCGTCTTCCCGGGTCAGAAGCTCGGAGGCATACAGCTGTTCGATTATGCCGACACCGGTGTCACTGGAAAGGCGAGTCCGGCTGCTAAATCGGTGAACTCCGGAGCGTCCGGCGAATTCGGCGGGGCCGTCGTAGCGAAACCAGTGGTCGCCGATGCGCTCCCCGTCGCTCTTGAAGATCCACCCTCGTTCATCGCCTGGCTGATAGAGGTCAGAAATCGTCCGATGCGAGGGGCTTGAGCCGATGAGCCCCAGCAGGAGGATAATCGAGAGCGAAAGGCGAACCATGATGATCTCCTTTTTGCCTGGAAGAGTAAGGGAGCGGCAGCAATTGAGGCCCCAGGATAGCAGCGGTCGACGCGGGACGTCACGGTTTGGTTGACGGAAGACCGTTTTCGTTGGCCCTGGACGACCTTCATGAATCGTCCAGGTTAGGGTACTGTATTTCTTTGGCGATCATCAATTCAGGAGAGAGACGTTATGGAATCCGGCCCATTCTGCCTAGGCACCTCGCGCCTTGAGCTCGTTGCGCCTACTCCCGATATGCTTGCCGCTGCGGCGTCCTTTGATTCGAATCGTCTTGGTGAGCTCCTGACAGCTCGGGTCACGGAAGAATGGCCACCGGAGCTTCTCGTGGATGCGCTTGACTATTTGATGAACAGGATCGGAAAGCACCCGGATGAATCGGTGTGGTGGATGTGGTTGTTTGTCCGGGTTGAGGAAGGAAAGGAGAGAGTCCTGATCGGGAATGGAGGTTTCAAGGGTCCTCCAGGTCTCGATGGGGTCGTTGAATGTGGTTATGCCATTCTTCCCGAATTTCAGAGGCACGGCTATGCTCCCGAGGGAGTGGCCCGGCTCATCGAGTGGGCGTTCAGTAAGAGAGTGAGGCGTGTTACCGCCCAAACTTTTCCCCAGCTGGATGCATCGGTGAAGGTCATGGAGAAACTGGGCATGAAGCAGTCCGGGCACGGAGTGGAGGATGGGATGGAGACGGTCGAATATGCCGTTTGTCGACCCGGATGCGATGACGATTGAATCAGGAAGACCTGTCGAGCAAACCCCTGAAATCCGTGGACCTCATGATCCTCGAGTCGATGCAAACAGGAAACGGAGGATATCTTGCCCAGGAACGTTGAAATCAAAGCTCGGGCCAGGCTGCCCAAGAGGCTCCAGGAGCTGGCATCTGCCCTTGCCACCCGGAGGCCGGAACATCTCGATCAGACGGATACCTTCTTCTCCTGTACGAAGGGGCGATTGAAGCTTCGGCAGTTCGGAGGAGGGAGGGCAGAGCTCATTTACTATGAGAGGCCTGATTCGGAGGGGCTGGTAACGTCTTCCTATGTCCGAACTCCAATCGATGCTCCCGATCAACTCCATGAGTGCCTACGGAATGCCCTCGGGGTGCGGGCGAAAGTCAGGAAGCATCGAACCGTCTATTGGTCGGGTCAGACTCGGATTCACCTGGATGAGGTCGAAGGGTTGGGATCTTTTCTTGAGCTCGAAGTCGTTCTTCGCCCGGATCAATCCGTAGAAGAAGGGGAAGCTGAGGTGAAACATCTCATGGGAGCGCTGGAGATCGAGGACGAGGATCTGATAAATGTTGCCTACGTCGACCTCCTTTCGCGGGAAACTGAGGCCGCGTCACCGGGAAAAGGAGACAATCATTCGTCAGGATCGTAGGATTTCCAGTTGCATCCGGGCGATAGATTGAGCTCTCCTCGTCTGAGGAGGGGTTCAAGTTTGGTGGAGGAGCGGAAAATTGATCACTGCATTGCTCTTTCTGGCTGCTTTGGGTCTAGCATTTGCCAACGGTGCCAATGATAACTCCAAGGGCGTCGCCACATTGATTGGTGGTAAGACTCTTTCGGTCAAGACGGCACTCTACTTCGCTGCGGTCACGACTTTTCTCGGTTCGCTCGCGGCCATGCTGCTGGCGGGTGGACTGATCAAAAAATTCAGCGGCAAGGGACTCGTCGACGCGGAAGTGCTCGCGGCTCCCGAGTTCTTGGCGTGTGTGGGTCTCGCCGCATGCCTTACCGTTCTCATGGCCACTCGAATTTCGATGCCGATCTCGACGACACATTCCCTGGTGGGGGCCATTGCTGGAGTCGGTCTATCCGCTCACGCTCTTCACTTTTCGGCCCTGGCGAGTGCCTTTGTGGTTCCGTTGCTTGTCGCCCCTCTTCTTGCCCTGGTGCTTTCGCTTCCCCTCTATCTCTACTTTCGATGGCAAAGAAAGCGCCTTGGAGTGACACGGAACTCCTGTGTTTGCGTCGATGGTCAGGTCACGTCATTGTCTCCAGCTGCGGCTGGACAGGTCATGATGAACGGTCCCGCGATTTCAGTCGTGGAGGGAGATGTTGGATCTTGTGCAGAGCGATATGATGGGAAGTTCGTCGGGATCGACGCTCAACGGGTTCTGGATGTTGCGCACTTTGTCTCCGCCGGTGCGGCGAGTTTTGCTCGGGGACTCAATGACACGCCCAAGATGGCTGCGCTTTTGATCGCCGCCGGTGCCCTGGGTTCTGGAAGCTCGCTCCTGATGATCGGAGTCGTGATTGTGCTCGGCGGACTCCTTGCGGCTCGCCGGGTGGCTCACACGATGAGTGAGCGAATCACCACCATGAACGACGGGCAAGCCTTCACCGCGAACCTGGTCACCTCGTTTCTCGTGATCTTCGCGTCTCGTTTCGGTGTTCCGGTGAGTACGACCCATGTGTCTTGCGGAAGCCTCTTTGGTATCGGTCTCGCGAATCGTCAGGTTCGAGGAGGAGTCGTTGGACAGATCCTTCTGGCCTGGGTCACCACATTGCCAGTAGCGGGAATGATCGGTTGGGTTTCCTGGCGAATTCTCACGTAAGGCTCGCAGGAAAACGGGCTGTAGCTCGGAAGGAATCTCTTTTGTCCCGGTTGATGACCACTTTGCCGACGTTTGTTTTTCTTGTCTTTTGTTTTTCTTTGCCCGCTTCCGGTGCGGATGAGTCAATCAGGCACATTGGCAAGGTTTTGCACCCACCCGTCAATGAGATGAGTGGAATTGCAAAGAGTGTCACGTACCAGGACGTCTGGTGGGTGCACAACGATAGTGGAAGCGATCCACGCCTGTTCGCTCTGGATGGAAAAGGGCGAGTGATCATGCCGGATTCCGCAAGAGCGGCTTTCCGGGTCGAGAACAAGAAAAAGGGTGGAGGGAGTGAGAAAGGGAAGAAGGAGCTTTGGCCCGGGCTTGAGGTTTTGGGGGCTCACAATGTCGACTGGGAAGACATTGCTGTTCACGATGGTTCCATCTACATTGCCGATCTTGGCAACAATCTGAATGCGAGGAGAGATCTTGGCATCTATGTAGTCCGGGAGCCCAATCCTCGAGTAACCACGAAAGCGCGAGTCCTCAAATTCATTCCCGTTGCCTATCCCGATCAAGATGAATTTCCGCCGAGCCGATTGCAGTTTGATTGCGAAGGGTTTTTCTTTTCGGATGAGAAGATCTACCTTCTTTCCAAGCATCGAAATCGCATTGGCGTCACCGTAGGGGGAACGAAGCTATACCGGTTAGATACGGAGTATTCTGATCGGGTCAACGTTGCGAAGCTTGTGTCGATCCATCCGGATTTCGATGTGCCAACGTCAGCGCGCCTTTCGCCAGACTCCAACCACTTGTGTGTGTTGACTTACTCTTCGCTATGGGTCTTCGCTCGCCCAAAGACGGGAGACGACTGGCTCTCAGGAAGGTCAAGAAAGATCCTGCTTCCCATGTCAGACACCCGTCAAGTCGAAGGGGTCTGCTGGGTCAATGATGGGGAGATTCGCTTTTCCAACGAGCAACGAGATCTGTACCAGGTCTCTCTTGACTCGCTGAAGGCCACAGATTGACGATTACCGGGGAACGTAGCGCCCGCCGTTTTCGAGGGCGAGATTCTTCAGGAAGTCTTCGTTGACTCCTGCGCCCATCCCGATCGTATGGATCACGAGCTTTCCATAGGGATTCCACCGGCGAACCGCTGCCCGGATTCGTTCTGTGTTGTCCATGGCGCCATTGGGTAGCTGGGGCTTCCCGTCCGTCAGAAGAAACACGGTTTCTACGATTGGATTGTAGTACTTGTCGGTCGTTCCGTTTCCGGCAAGGGCAAAGGCAGCATCGAGGGCATCGTAGATATTCGTGGCACCACCGGCCTCGAGTTGATTGACCCATTTGCTAGCGGCGCGCAGAGTAGACTCAGAGGCCTTTCCCATCTTCTTCGAGTAGATGCGAGCGACATCACTGTAGTAGATGATATTGAATCGGGTGTTGCTCGGCAGGGCGCGAAGGGCTTGAGTCAGTTCGGTCTTGCAGGCGTCAAGACGGCTTGTTTCTCCATCTTTAGCCTTCTGGGTTCTTCTTCCCTTTCCGGCAAAATCCATCGACTCATTCATGGAGCCGGATACGTCAATGACGTAGACGATGGATTGGCCGATCTGAGGGATCCCGAAATAGTAGCCTCGAGTGACTTCTTCGCTGCCCGTGCCGGTCCCCTTGCCAAGAGGAACGGTTCCGTTGAGATAGGCTTGTCCTCGGTCGGAAAACCATTGCTTCCACGCCTTGATGCGAGTCCCGTGGTTTTGCCCGGTAATGACCTCCAGGGCCTGGATCATTCGGTGAAGCGTACGGCCCTCCTCGTGTTCCAGTCGATCAAGTAGGGGCTGAATGGAATCAGGAAGAGCAAGCTTTGAGAGGGTGTAGGCCGCTTGTTCCCGGACGGTTTCGTCTTCGTGGGAAAGGAACGAGATCACCAAGATGCCCGCCTCTTGACCCCGTTTGCCGGACCTGGCGATGCCGCGAAGCAGGATGGCGATCGCTCCCGGATCTCTGGCATCCTCGAGGCTCTTCACGATTGCAGGAATTGATATGACGTTGTTTTGACTGTTGCTCTGAATGAGGGAAACTCGAAGGCTCAAAGGGATCCGGAAGTTCTCGATCGTGTTCTCGAACAGCCAGGAGAGAGTCTCCGGATTTGAGAGAGACAGGAGTGCGGTGAGGATTCTGTCCTGGAAACGTCGGATGGGATCGAGATCTCGACGCAGTTCGGCCACCGGTTTCTTGTCCATCGAGTGAATAGCCTGGCGACGTTTCTTTTCCAGGGGGAGCGCCATGGATTCTAGTTTCGTGAAAATCTTGACGAGTTGATTCGCGGACTGAGGGCTATCAGGGAGGTTGGTCCCCATCGTAACCAGGGCGACGGTTCGGATGGTGAGGTGCACCTTTCCATTGCCGATGACCTCTTCGAAGAAGAACTTGTGGGTATCCTTGTTCTTCATGGCGCGCAGCATGTTGACGATGTCTTGTTGCATTGCCAGTAGCGGGCGGACTTTCCTTCGCATTTCAGCGAGTCCGGTGTCCCGACGTCCTGAGCTCTTTGCGGCGGACCGGATTCGCTTTTGAAGACGAGAAGACTCTTCGTTGAGGATCTGAAAAACTTCAAGGATCGCCTGGACTGCTCTTGGACTGTCCACGCCTTGCGCTTGCGCCAGGGCGGCTCTCTGTTCGGCTACGGACGGCGAGCTGGAGCGAAAGGTCCGAAGAAGAGTCGACAATTGCTCTCTTTCGGTTGGCTGAAGAACGCAAAGCAAGATGCCGGTAAGAGTTGCTAATAGGGTCATGGTTGTTTCCCGGGCGGAGACTGTCTCTCGTGTTGATCATGGATCCATGAGGTATAGGGGGTATTCTCCCCTATAGAGCGACCTTGGGGAAGACCTCCTTTTGCGTCGCGGTATCTGTCAGTAGGTTTCTGATGGGGACCGAAAAAAAGGAGAGATTCTCGCTCGCTCATTTGACGCGGAAGAGATACAAATGATGGTGATGGGGTCTTGATCAAGAGGGAAAACTTGATTCAACGACAGTAATGGAGTTTATGGTCACTTTAAGGATGACCTTTCTTGGGGTGTGGCTGCTGGGGGTCAACTGGCTCTGCAGCCACGTCTGGGAATATGGTTTCTCGACGTTTTGCGTGCTGATCTTGCTTTGTGGGGTCTTGCTCGGGGCGAGTCGGTGCAGGCGATTGCCTCTTTTTTCTGGAGCGGGGCAGCATGCATCGAAACGGGGCATCCAGGTCTTTCTCTTCCTTGTTTTGGGCCTTCTTGTTTTTCGCCACGGACGTGAGTTTGTTCGGGCCCAGACAGGCGAAGCGTCAATCGATCTTTTGATCGATGTGGGGATGAATACGTTTCGAGCGGACCGAGCTTTTTTTGGTGCGGGTAGAAATCCTTATTCTTGCCGGAGCCAGCTTGGCTATCGGGTTGGCCGCGAGTTTCCTCATGTAGAAGTTCGGGGAAGAGATGTCTACATGTACGGGGTGCGTTATTCCTATGGCTACCCGTATTTTCCGGTCATGTTTGCTACCTATGAACCCTTTCGGTGGGTGTCTCCTGATCACAATTCGATCCGCTGGGGAAACGGTGTACTTCTTCTTTTGAACCTGATCGGTGTCGGGATTCTTACCCGCGAGTTGGTTCACCGCGAGGATCGATGGTGTGCAATGCTGTTCTCCTCCGTGGCATTTCTCGGGGTCTGGAACTGGGGAGAACAGCTTTTCAGGGCAGGTGTCACGGATATCGTGATTTCGACGTTTCTTGTCTTTGGTTGTATCTTTCTTGTCCGGAGGCAGTTGATCTTGTCGGGTGCGTTTCTGGGGCTTGCTCAGGCGGCGAAGCTTCTGCCGGCTCCTTTTCTTTTTGGAGTCGTTCTGCTGGCTTTATTTCGAAAGACGGGGTGGCGGTCTTTCTTCGGATCGTTTTCGTTGGTTTCACTCGGAATCATCTTGCCGTTTGTCGTTTGGGATCCGAGCGCCTTTGTCTCGGCAACGGTGCTTTTTTATCTGACGAACCATGGAGGGGGAGATAGCACGTCGTTTTGGTTCTTGCTGCCTCCGTCGATCCGACCTCTCTTCCTGTGGTTGGGCGTTGGAATATCCGTCGGGATAGTCCTCCTTGGTTTGCGGTCTCATCGGATCGACGAGGAATTCCTGGACGTTCCCCGGGTGATGCGTCTGGCGTTTGTCTCCTACGTCGTGTTCATTGCGTTCAACAAGATGGTTCACCTCAACTATCTCTGGTCCATCTGGGCGGTCGGTTGCGTGGCTCTGACCGCCGGGCTTTTTCGTTCCAGGTCTGCCTCTGCGGGTCCCTCAGCTCGCAATCAAATGGTCTGAGCAATCACTCCCCAGATTGGGGACTGCCGCGAATTCCGGACCGACTTCAATCTAGATTGTGCAGATTTTGCGAATCTTTTCCTTCGTTTTGACAGGAATGAATGGTTGCGTAAATATCTTTTGATCATGTAGTTATGGTTAGTGAGGGGGGCTTGGGGCTCCGGTTGTCGTGATGGGGAAATCGTGGCTTGATAAAACCGGCGAAATCTCATCGTGCGATGCGCGCCTACTAACGTATAGGTGGGGAGATTCGGACTGGTTTGCCCGACCAGGACTCCTGGCCACGAAAGGAAACCCAAGCACAAAATGATGCCCTGTATCCCGCGTTCCACCCATTGCCTCTTCCTCGGGGTTTTCTTGATCTGGATCCCATCTCTTGTTGGTTGCTCCAGCGAAGCCGGAGCTGGCGATGATCTTTCAACCGACGATGTCAAAGCCAGCGAGGTTGAGGTCAAGGCCGATGCGATTACCGTGAAGATTGCGCCGGTGCGAAAAGAGCCTGTTTCTGCTCTCTACACCACCAGCGCAAACTTGAGGTCCGACGCTCAGGCAACGGTCTCTGCCCGAACCCAGGGTGTGATCAAGAAGCTCATGGTGGAAGAGGGCGACGAGGTTGAGGCCGACCAGGCTCTTGCCATTCTTGAAGATGACGAACAGCAGATTGCGTTCGAACGGACGACGGCTATTCGCGAGATCCGGAAGAAGGAATTCGAGAGAAGCGAAGCCATGGTGGCTCGGGGGGTTTTGAGCGAAAACGATTTTGAGGTCGTTCGGCGCGAAGCGGAAGAGGCCAAGCATGCTGCCGCCCTGGCCGAACTCAACCTGACTCGAACCGTTATTCGGGCCCCCTTCAGCGGTAGAATCGTCAAGCGGTCTCTCGATGTAGGAGCCATGGTTCGGGACGGAACCGCAGTTTATGACCTTGCTGATCTTGATCCGCTTTACGCCGATGTCAATGTGCCTGAGCGCAGTATCGCCCGGCTTTCTCCCGGCCAGAAAGTTCGATTACTCGCCGACATCTCGAAGGATCAATACGAGGCAGTGATCGAACGAATCGCTCCGGCGGTCGATCCAGGAACCGGAACCGTCAAGGTTACCCTCGCCGTTCCTCGATCTGATTCTCTTCGCCCCGGCACTTTTGTGCGGGTCAACGTGGTCACCGACACGCACGAGAATGCCCTGGTTGTTCCAAGATCCGCCCTGGTTGCGGACGGACGAAGATGGCACCTCTTCCGACTCCGGGAGGATGGGAAGTCGGTGGAGCAAGTTGAAGTCTCCCCTGGCTTCGAGGAGGGGGATCTGGTCGAGGTGTTTCACGATGAGGATCAGACTGCCAGTCCGATCGAAGAGGGCGACGACGTCGTGGTAGTCGGTGCTTCGGCGCTTTCTGAAGGAGCGCTGGTGGAGGTCGTCGAAAAGTGACCCTCCCTGAGCTTTCTGTGAAGCGGCCGGTGACCGTCATGATGGCGGTCATCGCGATTACGGTCTTTGGATATCTCTCCGTAAGTCGTCTTCCGGTGGAGCTCCTTCCAAATCTGTCCTATCCAACTCTTACCATCCAGACCGTCTATCCGGATGCCGCCCCGGTCTCGGTGGAGCAGTTTGTCACGAAGCCGGTGGAGGAAGCGGCCGGGGTCATCCCCGGAGTTCGGGACATGCGTTCAACATCGCGTGCCGGATTCTCCGAGGTTGTCCTCGAGTTCGGGTGGGACGAGGAAATGGATTTCGTCGCCCTCGATGTGCGAGAGAAGCTGGGTCTGGTCGAGCTCCCTCGGGAAGCAGAGCTCCCCCGGGTCCTCCGCTTCGATCCCTCCCTTGATCCGATTCTCCGTCTTGCGTTTACCGGAGATCGGCCTCTTGATGAGCTTCGTCGTCTGGCCGAGCGATGGATCAAACCCCGTCTGGAGGCCGTCAAGGGCGCCGCTGCCGCCAAGGTACGGGGAGGGCTGGATCCGGAAATACAGGTGGAGGTCGACGAGGACCGGTTGGCAGCGCTCGAGCTCACCCTGGGCGATGTTGCCACGGCTCTTCAAGCAGAGAATATCAACCGACCGGGGGGAGTGCTCAAGGACTGGGGGTCCGTTTATCTGGTCAGAACTCTCAGCGAATTCGAGGATCTGGACCAGGTCAAGAAAACGGTGGTCCGGGGTGGAGACGCGGGAAGAGTACGGGTCGAAGACGTGGCCACGGTCAAGAGAGGTCACCGAGACCGGGATGAAATCACTCGATTTGATGGGGTCGAGGGAGTTGAAATTGCTATCCATCGAGAAGGATCTGCCAACACAACCGCGGTTGCCGCGGCGATCCATGCCGAGCTCGATGCCCTTGGAGAAGAGCTGGATGACGGTCTGAAGCTCACCGTTCTCACCGACCAATCCAAGTACATTTCCGCGGCCGTTGGGCAGGTCTGGTCTGCCGCTCGTATAGGAGGTCTCCTTGCCGTCCTCGTGCTCTTCTTCTTTCTCCGGGACGCCATTGCGACCCTGATTATTGCCGTCACCATTCCGGTTTCGGTGGTCGCAAGTTTTCTTCCCATGAGTCAGGCCGGAGTCAGTCTGAATATCATGTCTCTTGGCGGCCTTGCCCTTGGTGTCGGAATGCTCGTTGATAACTCGATCGTGGTCCTGGAGGCGATTGATCGGAGGTGGAGAGGCGGGCTGTCCAAGAGAGAGGCGGCAATTGTTGGTGCCAGCGAAGTATCCGGCGCGGTAATCGCAGCAACTCTGACAACCGTTTCAGTCTTTCTACCCATCGTGTTCGTGATGGGGATCGCCGGGCAACTTTTCTACGACCTGGCAGTCACGGTTTGTCTTTCACTTCTGGCTTCTCTTTTCGTCTCCCTCACCTTGATTCCGGCTCTCTCCGCCATCGATGCCCAGTCTTTGCCGCGAGGATTTACGGAGACCTTGTTTCCCTGGGACCGGAGGGATCAACCTCTTGAGAGCCTTCCCTTCACCTTTCGTCTTTTCGGGCTGATTCTGCCTCCTCTTGGCAACGGAAGTCACTGGTGGAGCCGGCTGCTGACCGTCGTGTTTTTTCCCGTGCGGTTTGTCTTGTTGCTCGTGGTACTCCTTCTTTCCGGCGCCTGGTGGCTGATTTCCTGGTCTTTTCATGTCGCGGCTTACCCGGTTTCATCGGTGCTTCGGCTGATCGCTCATGTCTATCCCGGAACGCTTCGGGGAGCTCTTGCGATCCGATGGCTTCTTCTCCCCGCAACCTTTGCTCTTCTCTTTGTGGCGTCCTGGTACGGAGTTCCCCGACTTGGAACGAACCTGGTTCCGGAGCTTGCTCAGGGAGAGTTCGCCTTTCGCCTTCATCTTCCCGAGGGAACTCCTCTGGAATCAACCGGGGCTTTGACCGAGAGAATTGAAAAGCATCTTGTTGGGGATTCTCGATTCAGCCGTATCTTCTCCACGGTGGGGAGCCTGCCTTCTACTGCCTCCGGTCGTCAGACTCTGGGGGAGAACCTCGCTCAGGTCAACTTCATCTTGCCGGAGGGAACCGAGAAGGAAGCGGAGTCATCGGCGATCGAGCGGGTGCGTACGGTGGTGGGTCTCTTTTCCAATGTGGAATCGGAGATTGTTTTTCCGTCGGTGCTGTCGATTCGGCCTCCGATCGAGGTCATGATCTTCAGCGAAGACCTGGACGTTCTTGAAACCGCTTCTGCCCAGGTAAGCCAGGCGATTGCCGACATTTCCGGCCTCGAGGATATTGCGAATACGAGCGAGCCTGGGAGTCCAGAGGTCACGGTTGAGCTGGATCGGGAGCGGGCGGGTACCCTGGGAGTCCAGGCCGATATGGTGGGACGTTCCCTTCGGGGACAGATCAGAGGAGAGATCGTTGGGCAGTTCCGGGAAGACGAAGAGCGACTGGATATTCGCCTTCGAGCCCATGAAAGTTCTCGGAATCGGGCGTCGGAAGTCAAAGATCTGCGCGTCCGGCTTGCCGGGGGGGTAGCGATTCCTATCTCGGCGATCGCGACCATCGACGTGGGGCGCGGTCCGGCAGCGGTTCATCATTCGGGAGGAGCTCGGGTTGCGCGAATCACCGCCAAGGCATCGGCCTCCAATCTGGGGGACTCCCTTCAGGTTGTTCGGGAGCGAGTGGGAGGGCTTCTTCTTGCTGGTGATGCGGTGGCCGAGATGGCGGGGCAGGATGAGGAGCTAAAAGTTTCCTTCGATAGCTTGCGTCTTGCGCTTGGCCTGGCCATCTTTCTCGTGTTCGTTGTGATGGCGATGCAGTTCGAATCGGTTGTTCATCCTTTTGTGATTCTCTTCTCGGTGCCGCTCGGGTTCATCGGAGTGCTTGGCGCCCTCTTGTTAACGAATACTTCCATCAATGTTTTGGTTCTGATCGGCGCGGTCATGCTCGCGGGGATCGTGGTCAACAATGCCATTGTTCTCGTTGACGCGATCAATCGGCGACGTCGCGCGGGAGAACCTCGAAAGAACGCGATCATCGCTGCCGGGCAAGAGAGACTTCGGCCGATCCTGATGACCACCGCGACCACCGTCCTTGCCTTGATTCCCATGGCTCTTGGTCTCGGAGCAGGAGACGAACTTCGCCGGCCCATGGCAATCACCGTGATCGGTGGTTTGACGGCGAGCACTCTTTTGACGTTGCTCATCATTCCCTGCATGTATCGTATTTTGACCCGCAAGGATCGACCGTCGCTGGAGACGCCCCCGGTTTCATCGGTAGTAGAGATCCAGGAAGAACCGTCAGAGGGCACCGCGTCCATCGAGGCAAGAGCACTACAGTCGTAGGAACTCGTTCGTGGAGAAATCGTCATGAATTCGATCGGGGAAGGACCCAAGAAAGTTCCCTTTGGAGTGCGCTTGACGGGTATTCCGATTGATCGTCCTGTTGCCACGTTGATGTTTCTTTTGTGTCTCACCGTGCTTGGCGTCGTTTCGATTTTCAGGCTTCCTCTCGATTTCATGCCGCTCATCGTGGAGCCCGAGGTCGATGTGGAAGTTCCCTTTCCGGGAAGTCATCCCCTCGAGGCATTGCGTGAGGTCGCCATGCCCATCGAAGAAGAGCTTGCGACCATACCGGGAATCACCAAGATCGAAGCGGATGCTCGATCGGGGAAGGCCGAGCTCGAGGCAAGGTTTGAATGGTCGGCGAATATTGAACTGAAGAAGATGGAAGTGCGAGAGGCTGTCGAGCGAGCTCGCCCCCGACTTCCGGAGGGAGTCGACTTCATCAAGGTCGAGGGAAACGTGGATGGTCCGGCCGGTGGATCCATCCTTCAGGGGAGAATTTCGGCCGAAAGGAATCTGTCGGAAAGCTGGGATCTTCTCGATCGACGGATCAAGCGTCCGCTGGAAAGGATCAAGGGCGTTGCTCGAGTTCATCTCTACGGTGTCGAGCGCCAGCAGCTTCGCATCGATCTGGATTTTGAAGCCCTTCAGAAGCACGGGATCGAGGCAGGCGAGTTGATCGGTAAGATCAACGGCGCCAATCTGGACATGGATCTTGGGACTGTCCGGGGCGATTTGATTCGTTACGATGTTCGGACGGTTGCCAAGTTTGAGGATATTGAAGATATCCAGGATCTTCCCATCTCGGAGAGCGGGCTTCGTTTGCGAGATGTGGCTGAGGTCAGTTTGCGAGAGCCAACGCTCGACTACGGTCGCCATCTTGACCGTCGTTTTGCTGTGGGAATCGATGTGTTCAAGGAGCCCAGCGCGAACACGGTTGAAACAGTCGATCGTCTTCTTGGTCGTATCGGTGAGATCGAACAGGATCCCCAGCTCGAGGGAATCAACCTTCTGGTCTGGAACAATGCGGGGGAAGAGATTCGAGGGTCTTTGCGGGGCCTTCGCAACGCGGGCATCATCGGCGGCATCTTCGCCGTCATCATCCTTTTTTCGTTTCTTCGACGGTTCAGCACCACGCTCATCGTTGCCGTGGCCATTCCATTTTCCCTCATGGTGGCCTGCGGAGCCATGTATCTCCTCGGGTCCGAATTCAACGTTCTTACCCTTCTTGGGCTGATGCTGGGGGTGGGAATGCTGGTCGATAACGCGGTGGTTGTCATGGAGAACATTCACCGCAAGCAAGGCCAGGGACTTCCGCCGCGAGAAGCGGCAAGAGTCGGGGTGCGGGAGGTCTTCATGGCCGTTGTCGCGTCTACGGCAACAACGGTAATTGTTTGGTCATGGTTGCTTGTTCTTGAACGTGGATCTCTTACCATTTACCTTGGAAGCGTCGCCCTGACGATTTGCCTGGCGGTCATCTGCTCCCTCATCATTTCGGTCACGCTCATTCCGCTCGCTGCTTCTCGCTTCATCCCTCACCGGGAGGAAAAGCCTGGCTTTCTGCTGACTAGAATCGTTCCGCTCTATCGCGGGATTCTTGGTTTTACCCTGCGGCATCGAATGCTGACTCTACTCATCCTGGTCGGTCTTTCCGCAAGCGCCGTCTATCCGGTAATGAACGTGGAGAAATCCGGTGAACCGCGTATGCTCGAGCGGACCGTCGAGGTAAATCTTGCCGTCCATGACACCTCCACCAAGGAAGTTCTGGAAGGGCATATCAATCAGGTTGAAGAGGCTTTGTTTGCACGAAAGGACGAGCTTGGGTTCGAGAGCATGTACTCCTGGTATAGCGAGCATGGTGGATGCATGGTTCGGCTGTATCTCCCCAAGGACAAGGCAACGAAAAAGGACATTCGTGCGCTAACGAAGAAGCTCGAGGGGAACATGCCGACGATTGCCGGAGTGAAGGTCGAGGTCGGAGACCGGGAGTTTTGGCGCCGGGGAAGCCAGGGGCGTCGCATGGTTTCAGTGGCCCTTCACGGGGAAGACCCCGAATACCTCGAGGATGTAGCGCTTGAAGTTGAAGGGCACCTCAAGAAGATCCCCGAAGCCAAGGATGTTTTCGGGCCAAGTATTCAAGGCCAGAAGGAAGTCCGACTCGTTGTCGATCCAGATAAGGCTCGCAATTTTGGAGTAACGCCCCGGCTCGTGGCGGATACGGTGGGCTTTATCTTTCGCGGCCGGAATCTCCGTCGGTTTACAACCGAAACAGGAGAGGTCGAAATGGTGATGGGTCTCCCGGAGGATACTCAATTGGGTTTGGACGCTCTTTCCGACGTTGAGCTTCCTCGCGAACCCTTCATGGCCGGGGAACCATCGGTTGACGGCGGGACGACAGTTCCTCTCGGATCCGTCGCAGCAATGACCATGGCCCGGACTCCTCCCCAAATCAGACGGGAAGATCGGAAGACTACGAGCTGGGTCACGGTGCAGTTCGACGAGGAGAAATACACCACCGAGGAAGCCCAGGAGCTGGTGACCACCGCACTCGCAGGTTTCACTCTGCCACAAGGCTACACCTGGGATTTTGGTCAGTGGGGGAGGGACCGAGATGACGCTCTTTCTCAAATGGCGACCGGTGTGATCTTATCTCTCCTTGTGGTCATGCTTCTCATGGCAGCGCTGTTCGAGTCTCTCACTCAGCCTTTGGCGATCGTGATTACTCTACCCTTTGCTTTCTTCGGGGCATTTTGGGCACTTTGGCTTTTTGATTATGAGCTGGATCCGGTTGCGTTCATCGGAATCATCATCCTCATCGGGATCGTGGTGAACAACGGGATCGTGATGGTGGACCATGTGAATACCCTTCGAGGGGCAGGCTCTTCCCGGGTGGATGCGCTTCTTCAGGGATGCGGGCACCGTCTGCGTCCCGTTCTCATGACGGCGATAACAACGTTGTTTGGCCTCATCCCTCTGGCCTTTTCCGCCTCGACGGTGGCCGGGGCCTACATCGACTCCCTTGCTGTCGCCGTGATTGGAGGGTTGTCCACGTCGACTCTGTTTACCCTGGTCGGGCTCCCGGTGTGGTACACGATGGTGGAGGATTGGGGAGCGATGCTGGCAAGAGTGCTACCCCGTCGCGGCAAGAAATCCAGGGGACTTACTTTCCCCCAGGGCCGAGTCATGGGCGCCAAGGAAGGGGCTCTATGATTTCGTTTACCGGGCTCGGCGTCAAGCCACGGTATAATCACCCACTCAATGCCCATCCACATCCCAGGCTACTGTAACTTCGAAAAAATCGCCGAAGGCGGTATTGGAGCTGTTTTCCTCGCTGAAACCGAAGCCGATCCTCGCACCAAGGTGGCCATCAAGCGTCTCAAGAACGAGATCGCCGTCTGCGAAAAGGACATCCGGCGGTTTTGCCGGGAGGGTCGAGTCGGCAAGAATCTTCATCATCCTCACCTTCTTCCCGTGCATGATTTCTGTCGGGTCGATGGGGTTTACTACCTCATCATGGAGTATGTTGAAGGAAAGACATTCGGGGAGATGATTGCCGGGCCCCGGAAGAAGACTGGAACCCCGAGTGCGACCACCAAACGTTTTCATCCGGCGGATCTTGTCGCTCAAATTCGAGTGGTGTCCCAGGTGGCGTCGGCTCTGGCTCATGCCCATGAGCAGGGAGTGATTCATCGGGATATCAAGCCAAGCAATATTCTCGTGCGAGATCGGGATCAGCATGCTTTTCTCGCCGACTTTGGCCTGGCTAGAAATCTTGGGGACGACACCATTACCAGCATGGGAATGGTGGTGGGAACCCCGCTTTACATGGCACCGGAGCAGATCCTCGGGGATCTCGATCGCGTCGACTATCGTAGTGATATTTATTCTCTGGGTATGACGGCGTTTGAGGGGGTTGTGGGTGGCCCGCCATTTTCTGGAAGTAACTTCGAGGAGATCCGAGAAAGCGTTCTTTTCGGCGAGTTGCCTCGGATTCGGCCGGAAGTTGCAAGGGAGTTCCCGGGCCTGGAGGAAGTCCTGTTCCGGTGCCTGGAGAAGAAACGGAGGCACCGTTATCAGGCCGCAGAGGATCTGTCTTCGGACCTCTTGCGCATTGCGGACGGAAAGTACCCCACCCATGCAAGTCGATGGGTTCTGCATCGACGCTCGCTTAGAAGAGTCTTTCGGAACAGAACGAGGATCATTGCGCTTCTGCTCGTTCTGGTCACGGTGATTGGGTTTGTCGTAGGCCGAGCGATCTACCTTGAGGGGGTCGACCGAGAGATCGAAGTGTTGTTGATCAAGGGGTCGGGGGCGCTGGACTCGGGAGAATTCGATGAGGCCCTGGCTCTTCTCGATTCGGCCATTGAACTCGAGCCTGATCGCTCCGATGGGTACGTCTATCGAGGAGCGGCCTTCTATGAGTTTGGTCTCTATCCGGAGGCGAAGGCGGAGTTCAAAAAGGCCATGGATCGTGGATCCCCTGGGGTTCTTACCGACCTGAGGACAGATCTGGACTCCTTATGTTTTTCCCTTTTTGAACGTCTTTCAAGCAGGCCGGTCATTGCACTTGAGGTCCTGGATACCCTGGTGAATCGGGATAAGCCTCTGGATCGCGCTTGCCTTCCCCTCTATCACGTGTTGACCACTTCGGGTCTGGAGGAACGTGCGCGGGATACGCTTGAGCTTTATCGGGATCATTTCATTCTGGGAGTGAACCCGAAGTCCAAGCTGGTCGACGCCCTGCTGCTGGAGCATGACGGAAAAGCAATCAGCGCTACGACCGGAGAAAGTTCATCTCGAGAGGACCACAAGAAATACCGCGAAGCTCAGCGAGTTCTGGAGGATCTCCTTGACACACAAGACGAGAGTGTCGTCAGGTGTCTCCAGCTACGTTGGCATCTGGGCCGGGTGTTGTGTCGGCTTGACGACTATGAATCCGCGGTGCGGCACCTTGATCGGGTCGTTGTCGACTTTCCGGATCACATCGAGTCCTGGGTTCAAAGGGCTCACGCCTATTGTGCCCTCGGTGATTTGCAGAGTGCCGAGGATAGCGCCACGGCGGCTCTTTCCTTGAACAGGTTGTGGAAGCAACCCCTCTACCTTCCTCAGATTTACCTGGTGCTCGGTAGCGTGGCCAGTCAGCGGGAGAGGTTTTCCCGGGCAAAAGAGGAAGTGCAAAAAGCGATGAGGCTTCCTAGCGCAACAGAAGAAGACTTGAGGGATGCCCGTGGGCTTCTTCGATCCATCAACGCTCAGGAGTTTTATGTCGAGGGGACCCGACTGCAGGATCAGGGAGAGGAGCTGCTAGCGAATGAAGCTTTCATGCGGTGTCTGGAAGTTGATGGAGAGCACGCGCTAGCTTTGAATCAACTGGGTTGGAATCGATGGGCGGAAAAGCAGCTTGAGTCCGCGAACCGTTTCTTCGTTCGGGCCGACGCTGCCTACGAGGCCGAGGGGTGGAACGAATCGAGTCTTCGTCAGGGGATCACCACCGGACTCTATGCAACGGCGCGAATTTTGGGCAAGGACGAACTTGCGGCCCTCCATGCACCGCGGTTGCAGGAGGTTCCCCCGGAGGATCCGGCCCATCTGCTCGGGTGGGTGGAAGGTCTGATTTTGGCGAAGAACCTGACAATGGCGGACCTCGCACAGGCCGAGGCTCTTGTGCAGGAAATGAATCTGAAGGAGCGACTGTTGGATGCGACGCTCCAGGAGTTTCTGGCAGGGCTTCTCATCAAAGCCAGGAAAAAGAAATCGATTCTCGCCGGTCAGGGTGAATAGTTGAGGGGAACGCTTGGGATGAGTTGTCTCCGCGCTTTGCCTTTTTTCCCCGGTTCTTCTTCTTCTTCTTTTTCCTCTTACCCTTTCCCTTGGCTTTTTTAGGGGTACTGCTCCCCCCTTTGCCAGTGGTCAGGGCAGCTCTTCACGTATCGTAGTGATGATAGACATCGGTATCCGTAATGTTTCCGTTCTTCATCATGATGCCGGTGACCTTGAAGTCCATGCTTGGCACGTTGGGATCTTTTGGGGGAAGGGTGGCGACCATGGAGATCACAAACTGGGGATATGTCTGCCCCTCGGCGACATTCCAGGTAACCTCGACCCGGTTTGTCTGAGTATTCTGGGCGATGTCTACCGGCGCAGGAGTGACGCCAGAGTCCTGAACGACCTGGAAATGGGTCAGGTCCCAGGATGCTTGGAGCTGATACATGAGCGGCCCCCTCGAGATTCCCTTGTAGATGGTTTGTCCACCCGGGAGAAGAGGGTTCCGCTGGAGTACGCTGTCAACGACCTTGATGGTCAGCAGGAATTGTTGAGCGAGGTTGTCACTGCTCTTGATTGCTTTGATATAGGGTGGCATCAGGTTTCTCCAGTTCGAGGCGCTTCCTTGGCGCAAGCTTGATTCCCATCCGTCTTCGTGAGCGATATCTTAAGGGGGCTGTGTCTATAATGTCAAGGGCCCCTTTGGCTTGAATTCTTTCTCGTTTGGCCGCGCTTGCGCCTTGCCCAGGTCGATCTGGAGAAATAGACTCAGAGCCTTACCGAACAGGCGCTTCCGTGGCGGTTGCCTTCCGTGAAGGCTCGCATCGAGGACGCCCCCATACCTTGACCTTTGATTGAGGATTAAGATGCCTAGAATTACCCTCCCGGACGGTTCGGTTAGAGATTTCGACAAGCCGGTTTCGGCTTTCGAGGTCGCTTCCGACATCGGGAAACGACTGGCGAAGGATGCGTTGGGATGCAAGGTGGATGGAGTTCTGAGTGACCTTGGAACGACTCTCTCTCAGGACTGCAATCTCAGCATCGTGACGCCTCGAAACCGAGAGGGTGATCTTGACGAAGACGGCCTTTATCTCCTTCGTCATTCTGGCGCCCATGTGATGGCGGAGGCAATTCAAGGATTGTTCCCCGAAGCGCTTCTTGTGTATGGCCCACCGGTCGATCACGGCTTCTACTACGACATTGCGTTTCCGGAAGGAAAGTCTCTTTCTTCCGACGACTTCGAAAAAGTCGAGAAGGAGATGCAGAAGATCGTGAAGGAGAACCGTCGCTTTACTCGCTATGATCTCCCCCTCGAAGAGGGTATGGCCAAGCTCAAGGGAGAGGGAAGTAAATACAAGCTCGACAATGCGGAGAAGGCGGTCGAGGCAGGTTCGAGCGAGCTCTCCTGGTACGCCACCGGTGAGCCAGGAAAACACTGGGAGGATCTTTGCCGGGGACCTCACGCTCCAAGTACAGGAAGAATTCAGGGCCTCAAGGTTCTCTCAGTCGCTGCGAGCTACTGGCACGGAGATGCGGCTTCCGATCACTTGACCCGGGTCTACGGAACTGCGTTTCCCACCGTGCGCGATCTTGATGTCTATCTTCATCAACTCGAAGAGGCAAAGAAGAGAGATCACCGGGAGATCGGAAAGCGTCAGAAACTGTTTGTGATTGATGAGCAAGTGGGGCAGGGCCTCATCTTGTGGACACCTCGAGGTTCGATTCTGAGAAAAGAACTTCAGGATTTCATCGGAGCCGAGCTGACCCGGCAGGGATACGAGCAGGTCTTCACTCCGCATATCGGGAAGCTGGATCTCTTTCGCACCAGCGGGCATTTTCCGTACTACAAGGAATCTCAGTATGCACCAATACCGGAAAGGGATCACTTTACCGCTCTTTCCGCAGCGGGTTGCAGCTGCGCGGATCTGGCCCAAAAGCTCGAGGATGGCGAGGCCGGTGGATATCTTCTGAAGCCCATGAACTGTCCCTTCCACATCGGAATCTACCGGAGCGAAAAGAGGTCCTACCGAGACCTTCCTGTGCGCCTTGCTGAGTTTGGCACCGTATACCGCTGGGAGCAGTCGGGAGAAATCTCGGGTATGACCCGGGTACGAGGTTTCACCCAGGACGATGCTCACATCTTTTGCACTGAAGACCAGGTTGCCGGTGAGCTGACGGGTTGCCTGGATCTCGTCAAGGTCATCTTCAAGACCCTCGGAATGAAAGATTACCGGGTTCGAGTGGGGCTTCGAGATACGGATTCAAGCAAGTACATCGGGAGCGGTGAAAACTGGGATCGTGCGGAAGAGGCGTGCCGAGATGCGGCGAAGAGCTTGGGAGCTCCGTTCAGCGAGGAACCAGGTGAAGCCGCGTTTTATGGCCCAAAGATCGATTTCGTGGTGAAAGATGTGATCGGGAGAGAGTGGCAGCTTGGAACGGTTCAGGTGGACTACAACCTGCCCAACCGGTTCAAGCTCAATTACACAGGTGCGGATAATCAATCCCATCGGCCGGTCATGATCCATCGAGCTCCTTTCGGGTCGATGGAGCGTTTCTGTGGGGTGCTCATCGAGCATTTTGCCGGAGCGTTTCCGCTTTGGCTTTCGCCGGAACAGGTCCGGGTGCTTCCCATCAGTGAGAAGACAGAGGAGTACGCGGAGAAGGTCAACGCGGCGATCATCGGCGCCGGGGCCCGCTCCACCGTGGATCATTCAAGTGAGAGGCTCCAGGCCAAGATTCGAAATGGAGCTGAAATGAAGATTCCCTACCTTTTGATTGTCGGGCCTCGTGACGCCGAGGCCGGTCAGGTGAGCGTTCGGGCTCGAGGAACCCAAAAAGACCTTGGAGCCATGGATCTTTGGGAATTCGTCGAGGCTCTATCCGAGGAGATCCGCACCCGAGGTGCGACGACCGTGCAGGAGAAGTTCCCCGCGGAAGAGGCGGTTTAGCCCCCATGACCTAACGGTTTTCGGCATGCCGCTTGATCGCCTCATCCGAGGCAGGATGGCCGGATGGGAAGGGAGTCACCTCATCGGTGGTGGCTCCCGCCTCGATGAGAGCATCGATGATGGCGACGCAGTTTCGATCATCGCCATTTGAGTTGGCATAGCCCCAGACGGTGGAGTCGAGTACCGTTCCCCCGTAGTTGTTTTTTGCATCTACGGGGGCTCCTTTCGTAAGGAGCCACGCCACGAGATCGAGGTGCCCGAACCAGCACGCCCAGTGGAGAGTGGTAAAGCCCTGGCCATCCGATGTTTTGAGGTCGAAGCCGAGATCGATCATCAGTTCGATGGCTTTTTGATTACCGGGTCTTGCGGCGTCGGTGAGGACGAACCGATCCTCTTTGGAGAGGTTGGAAACGAGGTTCGGATCTCTTGCAATCATCTCTTCCGCCGTCTTTCGATCGGCAAGACCGCACGCCGCAAGGAACAGCTCGGTTCCGGCAAGATCGTTCACCGCTCCTCGTTTTTCGAGTTCGTCGACAACTTCTTGTCGGCCATTCCGTGCGGCTAGCGAAAGACAGCTGAGTCCGGTGTTTTCTTTGATGTCGAAGTCTGCTCCATGATCAAGGAGATAGCGGATGCAATCGAGATCTCGTCCCCGTCGAATTGCCTGGTGAAGAGCGGTCTTTCCCCATGTTCCTTTGTGATTCGGATCGACCCCGAGGGAGAGAATGAACTGCACCCCGGGTAGATCGTCGAAGTCGAGCTTTCGGAGGAGTACGGTCGCCAGTCGATCGGCGTCCATCCCGTGATCAAAAAGGACCTGGATGCATTCATGATCTTCGAACTCGGCCACGTGATAGGAACCATCTTCGTCGTTCACTTCGGCCCCATGTTCCAGAAGGATTCGCGCGAGGGGGGCGTGATTGCTCACTCCCACTGCCGCGTAGAGAGCGGTTTCCCTTTCATCGCCAAGCATGAAGAAAGTGTTAGGGTCTGCTCCCTGATCAAGCAGGAGTCTTGCGGATTCGACCAGTTGATCTGCTTTTTGAGGATGGCGAGGATCCCGAAAGAACCGTGAGAAACAGAGGTAGAGAAGCGGGGTCCAGTCTCGTGGGCCTCCTTTGTTTCTCGCTGCCGTAGGATCCGAGGCAAGAAGTTCCCGAATAGCTTCTACCTCGCCGGCAACCGAGGCGGCAAAGATATTCGCCTTTGCGAGACCTGGAGTTTCGGTAAGGGAGGCGTTAGCCTGGTCGAGTTCCGCCTCGTGGGCATCGTCCGAAATGGCGCAGTTCATGGCGCACGCAGCCTGGATGAACTTATCGATTTCCGAAGGTGTGGGATCCATTGAGCTCTCTTGGAGTTGATCGGGAACAGGGAATGCTCTCATTATGGGAGATTCCGCACCTGGGATCAATTGAGTCGCAGACTTTTTGATGTCACAGGTCCCGTGCGATCGGGGCGCAGCTTTCTGGTGGAGATCGAAAAGAAAAGGAAGCAAACTCGGGCCTCTTTGTCCCGTACCCAGGAGATGTTTCCTAGATCGCATTGAAAGAAGGAGATTCCGTTGAACACCAGGATGAGACTGTGGATCAGTGCTTTGAGCTTCATGGGTTGGATCGGCGGGCTGGCAACGTCTGCTTCCGCGATCGACCTGACCGACACCCGGCTCATGACCCTCCCCGCCGTGAGTGAGGACCACGTTGCTTTTGTCTATGCGGAAGATCTTTGGGTTTGCCGCCCTGACGGGAGTCAGGTGCGCCGACTTACATCTCACAAGGGCAGGGAAACGAATCCGCGATTTTCTCCCGACGGGAAGACCCTTGCCTTCAGCGCCCAGTATGACGGCAATACCGACGTCTATACGGTGGCTGTTTCTGGAGGGGAACCCCGGAGGCTCACATTTCATCCTGGCCTGGATCTCGTCCAGGATTTCTCCGTGGATGGAACGAAAGTACTTTTCATCTCACAACGTGAGGTCTATACCCGACGCTTCTTTCAGCTCTTTGAGGCCTCGGTCCTGGGTGGACAGCCGGAAAGGCTTCCGATCCCGAACGCCTTTGACGCGACCTATTCCCCTGATGGGAAGAAGATTGCCTACACACCTCTTCCCGGAGCTCACCTGCAATGGAAGAATTATCGGGGCGGAACCGCATCTCGTATCTGGTTGTACGACCGGGGCGATCACTCCGTTATTCAGGTTCCCCAACCCGAGGGGCGGTGCAACGACACCAACCCGATGTGGGAAGGCGATCAGGTCTTCTTTCGCTCGGATCGTGCTGGGGAATTCAACCTGTTCAGGTTTGATCCGAGCAACAACAAAGTTACTCAGGTAACTCAACATCAGGATTTTCCTGTCTTGAGTGCTTCTTCAAACGACAAGACAATCGTTTATGAGCAGGCCGGATGGCTTCATGAATACGACATCGCAAGCGGCGATCGTCGTCGAATGAAGATCGGGGTGGCCGCCGACCTGACCGAAACCCGACCTCGCTACGCTTCGGGCAACCGGTACGTTCGGAACGGATCGATCTCTCCCTCGGGCGCTCGAGCGGCGATTGAGTTTCGGGGCGAAGTGGTGACCCTACCTCGCGAAAAGGGCGCGCCTCGATATTTGACTCGAACGACTGGATCTCATGAGAGAAACCCGGTCTGGTCTCCGGATGCCAGGTGGATTGCCTATTTTTCCGATGAAGCGGGTGAGTACGAACTCCATGTTGTCCACCAGGGTGGCAAGGGTGGAAAGCGCAAGTTCCAGCTGAAAGGCGCCGGATTCTACGACTCTCTTGCCTGGTCTCCAGACTCGAAACGGGTGAGCTTCTCGGACAACTCCTGGTCGCTCTATGTCCTCGATCTCGATACGGGTGACAGCACCAAAATATCGACGGAACCGATCTACGGGCCGGTCAAGACCCTTTCCCACTCCTGGTCACCCGATTCTCGCTGGATTGCCTACACCCGGATCACCAGGACCTATTTTCAGCGGGTGTTTCTTTACAACGTCGAGGAAAAGAAATCTTATCCGGTGACGGATGGGTTGAGTGATGTCGGGGAGCCCGTGTTCGACCCGGGGGGTAAGTATCTCTATTGCACGGCCTCCACCGATGCCGGACCGGTTCGCCAGTGGTTTGCCATGTCCAATGCGGACATGGAAATGACCAATTCGGTCTACCTGGTGGTTCTGGATGCTGATGAGTCCTCGCCGTTTCTTCCAGAAAGCGATGAGGAAGAGGTCGACGAGCCAGAGGAAGAAGCGACCGATTCAGAGGCCCCGTCTTCCGATGATGCCGAAGGAGAAGGAGAAGAAGAGGAAGAATCGTTGGATCCTTCGGCCGAAGCATCGTCTGACGCGGCCTCGGATGAGGAGGAGAACGAAGGGATCAAGATCGATTTGGCGGGTATTGCGGATCGCATCATTGCTCTTCCACTTTCCACCGCTCTGTACTCCAACTTGCGTGCTCATGGTGGGATGCTCTACTTCCTCAAGGTCGATCGTGGAGCAGGACTCTTTGGATCTTCCGGTAGTCCAACCCTTCATCGCTTCAGCTTGAAGAGCCGCAAGCAAGAGACGGTCGCCTCGGGTGTCTTCAGCTTTTCGCTTTCTGCGAACGGGAAGAAGATCCTTGCTCAAGGAGCCGGGGGAACGGTTTCCATCGTGAATGCATCGCCGGGGGCGAGTCTGGCCAAGGGTAAGCTTCGAACGGAAGCGATTCAGGTCAAGGTCGATCCGCGGAAGGAATGGAAACAGATCTACGATGAAGCCTGGCGGATCAACCGGGACTACTTCTATGCTCCGAACATGCATGGAGCGGATTGGGACGGGCTTCTTTCGAAATATTCAGTCTTCCTTCCCCACCTTGCGGTCCGATCGGATTTGAACCGGGTCATTCAGTGGCTCTGCAGCGAGCTTGCCGTGGGCCATCATCGTGTTGGGGGCGGAGATCGACCGGACCAGGCAACCTCCATCCCTGGTGGTTTGCTCGGCGCCGACTATGAAGTTCATGATGGACGCTACCGATTCAAGAAAGTCTACGGCGGCTTGAACTGGAATCCGACTCTTCGTTCCCCTCTCACCGAGCCCGGAGTGGGAGTGAAGGAGGGGGAGTATCTGCTTTCCGTCGATGGTGATGAGGTGCGAGCGCCGAATAACCTCTACCGTTTCTTTGAGCAAACGAGCGGTCGCCGGGTTGAGCTGGAAGTCGGCCCCAATGCGGACGGATCAGACTCTCGCCTGGTTCATGTGGTGCCGGTGAACAATGAGGCTGCTCTTCGAAACCGAGATTGGGTTGAGGGTAACCTGAAACGAGTGAACGAGGCAACAGACGGTCGGGTTGCCTACGTGTATGTTCCAAACACGACGAGTCTCGGGCACACCTACTTCAAGCGCTATTTTTATCCTCAGGCTCACAAGGACGCGATCATCGTTGATGAACGTCATAATGGAGGGGGCCAGGTTGCTGACTACTACATCGATGCGTTGAATCGCCCGGTTCTTTGTTACTGGGCAACTCGCTACGGTGACGATTTCAAATCGCCTCTTTCTTCCATTCAGGGGCCCAAGGTCATGTTGATCGACGAAACAGCAGGATCTGGCGGGGATCTTCTCCCCTGGATGTTTCACAAGCTCGGTCTGGGAAAGTTGATCGGGCGTAGAACCTGGGGGGGTCTGGTGGGTACTCTTGGATTTCCCGTGCTGATGGACGGAGGAGTCGTCACGGCGCCGAATCTTGGTATCTGGACGGAGGATGGTTTCGTTGTCGAGAGCGTTGGAGTACCCCCCGATATCGAAGTCGAACAGCTTCCCGTCGACGTGATTGCCGGACGGGATCCCCAGCTTGAAAGAGCCATCAAAGAGATTCTCGAAGAGCTGGAGAAGAACCCTCCTCAAACTCCCAAACGACCTCCGTTCCCCGTGCGGGCCAGGAGATAGTTCAAGGTTTCCGAGCGATGTAGCCGTTCAGCCCCTTGGGGAACGAAAAATCTCCGTAGGAGCGGGCTACCCGGACTCGAAATCCGACCCGGCGAAGTTCTTTTGCGACCTCCGTGCTCCTATAGAGCCGGAGGTCGTGAGTTTCATGGTCGCGGCGATAGAGGGGCGTTGAGCCCTTGGACTTCGAAGATGGCACCAATCGGAACGTTGTGATCTTTCGAGTCAATCGCATCTTCTTCTGATCTTCGATGAGCTCGAGCATCAAGGCCCAGGTGGGTTCATTCCAGTGCCTGATCTTGGGGGCACCACCTCGGCCCGGTCCGGCTAGATCCAGGGCGAAGAGTCCCCCCGATTCCAGGGCATCAAAAACCCGGCGAAACACCTTCGTAAGGGCCTTCTTGGAATTCGTCGGATCAAAGAGATAATTCAGCACCTCTCCCATCGCAGTCACCGCTCGACATTCAGGGATCTTGGCCTCCAGGATGGACGCCTTCCGGAAAGTAGCATCGGGTACCCGTTTTCTGGCGATCTTAAGCATGGAAGCCGAAATATCGATGCCGTGAATGTCGTAACCGTGATCCGCGAGTTCCTTCGCCCAGATCCCGCTCCCGCATCCAAGATCGGTAACGAGGCCGTCTTCGATTCCGTTTTCTTGCAAGAGATTCAGAAGTTCCGGGGCGGCCCCATGGGCGAAGAATCCAAACCCCACGTCGTGAATGTGAGCGAGATCCTCAGCGTAGGCTTTTGGTTTCATCTTTGTTCTCCGCTACCAATATTGCTGAAGATCTTTTCGATCTCCACCAGGAACCGTTGCGTGCTCTGACAGAGGTCATTGGAGTGCCCGATCAGAGCTCCTCCGATGAGATAAACCGCGTCTTTTCCGTAGTCTTTTCCCATCGATGGCAAGCGTTCGAAGTTCATGCCCCCTGCCGGCGCGGGAAAGGCGGGGGCGAGTCCGCCAAGAGGTTCGTTCAGCTTCTTTTGAATTTCAAGACACTCATCCTGGGTGAAAGAAAATCGACCTCCGTGGTTCGGAAAGACCGAGATGTCGCAGCCGGCGAGCCGAAGGAGCGTTCCGAGCATGATCCCATGGGAGACTCCCTGGTTCCTGGATTGGTAGTAAGATCCGCTGAAAGACGGATGTGCCATGGAGACAAGAGGAAATCGAGCCAGGAGTGATCGAGTAAGATCAAGTCCGAGTAGGAACGGGCAGAGAAGGACTCCGGGAATCTCTTCTTCGAGAAGAAAGTGAATCCTCTCCTCGAGTTCTTCCGTAGGCGCGGAAAGGTAGGGAAGGTAGAGGGTCACCTTTCCTGTCTTCCGGGTGGCTTTTGCAACGGCATCACGACATTGTCTCACCCGATCTCTGAAAACGTCCGGTTTGTCCTCCACGAGATTGTGGTCGTCTTTGACGAGATCTCCTCCGCCAAGAGCGAAATCGTGGGCGACCTTTGCAAGTTCTGCCGGTTTGCTCCCCCGAGGTTTTAGAGCCGTGGCGAGGAGAGGACGATCATGAACCTGCAGCAGGTCCCGGATCCCACGGATTCCGTAGCGAGGACCCGAAAACCTCTGGAGGAAAGTCGAGGGAAGCTTCAAATCGGCGACCCGGATGTCGGGGTGAATTGAGATGTTCCCGTAGATCAAGTTCAGGAGCTGGGGAAGATGAGAAGCGGCGAGCTCTTCTTTGTAGCTGATGGTCACGTCCCAACCGTCACTACGTTCTTCCAGGGTTTCGACCCGACCTACGATTCGTTCCTTGATTTCTTCGGGAACGAGCTCGGGCGGAACCTCGACGGTTTGCTCATAGGCGATGGATCGGCTTCTTTCCTCGATTTCTCCGGGAGCCGCCGCTATCCGGTAGATTACCTGGATCCGAGCCATTCTCTAACCCATCTTCTTTCTTGGTTTGGGGCGAATGCTGGCAGCGATTTCGTCCCAAAAAACCTTGGGGGCACCAAGGACCGGTGGCCAGGCAGTGGAACCGTCGTAGAGCTGGGGCCAGTCGATCTCAGTTCCATCGAGATGCCGAAGAACTCCTCCGGCCTCTTCGACGATCGCTGCTGCTCCGACATAGTCCCAGACGTGGGCGGCGGCAAGTGCTCCCAGGGCCACCCCTTTTGCCACCATGAGATAGTGAAGCGCCGTGCTACCAAGTGATCTCATCTTCCCCCGAAACAAGATGTCAAAGTTTCGGTGGGCGGTTGAGTTCACGTAGATGGCGGCCCGGTTCCTTTCCGGTGGTTCAAGGAGAGCGAAGATCTTCTGGTCCTGGTAGTAGGCGCCCTCTCCTTTTGCGGCGCTGTACATCCGGCTCAGGGCAGGAACAGCCACCACTCCGGCGAAAGGAAGGTGGTTGCGCAACACTCCGATGCTGATGGTGTAGGTTCCAACGCCGTCCACGAACATGGTGGTGCCGTCGATCGGATCCACGGCGAAGACCCATTCGCTTTTTCGAGCCCGTTCGACTGCCTCCGCATTCGCTCGTTCTTCTTCCCCGATGAAAACTGCCTCGGGGATGAGCGCGATGAGCTCCTTCTGGAGAAATCTCTCCACCGATCGGTCGGCCTCGGTGACGAGGCTGTTGTCTTCTTTGAGCTCGTAGCCCGTCTTCTCGTAGAATCCAAGGGAGAGTGTGGCGGCCGCCTCGGCAATACGGACGAGATCTTTTCGGAGTTCGGATCCAGATTGGAAATTTTGGCTCATGAATGCAAGGTTCCCTATCGAAAGTTGACGTCGTCTTGCGGGTGTTACTGACGTCGTGGGTACAAGTGTTCTTGGGTTCCCCAGGCTTTTGCCACCTCGCCATCCAGAAGGTGGGAGGGGCGCACGTTTTTGAGCGCGCTCATCATCACGGTGCGTAGATTGGGGATCTCTTTTTCCAGCCGAGTGAGGAGTCGGCCAACTTGAACCCGTTTCAGGTTGTCCTGGGAACCGCACAAGTTGCAGGGGATGATAGGGTAGCCTACCTTCTTGGCGTAGTTTTCGATATCGTCCTCAGCGGTTTCTATCAAAGGGCGAATGATTTCGTGGCGGCCGTCATTACTTGTGTACCGGGGAGGCATGGCCTGGAGCCGACCCGAGTAGAATAGATTCAGGAGAAGGGTCTCGAGAGTGTCTTCTCGATGGTGACCAAGAGCAACCTTATTACACTCATGCCGGCTGGCGGCCGTGTAGAGGATCCCTCGGCGAAGTCTTGAGCAAAGACTGCAATAGGTCGCCCCGGGGACGGTTTTTTCCATGACGACAGAATAGGTGTCTTCTCGGAGGATCTCATGGGGGATTTCTCGCTCGGAGAGCCAGGAAGCGAGTTTCGTACCGTCGTAGCCGGGTTGAGCCTGATCGACGTGGAGGGCGAAGATCTCGAACGGAACCGGGGACTTGGCTCGGGCCCTTTCGAGAAGGTCCAGCATGGTGTAGCTGTCTTTGCCGCCGGATATGGCCACCAGAATCCGGTCGCCCTTTTCGATGAGGTCGTAGGCGAGGACGGTCCGGAGCATGGATCCCAGGAGCGATTTTCGCAGCGAACGAAGCTCTTTTTCGCTCGCGAGCGGGGTCGGTGTGGTAGGCGTGCTCTCCATGGGGTATCCCGGTGAAAACGGGCACCTTACAATAGGAACTGTACCCGTGGCAAGTAATCCCCTTGTCGGAGGGCGTTTGGAACTCTATACTCCCCCGACTTTGCTCCCAGAAGGAAACTCCCTCTTTAGCTAGCCGGCGCAGGATCGCTCCCCCGGGACGATGATTGCTTCCCGGTCTCCTGGAATTGGAGCTCTTTTTTTGGGAACGCTTACCTTTCACCCTCCTTTTTCCGAAAAGTCGTACACCATGTCATCTTCCACACAAAGCATCCGAAACGTGGCTATCGTCGCCCACGTTGACCACGGCAAGACTACCCTGGTCGATTCCATGTTCCGTCACGCAGGTACTTTCCGAAGCCATCAGCAGGTGGTGGAGAGAGCACTTGATTCGGAGGACCAGGAGCGGGAGCGAGGGATTACGATCCTCGCCAAGAACACCTCCATGGTGTACCGCGACGTCCGGATCAACGTTGTTGATACCCCTGGACACGCGGATTTTGGCGGACAGGTCGAACGAACTCTTTCCATGGCCGACGGCGTTCTCCTTCTTGTGGACGCCTTCGAGGGGCCGATGCCTCAGACCCGCTTTGTGCTGAGGAAGGCTTTCGAGCACGGGTTGAAAGCACTGGTCATGATCAACAAGATCGATCGCCAGGATTGTCGACCCGAAGAGGTCTTGGACGAGGTTTTTGATCTGTTCGTGGAGCTCGGGGCGACGGGAGATCAACTCGATTTTCCCGTAGTCTACGGTTCCGGACGAGACGGCTACGCAGGAGATGAGCCGGGAGACGGATCCAAAGATCTGGAGCCCCTCTTTCGCATGCTTCTCGATCACATACCCCCTCCTGAGATCAACCTTGAAAACCCGCTTCGATTCCAGGCAGTGACTCTGGATCATGACGATTTCCTCGGGCGTATTGCCGTGGGCCGCGTAACAGAAGGTGTCCTCAAGCTCGGCAGCCGACTCTTCTTGTGTCACCCCCTTCGAGACCGAAGTTTTCCGGTGACGGTAAAAAGTCTGTTTCGCTACGAGGGTCTGGTGCGTACGCCGACGAACGAGGTCTCCTGTGGGGACATCGCGGTCGTGGGAGGGATCGAGGAGTTTCAAATCGGGGATACGTTGTGCCCCGAGGATCATCAGAATCCACTTCCCGCCATCAAGATTGATGAGCCGACCATCTCCATGATTTTCCGGGTCAACGATTCTCCCCTGTCCGGAAAAGACGGAAAGTATGTGACGAGCCGTCATCTTCTTGAGCGATTGCGACGAGCTAGCACTCGAGATGTTGCTTTGACTCTCGATGAAACTGGCGCCAAGGATGCGTACGAAGTGAAAGGGCGCGGGGTTTTGCACCTCGGTGTCTTGATCGAGAAGATGCGCCGGGAAGGGTTCGAGGTTGCGGTCGGAAAGCCTCGGGTCATCATCAAGAACGTGGATGGCAAGTGGTGTGAGCCCTACGAGAGGGCTACGGTGGAATGTCCGACCGAGCATTCGGGGCGGGTCATCGAGTATCTGGGCAGACGGCGCGGGAGGATGACCCAGATGGAGCCTCTCGGTGCTTCTTCCAAGCTCGAGTTTGAAATTCCGGCTCGCGGGTTGATCGGAGCGCGAACCGCCCTTCTGACCCTGACTCAGGGTGAGGCCATTCTTTCCCACGTGTTTGACTCGTGGCAAAAAGACGGAGGACGGATTCCGCGTCGCAACACGGGTGTCCTGGTTGCCGATCGCGGTGGCAGTACCGTTCCTTATGCGCTCTTCATCCTGGCTGATCGAGGGAAGTTCTTTGTGGGGCCTGGTGTTGAGGTCTACGAAGGAATGATCGTGGGAGAGAACGGGAAAGACGAAGATCTGGCCCTCAACGTGTGTCGCACGAAGAAGCTCACCAACCTCCGAGCGTCGGGTCGTGACGAGAACGTCAGCATCGCTCCCCCGGTCGTCATGGGTCTTGAGGAAGCTCTGGAGTACATCGAAGATGATGAGCTTCTTGAGGTTACTCCCAGTCACCTTCGGATTCGAAAGATCATTCTTAGCGATAAGGATCGTCGGCGAACCCAGCGGAGCAAGGACAAGGTCGCAACTTAGTGGCACTCAGCCGATGAGTAGGGCGCTCGTGTTGTTCAAGCCGTGAGCCAGGACGCAGGGGCCGAGACTCTTTGTCTTTGCTCGAAGGCAACCCAGGACGATCCCTGCTCCGAAACGACTCGGTACCTCAAGGAGCATCCCCGGACCGATCCCGTGAAGGAGGCCAAAGAGTGCGGCGGTCGTGATGATCGTCCAGGGAACTCCGACCACTCGCCTTGCCGCCGACCACAGGACTCCGCGACACAGCCATTCCTCAACGACCGGGGCGAGGATGGCGACCTCGATGGCTTCCCATGCATCCGGGGACGGGGAGTCCAGCCCCTCTTCGTCGGCGGCGAGAAGGAGAATGGCAACATAGGCTCGCATGATGAGAATCATGGCGAGACCTCCGAGAACCCCCAACCCGAAGCCCTGCTTCGTGATGGATGCGTGAGTGCTCGAGAACCAGGATCCTCTTCCGAGAAATCCAATGGCTACCCCTCCAGTCGCCGTCAGGCCAAGCCAGTGAACAAGCCCTCGCGTGATGGGGGAGGCGCAGACAGACTCGAGAGTCAGGACGATGAGGGCGCCGCAGTAGACGACGGCGAGGGCAGCGGTGATGTTGATGGGTTGTTGAGGCAGTCCTCCGGTCTCCTCCGACATCACCGGAGACAGCTCTTGGGTGGGCCGTCCGCAGTTTCCACAGTATCGGGTAACCGAGCCCAGTGTATTTCCGCAATCCGGACAATGGGCCTTGCCGGATGGTTGCCCGGGAGCGGCCATCATTTTGGCGGAGTCAGCCCGACGATCCGCCACTCACTGCCAGTCCATTTCCAGGAAACGGAAAGCTGTCCTGCTGACAGATCGTAGGTGACATAGGCTTCCTTGTGGGAATGGGTGCGAAGGTTGGGTTCTCCAAGGCTGGGATAGGCACTCCAATCCCGCCTCTTTGCCAGCCTTTTGATGCTGCTAATCCTCTTGTTTGACGCTCCCTTGGAGAAGAGCTCGGCGACGCCAACTGGATCCGAAGCGCTCCAGGCCTTTTCAAACTTGACGAGCGCGCGATCGATTTCGGGTGGATCTCCCGGAGCCTTCTTTGCCAGTCCGCCTGAGAAGCATCCGACGCAGACGATGAACAAGATGATGGCGCTACCGATGCCGGAGTGGATCCAGGCCCGTTTGGCGGCTGCTTTCGCCGCGATCCGCATCATTTCTTTTTCCTGCTCCGGGTCCTGGCTCCGGGTGCGGCGTTTGCTCTGAATCCCCTGGATTCGTTTGGCAATATAGAGCTCCGGGTGCATTCGAATGAGGTGTCGAACCTGAATGGTCTGAGAAACACCGAACCAGTAGGCCGCCGTCCAGACCCAGCGGATCGCCAGAAACACCGGCGAGATTCCGTCCGCCAGCATGTTCGCGGTATAGAGGGTTGTATCCAGAGTAGATAGGGACGCCAGCACGATTGACCAGACGAAAGGTTGAAAGGGAAGCTGGATCGTACCCACAACCATGACGATGGTGAGAGAGGTGAGGATCGCCACCCCGAACCCGAGCTCTCCCCTGGACTCGGGCATGCTGGCATAGGCGAGCACCGAAAAGAGAGTGAGGACGGAGTACACTCCGGCATTGATGCCATAGAAAGTGCGAAGAAAGCCAATCCACTTGTAGCTTTGACGCAGCGTGCGAGCGACTTCGTCTGTCTCTCGTTTTCGACCCCGTCGAGTGATAGGCGCCTTTTTTTGTGCACCGTCTCCCTCGAGTTCTGATCCACATTCCTCGCAGAAACGGGAATCTTGCGTGGAGAGAGCTCCGCAGACCGGGCAGCTTGGTCTTTCCGCCTCTTTGGGCTCGGCGGGGTCGGTGTCTTGCGGAGCATTTGCTTCGACAGTTCCACCGCACGCTTTGCATTGATAGGTTCGGCTCGGGTCGGGGACCCGATAAGTTTTTCCACATTCAACGCAGGTTGCCGGACTGGGCATGAGGATTCTTCTCCTGGTATTCTTATCCCTTCCCAACACTCATGGGATGTCTTCCGCCAGGAACCGTACACGGGGGGGCCTTGGCTGTCAATCGGCCAGGGATTGGTGGATATCGAACGGCGGAGTGGACGCGAGGTCTTTTTTCTTCGCATAATGAGTCATTCTGGACCGAGCCTGGCTTACGAATATGGAGGCCTTCGATGTCGAATCTGGCCGAGAAGTTTGTTCAAGATTCCGTTCAATACATGAGAGAGACCTATCTACAACGGATCCGGGTTGCCCTTGCTGCCCTTCCAGAAGACGACCTCTGGTGGCGGCCCCATGATCAAGTCATCACCATGGGTACGATTCTTCTTCATCTCGAGGGAAATGTCCGTCAGTGGATCATCTCCGGGATCGGGAAAGAGGAAGATCATCGTGACCGGGCGGAAGAATTTGCGGCGACGGATGGCCCGGTCGGACCCGAGCTTTTCTCGCGCCTCGAAAGAACGGTTCTCAGGGCCTGTGACATCATTGAGAAAATGGGGGAGCAAGATCTACTTGGCTCCTATGACATCCAGGGAGGAGATACCACGGGAATGTCCGCCGTCTATCACGTTGTCGAACATTTTAGCTGGCACGTGGGTCAAGCTGTTTGGATTGCAAAGGCCCGGGGAGGAAAGGGGCATGGGATTTCTTTCTTCGACAACGCCAAGGTCAATGCTGCCCGAAATCGAGATGCTTAATCATGGCGGATCAATATTCTAGCGAGCTGGCAAAGAGGGGGCGCGCGGCGTTTTTTCTCGGTCTGATTGTCCTTCTGGTCACCACGTTTTCCTACTACTTCTTGGGCTGCGTCACCGGGATGAACGGAGGCTTCGGGAAAAAGATGTTTTCCCTCGAAGACGATCATTGGGAGGTCTCGGAGTGCCTGTATGCGGCGGCCATTACGCTGACCACCGTTGGATATACAGATTTACTCGGTACGGAGAGGCTTGTCGTCTACCAGGATGCATCCGGAAACTATCGCTGGGATAGCGGGATGGATGCTCACGAGGACGAGGGTTACGACCCGGAAACAGAAAATCTTTACCACGACTTTTCCTGGCTCACCCGTCTTGTGACCACGGTTTCGGTCATTGTGGGCATTGCCTTCTTCTTGTATGTGATAGCCCAGATTACCTCCTTTTTTGTCGAGGGAGATTATCAGCAGCTGCGAACCGTCCGCTGGACAAACAAGAGAATCGCCAGGCTCAGTGATCATGTCGTCATTTGTGGTCTGGGAGAGAATGCAAGGCAGGCGATCAGCCGCTTGTCCGAGGACGGAGTTCCCTGCGTTGCCATTGATTTCGAGTCGAAGGAGGCCGAAGAACTCCGGGCCGACTTCCCTGGTTTGCTTTGCCTGACCGGGGATTGCTCGGAAGAGAGAATCCTCGTGGATGCCGGAATCGAGCGAGCTCGAGCGCTGATCGCCAACCTGTACGACGACGGGCTAAACCTCGTTGTGGTGGTCACAGCCCGCCAGCTCAATCCGGATCTGCAGGTGGTGAGCCGTGGACAGGTGGGCGATTCGACCCGACGTCTGGAGGCGGCGGGGGCGGCGGTTGTGGATTCAGGACGTCTCGCTGGACTGCGTCTTGCGAGCACCTTGGTCCGTCCCACCGCGGTTGCTTACATTGACCTGATCCTCCAGCCCCGGTCGGTTGTTGACTTACATCTGGGAGAGGTGAGTGTCCCGCTCAGCTGGGGTGGGGAACCTCTGGCAGCAGTGAGGCTCCGGGAAGAATCGGGTTTGGAAGCTCTCGCTCTTGGTCGCTCTGGGTCGGACGTTCTCGTCTATAACCTGGAGGGCTCCGAGGTCCTGAGTGCCGGGGATGTTCTCTATGTGGCGGGAAAAGCGTCTCAGATCAGAGCGGCGAAGGCTCTTTTTGAAGCCACTCCGCCGGTAGAGAAAAAACCGGAGCTCCCCTCTTCCAGATCGAGACCGGTTTCGTCCGCATCGGACCCAAGTCCTGGCGATAATGAGAAAGGTCATCGCTACGTGATTTGTGGTCTGGGAGATGTCGGGGGTTGGATTGCGCGAGAGCTCGTGGCAACCGGTCGGAGCTTTTCGGTGGTTGAGTCCGATCCAGAGGCATTGGATCGATGCAGGGCGGAGTTTCCCGGAGTGCTGGTGATTCCGGAAGGGGCCGAGAATCCGGAAACCCTCCGGAAGGCGGGAATCGAAGGCTGTCGCGGACTTGCGACCACACTGGGATCAGACAGGCTCAATCTTGTTGCTGCCGTTACCGGTCTGCAAGCGGAGAAAGACTTGCGCGTGGTCAGCCTGGCCTCCCACGGGGGAGTGGGCCGACTTGCACGTGCGGGAGTCGAGGTGTGTCCTCGAGGAAAATACGGTGGAGGTCGAATGGCTCTTGAGATCATCCAACCATCCGTTTCCGGGTTTCTCGAGAGAATGGTTGCGGATCCGCGGGGGGTGCGCATTGAGAGTGTTGTGGTCACTTCAGAGGGCCGCGTCGTTGGTAAGGCCCTGGACGATGCCCGGATTTTCGAGAAAACCGGGTTGCGTCCGGTGGCGCTTTGTTCGGCGGAGTCCGGAGTGATCAGTCCGAATCCATCCGGTCAGGAGGTACTGACCGAGGGGACCCGGATTGTTCTCATTGGAACTTCGGAGCAGGTGGCCTCCGTGGTCGAACTGGTTGGCAATTTCGAGTGAGTGGAGAAGGAAGATGCGCCAGTATGAGCTCGGTCAATTCGGAGTTTCGAACCTCATCCTACGAGATGATGTTCCCCTGCCATCTCCCGGCCCGAATGAGGTGCGGTTCGCTCCTCGCTCCTTCAGTCTCAACTACCGGGATCTTCTCGTCGTGAACGGGGCTTACAACCCCCGACTAGCGCTGCCTTGCACGCCTGTCAGCGATGGTGCAGGAGAGGTCACAGCGGTCGGCGAGGGGGTGACTTCCTGGAAGATCGGAGATCGAGCGGTTACCCAATTTGTCGTGGGTTGGCGAAAGGGCCCCTTTCGAAGTGAATATACGACAACGACCCTCGGCACGCCTGGCCCCGGCCTGGCAGCGGATGAGGTTGTCCTTTCGGAGGATGCTCTGGTACCCCTTCCCGAGGGGCTTGATTTTGCCGAATCGTCCACTCTCCCGATAGCTGCACTTACTGCCTGGTCGGCTCTCAGAACGGAAGGAAAGATCGAGGCAGGGCAGTCCGTGCTCACCCTGGGAACCGGGGGGGTCTCCATCTTCGCTCTTCTGCTTGGAAAGGCGCTGGGGGCTCGAGTTCTTGTGACCAGTAGCAGCGACGAAAAACTTGCTCGAGCCAAGGAGCTGGGAGCAGACGATGTCATTAATTATCGGTCCAACCCGAAATGGGAGAAGGAAGTGTTGAGATTGACGGAGGGGAAGGGCGTCGATCTCGTGGTTGAAAATGGTGGAGTGGGGACCCTGAGTCAGTCTCTTCGTTGTGTGCGGGGAGGGGGTACGATCGGGATGCTGGGTGCTCTCACAGGCCTGGTCGGGGAGGTAAATATCGCACCGATCCTCATGAAGCGGATTCGAGTCGCGGGGATCATGGTGGACTCGAAGTCGGCCTTTTTGGATCTTCTTCAGTTCATCAAGGAAAAGAAAATACGGCCCCAGATCGACTCTCGATTGGGGTTCGAGCGGCTCCCCGAGGCGCTTTCCGCCCTCGAGTCGGGCAATCACTTCGGGAAAATCGTGATCGAGAACCTGTCCCGCAGATAGTGGTTCTGCTGTGAAGAGCCCATGGTGTTGACAGAGGAACCCTCAGGACCTACCTTAATGTACATAGGGTTCTGCTCCACACAGCTATTGAAAGAGGAGGCGAAGATGCTCGCTCGAGTCACAATTCTTTTCACGATGGTGCTTTCCCTCGGGGTTAGTGCCTCGGCCAAGGGCGGCAAGATCCGCTGGCTTGAAGATCCCGAGGCCGCCATGGCAATGGCCAAGAAAAGCGGCAAGGGAATGATGCTCTATTTTACGAGCGATGGCTGAGGCCCTTGCGCAAGACTGGAGAGCGGTGCGTTCTCCGATGACAAAGTTGTGAAGGTGTCCAAAAGAATCGTTCCGATCCTTGTTGACTGCAACTGGGGTCGAAAGAACAAAGACGTCAGCTCCAAATATGGAGTTCGAGGTTACCCGACCGTGATCTTCGTTGACCCTCGAGGTGAGGTCGTCGAGAAACTGAAAGATCGGGGTGCGAGCGGTGTCGCCAAGCAGATCGAAGACATTGCCAGGAAGTATCCCGGTCGAAAGCAGGCTGTTTCCGGCCCCGCCAAGCTGCCCTGGGTCGAGACCCACGATGCGGCTGCAAGACAGGCGAAAAAAGAAGGAAAGCTTCTGTTGGTCGTCCTCACGGACGAAAAAAAGAACTCCATGGTCACCGAGCACGCGCTTGCTGACAAAGAGCTCAAGACTCTTATCGATCAGTTCGTTCTCCATCGACACGTGGTGAAAAGAGATTGCGAACTCTGCAAGCAATATCGAGTCACCCAAGGGATCAACATCATGGTTGTTGATGTGTCGGCTGATTCTCCGTACACAAGCCCTCTTCAGAAGATCTCCGGAAAGCGAACGGCAAGATCATTGAGTGGGAAACTGGAGCGGACGCTCAAGAAATGGAAAACGGCGCCCAAAGATTATTGAGTCACGCTTCGTGACAACACGACAAGAGAAGGTTCACCGAGGCCAGAGGGCTGGATTCAGCTCTCTGGCCTCGTCTTCATTCCCTCCGCTGACATGATCTTTTCCTCCTTTTTCCCGCTCGAGCCCCGTTGGCTCGTCCTTCATTCGTTAGCAATCATCCCACAAGAGTCTCGAGAGTGGGGGCAATTGGGGTTAGTATGGGGAAAGCTAGTGAGTCACTGATCCTTTCGAGAAAGGAAGAGTCCACCATGAGGACCAGGCATCGAGTGAACTGGATTTGCGGAGCCGCGCTTCTGGCACTGTTTGGCTTTTCGTGTCCACTTTTATCCCAGGAGTCCGGAAAGAGGATCGGGTGCTTCAAGTGCAAGAGAACCGGGAAGCTGGAATGCACCGTCCCGAAGGCCGAGACCCATGTTCTCGATTGTACTCACTACTACAAGGCGGATGACGAATGCGGTGGGGTTGGCTTTACCGTCTGTAATCGATGCAAGAGCGAAGAAGCCCAATACGAGTTCGACAATGCAACTCTAGAAATCAAGCAGTGGATCGCTCTTTGCCGCGAGTTCGAAGATGCCTGTGGCGAAAAAGGAGTTCTTGTTCAGACCGAGAACGTCCGGGTGTTCTATGCCATTCCCAAGATGTCCGTCAAGAAAAGACGGGTGGACCTTCACCGGGGTGCCCATCATTTCGCCAAACGACTGGAAGAAGTTTTTCAGGACTACACCAAGATCTTCGATATCGAAGAGGAAATCGTTAATCCCAGGCACACCGTCTTCTTGCTCGAAGACGTTTCCGTTCTCTCCAGTTTTCTCAAGCATTACTACGGTTCGGGAGGAGGCAACGCTGGAGGCCACAAGAGCACGGGAAACCAGCGTTCTTGGTTTGCGGGTGCTCGAAAAGCGGGCCAAAGCGGGGATGAGTTCGAGCAGACGGTGATCCACAACTTCGCTCATCTTCTGATGGAGAAGTGCATGGTAGCTAGAAAGTCGCCGACCTGGCTGGTCTGCGGCTTTGCCCACTTCATGGAACATAAGTATTATCGCGCGAATCGGAACTTCTGTTTCGTCGAAGTTGCGCCCGACGATCGTTTCCAGGGTGGAAATTCCTGGAAGTCCAAAGTCAAGAAAGAGGCCGGGTCGCGGAATCCACTCGCGTTTGTCGATTTCTATGGCAAAGATATCAATGCCTACACTTACCGAGAGATGGCTTTTTCTTTTGCTTATGTTGATTTTCTGATGAACTACAACATCGAGCAGTTTCGAGATCTAGTCGGCCGGATCAAGGGCGGAACGGATTCACTCGAAGCCGTCCAATCGATCTATAACTGGCTTCCCGCCGAACTCGACAACGAGTGGCGCAGGTGGGTGAAGGCGAGGTATTGAATCATGTCTCAGGCGACCGTTCGACTGACGAGGAAGACGCTGATTTCTTTTCTTGGCTTCTTGATTCTTCTGGCTCTTCCCGGTTCTGAGTTCGCATCGGGTGCCGATCAGGATGCAGAAACCGCGGCGATCAAGAAGTTCAATCGCTATATCAAGGATAAGAACGACGATTCTCGTGCTGCGGTCGTGAAAAGCCTGGCGGCCATTGATTCGGAGGCTGCGGTAAAAGCGCTCGGGAAGAGTTTGACAGACAAGAGCTGGAAGGTGCAGGCGGCTCTTCTTCGTGTTTTTTCCGGCTATACAAGCGATGGGGCGGTTCGCGCCCTGGAAGAGCTCTCCTCCAGGGGATCCTCCGTCTCCAGAGCCATCGTTCTTGTTTCTCTGGGTAAGATCGGAAGGCCCTCGTCTCTTCCCGCGTTGATTCAAGCAGCGGAGGATCGTGCCTGGGAGGTTCGCCGGGCGGCGGCAGAATCCCTCGGGCGCTACAAGGATGATGAACGGATCGCTTCCTCGTTGCTGAAGCTCCTCGAAGATTCAGAGCCGGTCATCCGAACGATCGCTGCTGATTCCTTGGGGGATCTGGGGGATGAGGAGGCGGTGCCCGGGTTGATTGCCGGGCTTGCGGACGAGAAGTGGCAGGTTCAAGCAGCGGTGATCAAATCACTCGGAAAGTTGCGTGATCCTCGTTGTGTTCAGCTTTTGATTGATTTGATGAGAAGGCCGGGTCGGCTTCAGGAAGATTCCAGGTCAGCGCTTGAAGCAATCAGTGAGTTTGACTTCGGACTCAATCCGGATACGTGGCAGGGATGGTGGGATCGGAATAAAGATGGTTACGTGGTTCCTGAAAAGAAGCAGGGGCGGAAATCGAAGAGCGCTCCGGGTCCGGGTGCCTCCCAGAAATCACGCTCAGCGCCTGCGCCAACCCAGCAAAGAACCCGGTACGGCACGACGACCAAGTACTACGGAATCAAGACTCCTTCCGATCGCATCCTGTTCATTCTTGATGTGTCCAAGAGCATGGCCGACAAAGTAACGGTCTTGAAGCCCGAGCTCCTTGCCGGTCGAGATGTTGACTCAGAGGTCAAGATGGAAATCGCCAAGGCGGAGCTGATCCATACCTTGAAGGGGCTCGATTCCGGGGTGCGGTTCAACGTTCTTGTATTTCACACCGTGGTCGATCGCTGGAAGAAGAAGCTCCAACCTTGCACGAGTAGCAACCGGAAGTCAGCCATTGATTTCATCGCGAAGCAAAAGCCTCGAGGAAGTGAGCGGCTCAAAGCGAGGCCCGGAAAACGCAGCTCGGCGAACGCGGAGATCGGCCGAACGAACACCTTTGGCGTCCTTGTCGAGGCCATGGCCATCACGGGAATGGGGGCCATTGATCGCCATTATCGAACCGCCGTCGATACGATTTTTCTGTTGTCGGATGGCGAGCCGACTGCGGGGAAGATCACCCAACCGCCGCAGATCCTCAGGGAAATCAGTGGAAAGAACAAGCTGAAGCGGGTCTCCATTCATACGATCAACTTCGGGAAATCACCTGCTGGAGCGAGCTTGCTCCGAGATCTGGCCCGTCAAAATGACGGGAAGTATGTCGATCTCGTCGGAGAGACAACCATGGGGCGCCGTCGCTGAACGGGCGCCGCGCCCGAAGATCTTTCTCAAACATCAGGCTCAGAAGAGCTCGGCAAGGAGATCTTCCCAGCTTTTCTGCTCGCGCGAAGGGGCAAAGAGGGGGCGCCTGGCCTGGCATCTCGCTTCGAGATCGGAACGAAATTCGGTATCGGTTTCGGCCCGATTCAGGAGATGGGCGAGGGCTCGAGTGTCTCCCACCGGAAACGTTCCGGGATAGTCCTCTCCCAGGAGGCCAAGGGAACCTGAAATGTGAGAGGCGAGAACCGAGGTGCCAAGGGCGATCGCTTCTCCGATCACGTTTGCTCCCCCTTCCATCGTGGAGGTGATGCACAGAAAATGGCTCCGCGCGATCAGGGAGTCGGTTTCATTTCGATTTTGCAACCCGAGCCAGCGATAGCGGGGGTTTTCTTCCTCTTCTCTTCGGGCCCGCTCCTCCATGTCTCTGGTGAGTGCGGCGCCAACATGGACCACTTTGATACGGGAAGAAGGGGGAAGCTGACGAGCTGCCAGTGCGGTCCGGAAGGGATCCTTGACTTCCCGAAGATGTCCCACCACCGCGATCATGAACCCGTCGTCGGAATTTTTTTTCGGGGAGGGGGCTTTCACCGATTGATAGATGACCCGAGCCCGGGCCTGCTCCTCGGGAGAAAGCAGATCTTTGGCAAGGGGCTGAAGAAGTATCAATCGATCGGCAAGAGCGAGAGATTCTTTGGCTTCCGAGTCGATGATTCCGTACACGTCGGTTCCGGTGAGCGCAAGGAGAAGAGGCTTCTCTGGATGTTCTTTTCGAAACTTTCGCATCGACGCAGCGGTCTTCTTGGCGTGAAGGCTGAGGAGAAGGTCACAGGGCTGCGAATCGTACTGTTGCACGATCCGTGTGCGATGACCGAGGTTTCGAAGGATTCTTCCCCATCGGATGGCGGTGATCCGGTTTCCTGTCCTCGGATGGGGCTTCGCCGGGGTCACGATCAGGATTCTCATTCGACGGCACATGTTCTGAAACCGGCCCAGACATCCTGTCGATCGGGTGGGAAGTAGTTTCGGCACGTGTTCCGTAGGAGCCGACACCTCGTAGCAAAACTACCACCACGGAGAACCTTGCGGGTGTGAAACCAGGGTTCGGAGAATTCTTTGTAGGGTCCGGCGGTGAATCCCGCGTAAGGAAGAAATGTCGAACTCGTCCATTCCCAGACGTTGCCCGTCATTTGTCTGCATCCCGCAGGCGAATCTCCAGCGGGAAAGGCGGCAACGGAAACCGGCCTCATTCGATTCCAGTTAAGGTGAGCCCGATCTTCTGTCGGAGGGGTATCGCCCCAGGGGTGAAGCCTCTTGCACCCGGTGAGTGAAGATTGGTCTTTGGAGAGTTCTGCCGAGGCGGCCACCTCCCATTCTAGTTCGGTGGGAAGCCTTCTTCTTGCGAAGCGACAAAAGGCCTGGGCTTCGTGCCAGCTCACGTTCATGATGGGATGGTCGGGGACAAGAGGCAGCCACTGGTCGAAGTCTCTTCGGAGCCATTCTCCGTTCGAGTCCTTTTTCCAGTAGATCGGGTGATTTGCCGGGTTCTCCTCCCGCCATGACCAGCCCTCGTCGTCCCAAAGTTCTCTGCGTCGATATCCACCTTCCTCGACGAACTCCAGATATTCTTCCTGAGTAACGGCGGTCGTTGCGATGGAGAAAGGCTGGCAGGTAATCGGGTGGGCCCATTGCTCGTTGTCAAACGCAAAGGGGAGATCCTTGCCGGCTCCCAGATGAAAAGTCCCTCCGGGGAGACGAACGTCTTTTCGTTGGAGTGTCTCCCCTGGAGGGGGGGATGCCTTTTCTTTGGCTCCTCCAAAGAGCTGAGGTGCGGTAAATGAGAGGGTCTGACGCATGTAGGAAAAGGCCTCCGTGTGCATGTCCTCGTGGAAGAGGGCTAGCAGCACGAAGTAAAGGGTTGTCTCGTCTGGGGACTCGGCGAGCTTCTCGAGGCTTCGATCTCGTGTGAGGGTGAGGTACCGGAGGGTCTCTTCTCGCCGATAGAGGGGCAGGCTCCAGCGAGAATCATGAGGAACAGCGGCGGAGTCATAGAGGGTATCCGCGTCTTTGAAAAGCGGGCTTTCTCCATGAGCGTGGCGAAGGACCCACCTCTCCTGAAACCAGGCCACGTGGCCGATTTCCCACAGAAAAGGATTGGTGACGGGGGTGTGGTGACCCATGAGCTCGTCGTCGGTGAGGTCGGCGACCATCTCAAACGTGCGTTCCCTGGCATCTTTCACGGCTTCCGCCGCAAGTTTGGCTCGCTCAGAAGGGGTCATGTCCGGGAGTAGCAAATTCGCCGCGATCTGTTTTTGGTTCATTCGTCCTGTTCCTCTGGCAAGGATTCTAACAGGTTGGCAGGTGGGTTTAACCGTGTTCTGAGTGTGACTTACTGCACGGCGTGGGAAATAGCATTTGCTAGCCCCCCACGTCATGGTCCAAGATGGGTATGGGGTCGAGGCGACACCGTTCGGCGAAAAGGAGCCGACAACGGATCGTGCTCGCGGCTCGAGATTCTTGAGCTGATATGAAGGCATTTCCGCAGCTGCACTTCAGCGGTTGCATTTCTGCGGTTACCGAGGGCGGGGGTACCATGGGATTCCTATCTGGACGAATGAGCTTTGAGCGTTTCACCGTAAAGGTCGGCGAAGCACCTGTTTCTTTTACCGATGAGCACGTCGAAAAGCTCTCTAACTTCGGAATCGGCCGCTGGTCGGGGATTGCCGGAGAGGGAGTCGACATTGGTTTTCTGGCGGGCGACCATATTCTCGATCTCGAGTTCAAGCCCGAAAAGAACATCATCCACGATTGCCTCTGCTTCTCGGTGCGGATCGACACGAACAAGGTCCCGGCTGACCTGGTTCGAGCGTACACCGCTATCGAGCTTGAGGTTATGACGGCAGATAATCCGAGCGGCTACCCGAGTCGGCAGCAGCGTCGGCAGGCCAAGGAGCTGGCAAAAGAGCGGTGTCGCAGTGAGGCTCAATCCGGTCAATATCGCAGGATGAAGGAGTATCCCGTCCTGTGGGATTGCCAGACAGGTCTCCTTTATCTCGGAGCTTCAAGTTCCTCGGTCCACGATATCTTCCGACCTCTCTTTCGTCAGGCCTTCGGGGTCGATCTCAGTTTGTTGACCGCAGGTGGATCGGCTCAGTTGATCGCAGAGCGCCTCGAAAATACACGGAGCCTCGACGATCTGGATGCCTGGACCTATGCCGGGCCCCGAAAGAAGATCGAGGTCAACTGGCTTCAGGACTTCTCCGGCTCCAACGATTTCCTGGGGAATGAGTTTTTTCTCTGGCTCTGGTGGACTCTTGATCAGGAAGGGGACGTGATCACCCTTTCGGATGAGACCGAACTCTCTTGCATGATCGCACGCTCGCTAGCGCTGGAATGCCCGATTGGCGAGACCGGGAAGGACACATTTTCGAGTGACATGCCGTCCCGACTGCCAGAAGCCAAGAAGGCTCTTGGCCTCGGGAAGTTTCCCCGCAAAGCGGGTCTTGCTCTTGTCCGCCATGACGAGAGGTATGAGCTCACCTTGAAGGCCGAGACACTCGGGGTTTCTTCGGCTCTCCCTCCTCGCCTTGAGAGTGAGTCCATCCAGGCTCGCTATGAAGACCGGATCAATCAGCTCAGACATCTGACTGAAACTCTGGATTTGATGTACGAGGCTTTTCTTGCCGAGCGTCTCCGCGCGGACTGGGAGGAGCGTTCGACAACCATTCGGGAGTGGCTGGCGGTGGGAGCAGACGCTCCTCGGATGGTGATCGTGGATCCGGATGATTCCGCCGGTGGCTCGAGTCGTTCCGTGGCAAACAGGCCGTCATCCGACATGGTTGACGACGACAACACCGAAGACTCTTTGGATTCCGATGCTCTTGAAGAAGCCGCCCAGGTAGAGGAGGCCTCTCAGCTGGAGGAGATCGACGAGCTCGAGGGAGCCGGCGAGCTCAAGGGCCCGGGAGACGACGAAGAAGCCAAGCCTCAGATGCCGGTTGACTCCTTCGTCGACGGTTCGTCCCCGTCGTGATCGATTTGCTATCCGGCGACTCCCGCCTCATAGACATAGGTTGCGTTGACACCAAGAGGTAGCCCAAGGACCTTCCAGTAGATGATCAGGAAGATGCTCCAGACCAGAAGGAAGGTGATGGAGTAGGGAAGCATCAAAGAGGTCAATGTGCCGATGCCCGATCCCTTGACGTAGCGCTGGCAGAAAACGACCACGAGCGGGAAGTAGGGCATGAGTGGGGTAATAATGTTGGTGCAGGAATCCCCGACCCGGTATGCGGCTTGAGTCAGCTCGGGAGAATAGCCAAGTTGCATCAGCATGGGAACCAGGATCGGGCCAAGGAGCGCCCACTTCGCGGATGCGGAGCCCACGAGTAGATTCACGAACGCGGTGAGGAAGACGATTCCAACGATTGTCACCGATCCTCCCAGGCCGAGCTCTTTCAGGAAGGTGGCCCCTTTCACGGCGAGGAAAGAACCGAAGTTTGAATCTTTGAACGCCTTGATGAAGAGAGCCGCGAAGAACGCCATGACCAGGTAGTAACCCATGGTACTCATCGACTGGGACATGCCCTTGATGATGTCTCGATGATTCTTGAACGTGCCGGATGCGTAGCCATAGACGATCCCGGGAATGAGGAAGAGGAGAAAGATCAAGGGGACGATGGATGCCATGAGAGGAGATCCGCGGTCGGTCAAACTTCCTCTTGTTCCATCCGGGAGGAGAGGGCGAAAGGCCGAGTTTGCCGGCAGGCTTGCCAGACCAACGAGGAGTAGGCTGACCAGCATGGCACCCAGTGCGAGGAGGACTGCTTTTCCTTCGCGGGTCGTGAGGTTCTGGTTTTCCCGCTCGGCGGAATCTCCCTCTTCATCTCCGTCAATTTCCGTGTTCTTCAGTCGTGGTTCGACGATGCAGTCGGTGAGGAACCATCCAATGCCGACGATCAGGAGGCAGGAGCAGCTGGTGAAGAAGTAGTTACAAAGAGGGTTTACATCGATGTCCGCATCGATGAGCTGCGCGGCTGATTGAGTGAATCCTTGAAGCAATGGATCCAGGGCCGACGGAACGAAGTTTGCGCTGAATCCGCCGCTGACTCCTGCAAACGCGGCGGCGATTCCTGCCAGAGGGTGTCGGCCGGCTGCGTGAAAGATGATGCCACCCAAGGGAATGACCAGTACGTATCCTGCGTCGGCGGCTGAATGACTGGTGATGGCGACCAGGATGACGGCTGGAGTGATCAGCATTCGGGGAGTAAACCGGAGCATCCCTTTTAATGTAGCGTTGATGAAACCGGCATGCTCGGCCACCCCCACGCCAAGAAGAGCGACCAGGACGACTCCCAGGGGATGGAAGCTCGTGAAGGTCGTCACCATATTGGAGAGGAACTGGGCGAACGAGTCAGCGGTGAGCTGGTTCTTGATGGTGAGCACGTCGCCGGATTTGGGTCCATCGAACTCGGTTCCGGACATGAGGGCAGAAGCGATCCAGGTCATGACCAAAGCGAGGACAAAGAGGACAGCCGGGTCGGGAAGTTTGTTGCCAACGGTTTCAATTCCGTTTAGCAACCGGTCAGTGAGCCTTCGTTTTTGGACGGACGTTGTGTTCATAATAAGCCTTATATATTCGCCTTCTGGATGTCCGGGTCTACAAGGTGTGGTGGTATTGCCGCGCCTTGCCACTAGCTTGACTTCAGGATTTTCGCATCATTATCGCCGTGTCCCAACTGTGTGACTAAAAGAAGGGGGGAAATCAAGACTTGATCTTGAGTATTCGAAAGATAGAGCTTCCTGTTGTCAATAGCAAGACGTGTAGCAAGTTCCGTGTGACGTTGATTTGATAGGCGGATCAGGGAGGGAGAGCACAGTATGGATCGACGGCAAGCAACTACATGTAGCGACAGCTGGTGGAAACGGGTGCCACTGCTTGTGGCTTTCGTGGGCGCAGTTGGCCTGAGCTTTGTCCTGGCTGCGGAGGCGCAAGGGCAAGCAGCGCCCCCTGAGTCGAGCTCCGGCTCGAGTTCAGTGAGTCCATCTGACCACGAAGAGGATGAAGGCGGTGAAGGCCATCATGATGAGGATGACGAGTTTCTTTTCACTGAAGATGGGCGTGCGTTAAAGGACGTCGTCAAGCGAGTCTACTTCAGCCTTAGCGCGAGAATGCGAGGAGAGTATCTCGAGAACTCTCGCGATTTTGACGACAGCTTTGACGATGACAACGACTTCATCACGAACCGCTTCACGATCGGTATCGGTGCCGAGCTCGCCGGTAATACCGGACTATTTCTTGAGCTTCAGAACAACAGTATCTGGGGCGACGACTCGAAGTTTTTAAATCTGGATCTAACCGACGATGATGATATCAAGGTTTACCAGGGCTACTTCGAAGCTCGAGATGTCAACGGAAGTGGGCTGGGCTTCAAAATTGGTCGACAAGAGCTGGTCTATGGAACCGAGTTTCTCCTCGGCGATTCAGACTTTGGCGCCGGACTGTCTCATGATGTTGTCAAGGGAACCATGCAGACCGGCAACTTGACGATCGACGCGTGGTGGGGAAAGTTGATCGAGAATGACCAGACGAACCCGAACAATGAAGATGTCTCGTTCGCAGGAATCTATTCGACCTTCGCTAACGACGAAGGTGATTCCGGTTTTGATCTTTACTGGCTGAATGTTCATGATCGACGTTCGGGTGCGGCTCGGGGAAGTAGCGGAGTCGAAGACAAGCGCCATACCATCGGCGGTCGTGTTTTCGCGGAGGCCGGCCCCTTCTCGTTCAATTCCGAGCTTGCCTGGCAGTTTGGCGACCATGGCCCCATGGATCACAACATCAAGGCGTTTGGCTGGGAAAACAACGTGCTGATCGGGTTTGAAGATTCGGCGATCGACCCGGAAATCGAGCTTGGATACACCCTGGCGACCGGTGACCAGAACCCGGATGATTCGGCGGATAATACATTCAATCCGATTTTTCAGGACCGGCATCCCCGGTACGGTCTTTCGGATCGAATTACGGCCAGCAATGCCCACATCATCACGGCCAAGGGCTCGATCGAAGTGTGCGAAGGGGCTCGGGCTGGAGTGGGTGGATATCTTTTCTATGCTCATCGAACGAAAGATCAAACCGCGCCGTCGGAATTCCGTCCGGATGCGTCTTCTGGTGGATCGAATGTCATTGGCCAGGAGCTGGACTTGTTCCTCAACATGCAGTTGACCGAAAATGTTTCGGCGCAGTTCGCGTGGGCCCATTTCTTTCCGGGTGGCTACGTCCGGAATCGATTCGATTCCAAAGACCCGTCCGACCGGATCTATTTGAATCTGATTCTGGGTCTCTGAAGATCGAGTTACTTTCGGAATCTTGACGTTACAAAAGGCCGGGATCTCTTGGGATTCCGGCCTTTTTTTTCGGTCTTGCTGGACTACAAAATTCCGTGCAGCGGGCCACCCTTCTCTGCCAGTTCATCCACTCGTTTCGTGACTTTGGGGTCCTCGATCAGTGGCGGTGCATGATGTGATTTGATTCGCGCATCGATGATCAATGACCCATGGCATCCCCAGTGTTTGTTCTCCGAGAATTCATGAATGCCATAGGTGTCATGGGAGGGATTGGATCGGGTGAATGTGACCCACAGGAAATTGTTGAGGCTTTCGCAGCAGAACTGAGAGTCGTTGACGAGGACGACCCAAGGGAAATCAGATAGGTTTTCTTTCTGGCTTTCCCCGAGGAATTGGGCGAGACGCGCCGGGTCGTCGGCGCATTGTTCCTTGTCGCTGGCAGAAGGCCTCTCGATGATGAGGATCCCCGGAAGAGCAATCTTGGGGTTGCGAAAGTTCTCCGGGAGCGAGAAGTTTGTTGGGAGGGAGGTTCCCAGGCTTCTCCTCTTTTCTCCAGCGACGGCGATCACGAGCTTGGATCCGTGGTTGATCCCGGTTCCCGAGTAATCCAATGTATCCATCGTGGTGCGGGTCTGGAAATGTAGATCTCGTTCGAGATCGACCCTGGAGAGGACGTGCTGGAGAAAGGCCGGGATGTCATCAACTTTGAGGGAAGGGTCGTCTTCTCCGGCAACGATGAACAGATACTTGGCAAGGGAGCACTGGCCAAATCCCAGGATGGCGTTGGCGAGAGTCAAGATCTCCTGGGGTTTTCGCTCCGCGTAGGGAGTGTATCGTTCACTACCAATTGCCAGCAATAGGGGATGGACTCCCGAGGCGTCCACGGCGTGGATGGCCTTGACTCCAGGTATCTCTTTGGGAACGAGTGGTGCGGTGATGTCGTGGATGAGCTTTCCGAAAGACGTGTCCTCCTGAGGGGGGCGGCCCACCACGGTGAAGGGCCAGATCGGGTCTTTTCGGTGATACACGGATTCGACTCGAAGGACGGGGAAATCGTGGGCGAGGCTGTAGTAGCCAAGATGATCCCCGAAGGGGCCCTCGGGTGAGGTCTTGTTCGGATCGACAGTTCCGGTGATGCAGAAGTCAGCGTCGGTGGCGATCACGTGGCCGTCTCGTCGGCAGTAGCGAAATCGGCGTCCTCCGAGCATGCCGGCGAAGAGAAGTTCGGAAAGTCCTTCCGGTAGAGGCATGACAGCGGCGAGGGTCGCCGAGGGAGGTCCCCCGATGAAGATGCTTACTTTGAGTGGCTCGCCTCGGGAGAGGGCCTTTTGATGGTGGACGCCAATCCCACGATGGATCTGGTAATGGAGTCCGACTTCTTGGTTGGGCTGGTAGCGATTCCCGGAGAGCTGAATCCGGTACATCCCGAGATTGGATCGAAGAATGCTCGGGTGATCCGGGTCTTCTGTGTAGACCTGGGGTAGGGTGATGAAGGGGCCGCCGTCATCGGGCCAGCTGTGAATTCGTGGGAGTTGGTCGATCTGGGTGGTGGCGGCAAAGATCGGCCCGCTTCTTGCTCTTTTGGGGAGAGCCGGAAAGGATGCCAAGGGAAGGGTCAAGAACGTTGCGGGGGCTCGGAAGAAGGAGCTTGGGTCCGCTTTCAGCTGAACGATTTTCTGCACTCTCCGCAGAGTGCTCCGAAAGAGAAACTTGCATCTGGCGTCGGTGCCAAACAGATTGGACACCGCCGGAAAAGGGGAGTGCTTCACCCGGGAAAAGAAGATGGCCGGTCCGGAAGCCTGATACACCCGGCGTTGAATCTCCGCCATTTCCAGGTATGGATCGACTTCTTCCTCGATGCGCAGGAGGTGGCCGCTTTTTTCAAGATCCTCCACGCAGTGCCGAAGACTTTTATAGTTCAAGCTACTTGTTTCCGGCGAGCGACTTTTCAAACATTCCGGGGCGGTATTCCGAAATGTAGCCCCGGAAGGCAGATGCGGCGACGCTGAGCGGGGAAGCAAGATACAGTCGACCTGGACCGGATCGCCCCTTGTAGTTTCGATTGATGGCGCTCACCGTGACCTGTTCCGTGTCTTCGGAAACACCCGGGCCACAGCCGATGCAGGCGCCGCATCCGGGCTGAATGAGAACGACGCCGGCACGCTCAAACGTCTCGTGAAATTTGTTCGCTCGGGCAAACGCTTCGACTGCTTTTGAGCCGAACTGAATGTAGAAGTTGACGTTGTCGGCGACGGTGAGCCCGGCGTCTACCGCTTCCTTGACGACGCGATGGTAAAAGACAAGATCGTCCGCCTTTCCCGCGGTGCAGCTTCCACCGTAGGCGATGTTGATCGGCACCTGTCCGATTTCCGAGATCAAGGCTCCGTTGGTGGGATCGGATGGAATGCCCCGGTCCGGGTCGCCCGGGTCGGCAACCATAGGCTGGATGGAAGAGAGATCGATCGTATGGAGACCGCCGTCGTAGTGAGCTCCTTCGTCCGGAGCGACGGCTTTTTCTCTTAGTTTCTGAATGTCGGTGCCCGGCCTCTTTTGTGCCATCCACTCGAAGGTCTTCTCATCAGCGGCAACCACCGCACCTCGGGCCGAGCATTCGGTGGCCATGTTGGCGAGGGTTGCGCGTTCATCCATCGAGAGGCCTTGCAGTCCAGGGCCCGTGAATTCCATGATTCGATTGAGGGTCTTTTGCGGCTTGGCGAAGTGCAAAAGGATGTAAAGCATGACGTCTTTTGCGGTCACTCCCTCCGGAAGTTCCCCGGTGAGCTCAAAGCAAATTGATTCGGGTACTTCCACCATGGTGAAGCCGGAAGAGATGAGGTTTGCGTATTCGGTCGCCCCGACGCCCCAGGCAAGAGCGTTGTTCCCACCTCCCATGCAGGTGTGGCTGTCTGTTGCCTGAATGAACTCTCCCGGTTCGATGAGTGCTTCCCGGGCGACTTCGTGGCAGATGCCGGGTGAGACCCCGTCTTTTGCGGAGAAATCCTGAACTCCGGTATGAGCTTGAAATTCTCTCTGGAGCTCTCGGAGGGTTTCAATCTTGTTGACGAAAGGTTTCATCTTGGCGACGGAGTCGGCGTAAATGAGGTGATCTTCAAAGACGGCGAATTTCTCCGGGTTGGCGACCCGATAGTCGTTGCCATATTCTTGCTGCAGGAAGTAATGAACCTGAGCGGTTGTGAATTCATGGGAGTAGCCGCCGTCGACATTTACCACGACCGCGTCTCCTGGTTTTACCCAGGAATCACTCGAAGAATTGGATTTATTATCTTTTCCCGTTGAATGGAGATGAGAAGCGAGGATCTTCTCTGCCATGGTCATGGGGCGTGCTTTTGTGTCAACGGGAGGAAGGGTAATCTCTCCTCGCGCGAGTGACTTGGAGAAGGGGAAGAGCCCTCCTTCCTGGACAACGAGCTGGGTGATGGGATCGAAGTCTTCGTAGAATTCGCTCAGGGGAATCGACTCTCCCTTTTGAAGCCGGGCTAGCACCTCGTGATTGC